>JALGTR010000309.1 GCA_029821265.1 Candidatus Zipacnadia bacterium
CCTTCCCGATCCCCCGCCGCCGGCCGACTCTCAGGCCGTTGAGGGTCGCCACGCGCAGCAGGAGGCGGGCCTGATCTTCGCGGGCCTCCAACGCTTCTACGAGGAGCACGAGGACTTCGGCGCCCTCCGAGTCTACCTGCGTAACCCCGGCCCGGAGCCGGTTCGCATCGACAGCGATCTGCGCCTCAACGGTCGCGACCTCGCCGACCACAACGTTGACTTCGAGACCAGCGAATGGGACGCGCGCGGCGTCATCTGGCATCGCGTCCGGCCACGCCTGCTTCAGCCAGGCGAGTGCGCGGAGGTCTACATCCGCTTCCGCCGCCGCCCGGAGGGACCGGCCGCGGACCTCTCGGTCCCCTGCGAGAACGCGCCGACCGCCCGCGTACGCATTCCCTACGACGCCCCGCCCGCTACGATCGACTACGTGGTCGCGAGCGAAGGGGGCGACAGGCTTTACGTCTACGTGCGGCCCCGCGCCGCCGGGCAGCGGGGGAGGCTGTCTGCAATAGCACTTGACGGACGCCCTGTTGAGGCCGAACTGCATGGGGCGGACTTCGCAGATGGGATCGCGCTGGCCGTGGCGGACCTCGATCGCCCGCTGGAGCCCTGGTCATACCACGTTGTTGGCGCGCAGACTGAGGCGGGGGAGTGGGTCGCAGCGCAGTTCCGCGTCCTGCCGTGGATATTCCCGCGCAGCTCGATCCACGTACCATCGGAGATCTGCGGCGAGATGAACATGAACGTGGGCATGTGGCACCATCGATCGCTCGAGGATTGCCGCGAGCACGATATCTTCACGGTCACCAACACCGACCGCATGTTCGATGCTCATGAGCGCGTTCTCTTCGTGATGGGCCCCGATGAGCCTGATGCGCGTGACAACCGCGGGGGCGGGTACAACCGTGGCCTGGGGTACAACGCCCGGCGGCTGATGCACTCAGGCTGGGGGACGCTCGTGCGCACGCAGGCCCCCGGCGCGGGCACGTGGGTGATCATGAACGGCACCACGCGTCCGCTGAACTGGTGCGTCTACGGACAGCTTGCGGACGTGGCCTGCTTCGATCCCTATCCGATCAACTTCTACGGGGCGGATCACAGCTTCGTCCGCGAGAGCCTCGATTACGTGCGCCGCTGTGGCGCCCCTGCGCCCCTTTACGCCTGCCTGGAGGCCTTCGGCTGGCGCTCAGGCCAGGGAGTTCCCGGCAACGCCCGCGGGCCGATCCCCGAGGAGTATCGCCAGAATGTCGTCCAGGCCCTCGGAGTGGGCACGAAGGGCCTCACAAGCTGGGTGTACTCAGCCGGCGCGGGCGGCTGGCAGATCAACGACGCCGTGCGCGAGGAGATCGCGCGCATGAACGCGCTGATCGCAGCCATCGAGGACGAACTGCTTCTCGGCTGCCCGGTGGACTGGGCGAGCACCGACGCGGGCCTCGTCGAGACCGGCGTCGTAGGAAACGAGGCGTGGCCGAAGGAGCGCGTCTGGGCGGGTGCGCTGTTGTGCGGATCCGACGCGATCGTGGTCGCGGTGGCGAATCACATCCCCGCCAGCAAGCCCGATCCGCCCCGGATCGAGCCCGCGCGCGACCTGACCGTCACGATCTCGCTGCCGGACTACCTGCGCGACGTCGAGGCCTTCGAGGCCACGCCCGAGGGCCTGCAGTCGATCCCCTGCGAGGTCCGCGGCGACGCTGCGGCGCTCGCGCTCGACGAGGTCGTCTCGGGCCGAGTCTTTGTGCTGAGGCGTCGCCGCTAAGCGGCGATCGAGGGCATCGGCGTCGATCTGACGCAGCGTCAGGGCGCGGGTTATCGGGCCGAACGGAATTGCCCTGCCTGCTCGGTGGCCGAGCCCTCGTATGGCACGGCAGCTGTGCACCCCGGCCGCCACCGTGGCATTTCTGCCTGGCCCGGGGAGGTCTCTGTTTGGCCCGGAAACAATAGACCTGCACCGCTCAGACCGCACCGGGAGGCCTGTTGACGATGGGTTCAGCGAAGATGGGACGCGTCGTGTGGTTCGTGGTCGCCTGTATCGCCGTCATCTATCCTCTGGGAGTCGCTACGGCCCAACAGGCCGCGGGGGCTCTCTCGCTTGAGGAGCTGCGTGACATGAGAGAAGAGCTGGCTCAGAAGCCGCGCCGCCTCATCGCAAATAACGACGGCTGCGACTGCCTTTACTTCCCGGGAGACCGGGAGGTGACGGTCGAGAACTTCCTCAACCTGCGCACCACCCCGCTTGCCGGTTCGCAGGTGGACACCATCTATTACTGCACCATCAGCTCCGGCTTCAGTTTCTTCACGCATGACACCGAGATCGGCACCGTCCTGACCAGGCACCCCGGCGACTACGGCATCCAGCCCAACGCCCGGAACATTACACAGGACCTCATCGACCTCGGCAGCGACTGCCTGCAGAGCGTCGTGGACTTCGGCCATGATAACGATATGGAGGTATTCTGGTCGTTTCGCATGAACGACACCCACGACGCCGCCTACCGCCCCGACAAACCCTACCTGCTCTACCCCCCGCTTAAGGAGGAGCACCCCGAGTGGCTGGTCGGCAACCCCGTTGACCGGACGCCCTACGGGAGATGGAGCTCGGTGAACTACGCGATCCCCGAGATCCGAGACCTTGCCTTCAGATTCACGGAGGAGGTCTGCCGCAACTACGACGTTGATGGCATCGAACTGGACTACTTCCGCCACCTGTGCTACTTCCCAAGCGTCGCCAACGGAGGGGTCGCCACCGACGCTGAGCGTGACATGATGACCGACCTGATGCGCCGCATCCGCGAGATGACCGAGGAGGTTGGACGCGAGCGCGGCCGACCGATCCTCGTGTCCGTGCGCGTCCCCGATTCCGTGGGCTTCTGCCGGGACATGGGCTTCGACATCGAGCGGTGGATGGAGGAGGGCCTCTTCGACATACTCGTGACCACCGGGTACTTCCGCCTCAACCCGTGGGAGTACAGCGTTGAGCTTGGGCACCGGTATGGCGTCCAGGTCTACCCCTGCCTGAGCGATTCGCGTGTGCGTAGCGAGAGCCGCTTCCGGCGCATGTCGATTGAGGGGTACCGCGGCCGAGCGATGAACGTATGGAACGCCGGGGCGGATGGAATATACACGTTCAACATGTTCAACCCCAACCATCCCGTATTCAACGAGCTTGGCGATCCGGAGAGTATGGCGACGCTCGACAAGCTCTACTTCGTCACGGCACGCGATGGCAACCCCGAGAGCTGGCTGGCGGGAGGGTCAAAGTACCGCAATGTCCCCATCCTCACCCCTGCGCACTCCGTGAGCATCGGCCTGGAGAGTCCCCTCGAGGTTGAGCTGACAGTCGGAGAAGACTTC
>JALGTR010000077.1 GCA_029821265.1 Candidatus Zipacnadia bacterium
GATCCGGCTCGATGCGCCGGAGTATCGCGGGCGGATCACTGCCGTGGACCGCGCGGACTTTGCGGTGACGGTCTCGCCGGCGCCGGAATCGCCGGAATCGCTTGTGGGACAGACGGTCTTCATCCAGAATGAGGGCAAGCGCGTGGCCTATGAGGTGCTGGAGACCCGTGAGGCGGGGGATGGTGTGGAGCTGGCGCTTGCGATGGACGGCCGCATCGGGACAGGCCGCGTAACGGGCACCGAGGACGGACGGGTGATGACCGACACGGAGTTTCGTCTGCAGTACTACGGCTACTACCAGGGCGCGCATATCATCAACGCGGAGGGCACGGCGGATTACCGGATCAACGAGGTCCGAAGTGGCGCCCACGCGATGATCGACACCGAGCAGCACCCCGAGGCGACCGCCGACACCCTCGCGCAGGATTTCAAGGAGGGCACGTGGTTTGAGGTCTGGGACTACGGTGTGGGGGACGAGGTTGTCGTGCCGCTGACTGCCAGCGTGGAGCTTTCGGGTGCCCATGCGTGGAATATCGGTGCGCCGGGCGGCCTGACGGTGAATCTGCCTGCCGAGAACTGACGCGGCGATGGGTCGCCGGCCTGGTCTGCGCTCGTTGCACGCTGTTGTGTGATCCGCAGCGGTCTCACAGCGGCGTGCGCGGCTTTGGTTGCATGCCGGTACGCTTGCGGGCGCAGTCTCAATCGTGGCTGTCGTGCGTGTCATCCGTGTTGTTGCTTTCATCGTTGCCATTTCGGGTATGCTGATTGCAGTCTGCAGCGCGGCGATAGAGCCTGCTGCCTGAGCAGAAGCCCGGTCTGCAACAGGAGGCCCCGGTCGTCACGTCGAAGGCTGACAGAGGATCGCGTGAGCGGTTTCTCCTACATGGAAGATGGTCCGTTTTGCGGATCGATACTGAGGAGGTGGCGTGCCTTGAGCAGGTGGATGTCGACGGCAAAGACAGCGGGTCTCGCCGTGCTGGTGGCGGCGCTGGCGGTCGGGGCGTTCTACGTGGGCACCGTCGCGAGCGGCGCACTTGGCGCCAGCCCTGCCGTTGCCTATGCGCAGGGCGGCAGTCCGGTCGTTGAGGCCCGTGCACACGAGCTTGAAGGACAAACAGTCGGCGAGGTGCTGATCAACGACCGCGTTGTGATTCGCATGCGCACCAGCGCCGGTGGCTACTCCGCGCCCGAGCGTGCGGAGCTGATCGCGGAGAGGCTGCGGGCGTGGACGGGCGGTCCGTTCTCGCCGTATGACCTGAAGATTCGCGACGGCGCGTATGGCGCCGCGGAGTTGCGCGCGCATGGCCAGCTGATAGTGACGGTGAACCCCCAGGAGGCAGAGGCACTCGGCTCGACGGCGAAGGGGCTTGCCCGCGCGTGGCATGACAACATCATGATGGCGCTTGGTGTCCAGCCCGCGCAGGTTCCGTATGATGGTGGCGCGGACGGCGGTACCGCGGTTGCGGGCGGTGACACCGACGGAGCGACACCCAGCGGCGGGCAGCAGGCGACCAGCGGCTGGCAGCCCAGTGAGCCGTACGACGACAAGATCGTGCCGATCGTGTCTGTAGGCGAGGGCGTGCAGGTGGGCGTTGCGCGGGTCAACGGCCCGAAGTCGAAGGTCGATGACGTGAACGCCTGCGCGCTCGTCGAGACGCACTTCCAGGACGTTCTCGAGATCGATATCTTCGTGCCCGTTACAGCTGCCGGCGGCCTCGACCGCGTTCAGGAAGTCGGCGTCACGGGCCTGGGCGACATCGAGCTTTAGCGAGGAGGATGTGCGATGAGGATAAAGACCAGATATCGCAACGTGGCAGCGCTCGTGCTCGTCTGGGCGTTCATCGTGGGGTTCTTCGTTGGACCACAGCAGCCCGCGCAGAGCTTCGATCTCAACTTTCCGGTGATCGATCTGATCAAGATCTTCGGCATCGGCTGGGTGGTCAACCGCTTCGCCGATGACATCGACGGCACGATCAATGATGTCCTCCGGCAGAAGGATGCGGAGATCGCCGGCGCCACCAAAGTGGTCCCGATCCTGCGCGTCGGTGGCGGAGGTGGCGGCACTGCCGTCGGCGCCGCTCAGGTGATGGGACCGAGCGTGCAGGTGGACAAGGTACAGGCCGTCGTCGAGATCGAGATCAACATCGGCGATGTCCGGGGCCGCGCACTCGTGCCGGTCTCAACGAAGAGCAATCTCACCAGCTCGGTGAAGGGCATCGGCGGCGTTGGAGTGTCGGCCAACGTCAAGTTCAACATCTGACGCCACGGAGCGTTGCAGTCAGTTGGTCAGGAGGGGCCCTGACCGGGGTCCCTCCTGCTGATTCCCGCTCCGCCAGCGGTCTCTTCGCCTCCGATCGGCCGCTTTCAGGCAGGCCTGCACGGCAGCCGCGCGGAACTGCCCTTGCGGACCCGCTGCACACTCACGTCCGGAGGCATCCGACATGACGAACCGAGAGCGCGTGATCGCAGCCCTCAATCACGAGGAGCCCGACCGCGTCCCCTACCAGATCGGCTTCACACAAGTCGCCCGCGAGCGCATGACCGAGGCCTACGGCCGGAGCTACCTCGAGCTGATCGATAACGCCATTCACCCCGTCTCCAGCAGGCCCGGGCCGCTCGAAGGTTGGGTCTCCGAACATGTCTGGCAGGACCAGTTCGGGGTGCAGTGGGACCGGAGCGTGGACCGGGACATCGGCGTGGTCTGCAACCGAGTTCTGCCCGAGCGAGACCTCTCAGGTCTGACCTTCCCCGAGCCCGGGGCACCCGAGCGGTGGGAGGGCTTCGAGGAGGCCATCGCCGCTGCCGGGGACCGTTGCGTGCAGTTCGGGATCGGCTTCTCGCTATTCGAGCGCGCCTGGACGCTCCGGGGCATGGACGAGCTGTTCGTGGATATGATGGAAGCTCCTGAGTTCGTCGATGAGCTGCTCGATATGATCTGCGACTGGAACGTGGCGCTCGTTGAGGTGGCGGTGACTTATGAGATCGACATGGTGCACTTTGGCGATGACTGGGGCGCTCAACGCGGGCTGCTGATGGGGCCGGAGAAGTGGGAGCGCTTCCTCATGCCGCGGCTGGAGCGGATGTATGGGGCCGCGAAGGACGCCGGGAAGTACGTCTCGATCCACTCCTGCGGCCAGGTGCAGGAGGTCTTCCCGCATCTGATCGAACTCGGCGTGGACTGCTTCAACCCCTTTCAGCCGGAGGTCATGGACCCATTCGAGATGAAGCGCAGGTACGGCGACCGGCTGGCCTTCTGGGGCGGCGTGAGCACACAGCAACTGCTCCCCTACGGCACGCCCGAAGAGGTGCGTGAGCAGGTGCGCCGACTGCTCGAGGAGGTCGGGGAGGGGGGCGGCTACATCTGTGCCCCCGCACACTCCATCCCCGGTGACGCGAAGCCCGAGAACATCATGGCGCTCATCGAAACGGTGAACGACGGCAACGACGGTGACGGCGGGTAACGGCGGGGACGGCAGGAGGCGGTCGGGCACATCTCGCGCCGAACCCTGCACCCACGTGGCCGCACTTCCATGCCTCTCGCACACACCACCAGAGCCCCATGAGTACGTGCGAAAGCAGCGCGAACGCGGGCGCACTCAGAGACGCCGCGGAGAGGACCGAAGCCCAGTTCATACGGGGGCTGATGCGCCTGAAGCTGTGATACGCGCGACAGCTCGCCGCACCGTGGGTGTCGTGGCCTTTGACGAGGCCGTGCGCACTCGAACGACTCTGCTGCGGATGACCGCCCTGGGCGGTGTTGGGGAGCTTCAGATCGACGAGGACCGCCAGGCGTGGGCGCGCCTGGTCTCGCGACTGGGGGAGGTAAACGCCCGAATGCCCGACGATGCCCGGTTCGAGCGCGAGGGGCTCGAGCCGCTTTGGCCGCACGCCGAGCCGATGGCGGCCGTCCGGGTAGCCCGCTTTGAGGAGTTCTGCGCGGGCGCGATCGGTCCATTCCAGTTCGAGCTCGCGCAGTATCACGTCGACCCGAAAGCCCCGCACCACCTGACCGTGCACGTGCGCAACTGCTATCGGCCGGAGTCCCCGTTCGACCATGCTGATCGGTTGCGCGCCGGTCTGCTCTCGGTCCTTGACGAGGCGGGAGAGCGGCGTCCGGACGTCGAATGGATTCAGTGTGGGAGCTGGCTGAAACAGCCTGCCACCGTTCGCCGCCCTCTTTCCGCCGATCTGGCGAGACGGCGAGGCGAGACCAGGACCGGCGAGGGACCCTGCACGAGCGGAGGGCGACGCAGTTTCGGCGAACGGGGCAGTTTCCGTTCGCGCACCTGCTCTGCCGCTACCGGATCGAGCAGTTGCGTCGGCACCTCCAGAGCGTATGGTATACTGACGACCGGCGGCGCGTCCGCCGGCCGCGTGATGACAGAGGACATCGATTCGACGCATGCAGACGACCAATTGGAGGGTGACGATGAGCAACATCGACGAGCTGTGCATCAACACGATTCGTGGGCTGGCCATGGACGCGGTGGAACGGGCGAAGTCGGGCCATCCCGGTATGCCGATGGGCGCCGCGCCGATGGGCTACCTGCTGTTCGATCGCTTCATGCGCTACAATCCCGAGAATCCGGACTGGCCGAACCGCGACCGGTTCATCCTGTCCGCTGGCCACGGCTCGATGCTGCTGTACGCGCTGCTGCATCTGACCGGCTACGACCTGCCGATGGAGGAGCTAAAGAACTTCCGTCAGTGGGGCAGCATGACGCCAGGGCACCCGGAGTTTCGGGATACTCCGGGCGTTGAGACGACAACGGGGCCGCTGGGCCAGGGTTTCGGCAATGCAGTGGGCATGGCGGTCGCGGAGGCGTTTCTTGCTGAGAAGTTCAACCGGCCCGAGGGTGCTGACGAGGACTTCGGGATCATCGACCATTACACCTACGTGATCTGCTCGGACGGGGACCTCATGGAGGGCATTTCCCACGAGGCAGCCTCTCTGGCCGGCCATCTGGGCCTCGGGAAGCTCATCTACCTCTACGACGACAACCACATCTCGATCGAGGGCTCGACCGACCTGGCCTTCAGCGAGGATATCCCCAAGCGCCTCGAGTCCTACGGCTGGCACGTCCAGCAGGTTGAGGACGGCAATGATCTGCGTGCGCTCGAGGCCGCCATCGAGGCGGCTCGGCAGGAGACCCGGCGCCCCTCGCTGATCAGCGTGCGGACGCACATCGCCTACGGCAGCCCGATGCAGGATGACGCCGAGTCGCACGGGGCGCCGCTTGGCGAGGACAACATCCGCGCGGCGAAGGAGAACTACGGGATGCCGCCGGACGAGAAGTTCTATGTGCCTGATGAGGTGCGGGCGCACATGGAGAAGGCCCTCGAACGGGGGCGCAAGGCCGAGGAGGAGTGGAAGCAGAGGCTGGCGCGCTACCGCGAGCAGTTCCCCGAGCACGCGGCTGTCCTGGACCGGTCGCTGGCAGGGAAGCTGCCGGACGACTGGGACGTCGATCTGCCGGTGTTCCGACCCGAGGACGGGCCGGTCGCGACCCGCAACGCCTCGGGCGACGTCATCAACGCCATCAAGGACCGGCTGCCCACGCTCATTGGCGGCTCGGCGGACCTGGCGCCCTCGACGAAGACGATCATCGATGGCGAGGGAGACTTCTCCCTCGAGGATTACGGCGGCCGGAACATGCACTTCGGCGTGCGCGAGCACGCGATGGGGGCGATCGTGAACGGTATGGCGCTGCACGGCGGTGTGATCCCGTACGGCGCGACGTTCCTGGTGTTCTCGGACTACATGCGGGCGGCGCTGCGGTTGTCGGCGATCATGGACGCGGACGCGCACTGGGTGTTCACCCACGACAGCATCGGCGTGGGTGAGGATGGGCCGACGCATCAGCCGATTGAGCACGTGATGAGCCTTCGCGCGATGCCGAATATGGCGGTCATTCGACCCGCGGACGCGAATGAGACGGCGATCGCCTGGAAGCAGGCGATCGAGCGCCAGAGCCCGGTGGCGCTGGCTCTCACGCGGCAGAAGCTGCCGATCCTCGATCCGGAGGAGACGCCGGTGCGGACGGGCGCGATGAAGGGCGCCTACGTGCTGGCCGAGGCCGAGGGCGATCTGGATCTGATCATCGCGGCGACAGGATCCGAGGTCTCGCTGGCCCTGGAGGCGCGTGAGGCGCTGCAGAGTGAGGGAATCGGCGTACGGGTTGTGTCCATGCCGTGCTGGGAGATCTTCGAGGAGCAGCCGCAACAGTACATCGATGAGGTGCTGCCGCCCGACGTCCCGAAGCTGGGTGTGGAGGCCGGAAGCACGCTCGGCTGGCAGAAGTGGGTCGGGTCCGACGGTGACGTGATCGGACTGGATCGATTCGGTGCGTCGGCTCCAGGCGATGAGCTCATGGAGCGTCTCGGCTTTAGTGTCGAAAACGTGGTGGAGCGGGCGAAGGCTCTACTGGGTGACTGACGCCCGGAGGTGCAGCAGGATCGGCGACGGGTCGGATTGTGGCCGGCCCGTCGCCGGATGGTATCGTGCCACGCGGCCGACAGGAGGGATGGCGAGGATGAAGATCGCGATGTTCGGGCTTGGCAGGATGGGCGCCAATATGGCGCTGCGCCTGATGAAGCACGGGCATGAGGTGGCCGGGTGGAGCCGAAGCGAAAGCACCGTGAATGAGGCGAAGGAGCGGGGGATCGAAGCCAGTACAGACCTCGAAGCGACGGTGCGAGAGCTTGAGGCGCCGCGTGTGCTGTGGCTGATGGTGCCGGCAGGAGATCCGGTCGATGACATGATCGAGAAGCTCCTGCCGATGCTCCAGGCCGGTGATATCATCGTGGATGGGGGGAACTCGCGCTACAGCGACACCGTCCGGCGGGCTGAGGAGCTGGCGGATCAGGGCCTGCACCTCGTGGACGTCGGCACCTCCGGGGGCGTCTGGGGCCTCGAGCAGGGCTATTCGATGATGATCGGCGGCTCGGAGGAGGCCGTGGAGCGGCTTCGGCCGGTGATCGAGGCGCTGGCGCCGGCTCCCGACAGGGGCTGGGGGCATATGGGGCCGACAGGGTCGGGACACTTCGTGAAGATGGTGCACAACGGGATCGAGTACGGGATGATGCAGGCCTACGCTGAGGGCTTCGCGCTGCTCAAGCGCAAGGAGCAGTTCGGTCTGGACCTGCATCAGGTGGCGGAGACCTGGCGCTTTGGCTCGGTGATACGCTCGTGGCTGCTGGATCTAATCGCCAGCGCGCTGGAGAGCGATCAGGAGCTCGACGATGTGGCGCCGTACGTGCCGGACTCAGGGGAGGGTCGGTGGACGGTCCACGAGGCGGTCGATCTCGGGCAGAACCTGCCGGTCATCACCATGGCGCTGATGCAACGGTTTGCGTCGCGGGACGAGAACTCCTACGCCGACCGGATGCTTGCGGTGATGCGCAACCAGTTCGGTGGCCACGCGGTCAAGCGCGAGGGGGAGGAGGAGCACGGGGATGGCTGAGATCGAGCGACACCTGATGGTGGTGATCGGCGGGACCGGCGACCTGATGCGCCGCAAACTGCTGCCGGCCATGCGGCGGCTCACCGCGCAGGGGCAGCTGAAGGACAGAGTGGTGCTGCTCGCGGCCGGGCGCCGGACGAAGTTCGATGACGAAAGCTACCGGGAATGGGCGAAGGAGGCTCTCGAGGAGGCCGGGATGCCGATCGACGAGGACGGCAGCGGCTGGTGTCAGCAGTGCCTGTACTACCGCTCGCTCGGAGAACAGACCGTCGATGACTTCAAGCGCTTCCGGACAGCGATTGAGGAGTTCGAGCAGGAGCATGATCTTCCCGGTAATCGGATCTTCTACATAGCCACACCGCCGGGGGCGTTCATCGAGACGGTCGAGCGGCTGGGCGAGGTGGGGCTGAACTCGAGTCCGGGCTGGACACGCATCGTGATCGAGAAGCCGTTTGGGAACGACCTCGATTCGGCGCGCGAGCTCAACGACCGCATCCACCGGTATTTCGACGAGGAGCAGATCTATCGGATTGACCACTACCTCGGCAAGGAGACAGTGCAGAATCTGCTCACATTCCGCTTTGCGAATACTCTGTTCGACAGCGTCTGGAACCGCGACAGGATCAGTTCGGTGGAGATCACGGTTGCCGAGGACCTGGGGATCGGCGACCGCGGAGAGTTCTACGACAGCGTCGGTGCACTGCGGGACATGGTGCAGAACCACATGACGCAGCTTCTAACGCTGACTGCGATGGAGGCGCCCGCGGAGTTCGAGGCAGACGCGATTCGCGACGAAAAGGTCAAGGTTCTGCGGTCACTCGCGCCGTTCGACCCCAGTCAGGTGGTCTACGGGCAGTACACCGCCGGCGAGATCGATGGCAAGCCTGTGCGAGCCTACACCGAGGAGGAGGGCGTCGCGCAGGATTCGCACACCGAGACATTCGTCGCGATGCGGGCGTACGTGCAGAACTGGCGCTGGCATGGCGTTCCGTTCGTGCTGCGCACCGGCAAGCGGCTGCCCGAGAAGCGCAGCCAGACCGTCATCAACTTCCGCTGTCCATCGCTGGCGCTCTTCCAGCAGCGCACACAGGCGACGGTCCACGCAAACGCCCTCATTCTGACGCTGCAGCCGGACGAGGGTTTTGATCTGAAGTTCGAAGTAAAGGAGCCGCGCGATCCGCTGCGTTTGCAGACGCAAAGTCTCAGCTTCCGATACGCGGAGGTCTTTCCGGATCTGCCCGATGCCTACGAGACGCTGCTGGTGGACATCGCCCAGGGCGACCAGACGCTGTTTGTTCGTGCGGACGAGGTGGAGGAGTCGTGGCGGCTGTACACGCCGCTGCTAAAGGAGCAGCTCCCAGTCTACCCCTATGAGCCCGGGACGATGGGGCCCGAAGAGGCCGACCGCATTCTGATTCCGCGCGGGGAGAGCTGCCCGATATGAGCGAGCCGGACGTGAAGGTCTTCGCGACCCTCGAGGAGGCGAGCGCGGCCCTTGGGGAGCGCGTGGCCGGGCAGCTTCGCGCTGCGGTGGCCGAGCGCGGGCAGGCGAGCATCGCGTTGTCGGGCGGCAGCACGCCGCGGCGGCTGTACGAAACGCTTGCCGGCGGTGAGGTGCCATGGGAGCACGTGCTTGTGCTGTGGGGCGATGAGCGGTTCGTGGCGCATGATTCGCCGGCGAGCAACTACCGGATGGCGCGCGAGACGCTTCTCGACAGGATCGAGATCCCCCCGGAGAAAGTGCGGCCGATTCCAACCGACCTGCCGAGGCCCAAGGATGCGGCGGCGGCCTACGCGGCCGAGCTTGAGGTGCTCTGCGGTGATGAATCGGGGCGTGGGGAACCGCCGCGTATCGACGTCATCCTGCTCGGAATGGGTGAGGACGGGCATACGGCATCGCTGTTCCCGTGGCGAGACGAGCTGCTGGAGAACGAGCTGTGGGTGGTCGCCTCGCGCGCCCCTGAGGAGCCCTATGAGCGTGTGACTCTGACGCTTCCGGTGATCAACAGCGGGCGCTGGGTGCATTTCCTCGTGGCCGGGGCAACCAAGCGCGAGGCGTTGCGGTGCGCGCTCGACGCCCCGCGTGACCCGCAACAGTGCCCTGCGTCGATGGTGGAGCCGAGGGATGGCACGTTGACGTGGTGGCTGGACGCTGAGGTGGCCGAGGGCGTCGAGGTCGCGGCCTTCTGACAGCGGCTATAGGCTGCAGGGAGCGATCATCTCGTCCGGGGGTGCTGCCATGAAGGGAACTGACGTTCTCCGGCTTGTGGTCAGCATCATTGTGTGCTTCGCCGCTGCCGGTGTCGGCGGTCTGGCGATGGACGGCACGATGGCGTGGTACCGGCAGCTCGAGAAGCCGGCGCTGACACCGCCTTCATGGCTGTTCGGTCCTGTCTGGACGGTCCTCTACCTGCTGATGGGCATCGCGCTCTTCCTGATCTGGAGCCGCGCAGACCAGCCCGGCGCGCGGATGGCCATCGGCGTGTTCATCGCGCAGCTTGTGCTGAACGCGCTCTGGACGCCGGCGTTCTTCGGCATGCAGTCGACACTGCTCGGGCTGGCCGTGATCATCCCGCTGGATATCCTGATCGTCGCCAGCGTCGTGTTGTTCTGGCGAATTCATCCCCCGGCCGGCTGGCTGCTGCTGCCGTGTCTGGCGTGGACGGGCTTCGCGACCTACCTGAACGCGTCGCTGCATCTGTTGAACCGCTGAGCGCGGCCGGTGCTACTCACCCCACATCTCGCGCTCCGCGTCGGCGGCGAGGCGATAGACGCGGGCCTCAAGCGGATCGAAGTGCACCTGCAGGGCTCCATCCTCGATGCGGGCGGTCTCGTCGCGGAAGGGCATCTCCAGCGTCGCCTCGCGGACGCCGGGGATCGTCAGGATGGTATCCGATGGGCTGCGCTCGTAGTTGCAGGCGATGAGGTAGACATCGTCGCCCGCAGGCCTGACCATGGAGACGACGTGGTCGCGGGTGCGGATGATCTCGGGGTCTGTGGAGGTCAGGGCGGGCATGAGCGTGTTCAGCTCCGAGACGATCTCCACAAGTGCATTCCACTGCTTCACGCGCGAGAGCTGGTCGCGGTGCCACTCGCCGCTCATCGCGCGGGAGAGCGACCACCACAGGATGCCGCGCGCCCCGGAGGCGACGGCGGTGTAGGCGGCGCAGCGAAGCTCCTGCGGATTCGGGCCGCGCTTCCACTCGTCTGGAACCTCGTTGCCGGCCTCCTTGGAGACGCTGAAATCGAAGAGCTGGGCGACGTACCAGAAAGGCTTCTCACCGCCTGACGCCTTCCGCGTGTTATCGACGAACATCTTCACGCCACGGAAGCCCGTGCCGGCGTACCAGTTGGCGGGGATCGGCGGGCCGCAGTAGTAGTCGGCCTGAACGATGTCCACCGCGTCGATGAACAGCTCCGGATCGTTGAAGTGGCAGAAGACCGCGGTGACCGGGTGGTCGGGGTCGTGCTCGCGCACGACCTCGTAGGCCTTCTGCATGTATTCGCGGCCGGGCACGCCCTCGATGGCGACGCCGAGGCATTCGTCCGCGGCGTCGTCATAGCCGGGCTCATCCATCGTGTGCCACGCCAGCAGCGCGGGATGGTCGCGGAACTTCTCGATACGCCGGATCGCGTCCTCGAAGTCTGCCTCCTGCACTGATGGCCGGTAGAGCCCCACGAGGGCCCGCAGACCGTGCTCCTCGCAGGCGTCGAGCCATGCCTCGCCATCGTCGAAGGTCCGCTGGCCCTCCCAGCCGTAGGTATGCACGAGGTTGAAGCCGTAGTCGGCGACTGCTTCGAGATCGGCGATGCCGACGGAGTACAGGCCGATGGCGAAGTGCGGCCTGCCATCGACGAAGACGTGGCCGTCGCGGACCTCCACCTGGGCGGACGCGGGAGCGGCAAGCGTTAGCGCGAGCGTGAGAGCGACTGCTGCGTGCCACGGACTGATCTGCATCGGATCCCTCCGGTACGGTATGTCAGTGGAGCCATTCGGCCTGCTGCGGCGTGAGCGGCGGCTGATAGCCAGGCGGCGTGACCTCGAATGCGAGGCGATCGATGAGCGCTGCGCCCTCGCCTGAGGCCCAGTCGGCGGCGACATCGGCGTCCGACGGGCCGGCGGTCTCCCAGCGTGGCAGCAGCAGGTACTTGTCGGCGAGGTAGGAGGTTGCGGCGACTCCGCCCTGCCAGGCGTGGTCGAGCTGCTGCATGCGGCGCCGCTGGGCCGGCTCGCCGAATGCCATGGTCCTGATGCGCTCATCATAGGGGGCGAGCCACGAGCAGAGGTAGACGTGGCCCTCATCCGCCGGGCGTCCGTCGAGTCGGAAGTACTCGGGGTCGTCGAGGCTGCCGTTCCAGGCCACCTGTGTCTGCGTGCGGACGAAGCGCTCGATGTCGCGGTCGGTGAAGACGAGGCCGAGTTCATACATCAGGATGGCCTGGGAGAGCGAGAGCTGGTAGTAGCCCCCGCGATGCTCCGCGCCGATCCAGTGCTTCCACTTCGTGGGGTCGTCGGGATGAACGTCCCACGGGCCGGCCGGATCCCAGTAGTTCCAGCGGTAGATGCCCTCCCCGTCGAGCATCAGACAGCGCTTGAAGCGGATGCCGAGCCGATAGGCCTTCGCGAGATAGTCGTCGCGGCCGGTGGCGCGGTAGAGGCTGACGAGGGCGCGGGTGATAATCTCGTGCTTGTTGTGTGGCTGGGTGAGATGGGCCTTGACCGGGGCGAGGCGCTCGTTGGTGATGTACACCGCGCCGCGGTCGCCGATCTCGCGGTAGTTGCCGCGGGCATCCCACTTGTCCACGAGCTGCTGCGCCAGGTCGAGATAGCGGGCGACATTCACCGCATACTCGTCCTCGATACCGTCTTCACGCACGGTGAGGGCGAACTCCGCCATCAGCTCCGCCATCGTGAAGCTGGTGATGATGACGTCCACAGCCTCGTCGGGATGGTCCGGGTGGCGGAACAGCCCCAGAGCGAGGCCGTACCAGCCAGGATGTCCCTGCTCGTCGTGCCCAATCTGGGTGAGGAGATTCTCGAGGCAGCCGACGAAGTCGTCGAGGTACTTTCGGTCGCCAGTGAGCTGGTAGGCCACGAGGGGCACGCGGATGTAACGCGACGCCTGCCAGGTGATGTCCTCGGGCTGAGACGCGAACTGGGCCATCCTCTCCGGCGTGCAGTGGCGCTTGAGGCTCTCGATGTGGCCGAGGAATGCGTCGAGGATCGGCTGGTCGGCAGGCTCGATCTCCGGCCGGGGCGCGGCGCAGGCCAACGGTGTCATGATGATCACCCCGAGCAGCAGTGCTGACGCGAGCTTCATCGCCGTCTCCTCCTCAGATTGTCACTCCTCAGCCCGGCTCCTCCCGTGTGGGCCACGTGGCGCGGCCGCAGTGGGCTTAGCCACCCGTCTGGCGGATGTGCTCGACTTTGTCGCCCAGCACCTCGCTGATGGGGTCGCCATCCTGGGCGGACAGGCCGACGTGCAGGTGCTGGCGCCATCCCTCGGCGTACCGGACGCTGGATTCGCTCATGTCCGCGACCTGCTCGGCCATCTCCACCATGGCGTCGATGTAGGCGTCTTTGCCCTGTGAGACGTCAAGCCAGTTCTTCTGCGAGCGATGTTCGCGGAGCATGGCCTCCTTGACGTCCATCTTCTCGGTGACATCGACCAGCAGGGACGGGATGATCGGCTTGCGCATGGGATCGAGGTTGCCCAGCGGCTGGGCGTGGTAGAGGTAGACGTCCTGGAACGTGCTGTCCTCCCGCGGCATCGACTGCCAGTTGCGCATTCCGCGGGTGAAGCAGGCTGTGACCATCAGCCTGCTCGTGTTCATATGATCCTCCATGTAGTCCTGAGGCGAGTGCGTGAGGACGATGTTCGGGCGGATCTGCCGCACGCGGGCCGTGACGCGGCGGAGCAGCTCCTCCTCGTAGAAGATCTCGATATCGTTCACGAGGCCGCGATGGTAGGTGGCGCCGATGAGCGCAGCGGCGTTGCGGGCCTCGCGGCCGCGTATGCGAATGATCTCCTCGTGCGTGTGCTCGGCGGTGCCGCAGTTACCGTTCCCAATGGTCATGATATGCAGCTCGTAGCCGGCATCACCAAGCAGCGCGAGCGTTCCGGCCATGAGGAACTCGACATCATCGGGATGCGCGCCGACCGCGAGGGCGACCTTCTTCTCGGACATTGCTATCGTCTCCAGCGTACTGGTGTCATCATGACGCGAGAGGTATTCGCCGAAGGGAGGCGCTCTCCTCCTCGAGGCCGCGGATGGAGGAACCGCCGCATCACAGAACGAAGGGAGCGCGGCAGTTAAGGCCGCGACGGCGGTGGCAGACGAAGGGAGCAGAGACAATGTTGATCGGCTTCGGGAGAGCGAATATCACGCCCTCCTACGGGATGGAGGTCCCGGGCGGGATGAGCAAGCGATACACGCAGGGCGTCCATGATGAGCTGTGGGCCTCGGCATGTGTTCTCGACGACGGCGAGGAGACCGTGGCGCTGGTTGGGGTCGATGCGCTGAGCATCAAGCATTCGACCTGCGAGCAGGCGCGCGCGATGATCGAAGAGGCGGTGGACGTTCCTCCCGAGCACGTGATGTTCGGGGCCTCCCACACGCACTCCGGTGGGCCATCGTGTGACCTGTTTGAGAGCGAGTCCGATCCACACTATCTCGAGCACCTCGCGCGACAGATGGCGACGGCGGTGATCGACGCGCATCGGCGGCGTGATGAGCTGCGCATCGGTGTCGGAATCGGCGCGGTGAATGGTGTCGCATACCCGCGGCGATGGATCATGAAGGATGGGAGCCAGAAGAGCCATCCGCGCGCCGAGCAGGAGAACATGAGCCATCCGCAGGGCGAGCTGGATGAGTCGTGCAATGTCATCGGCGTGGCGGACGCGGATGGAGAGCTGCGGGGCTGCATCGTGAACTTCACCTGCCACGGCACGACCGGCTACGGCTCGGGATACGCTTCGGCGGACTGGATCGGATACATGCGCGAGTGCCTGCAGGGCGTGTTTGGCGCGGATTTCGGCGTGGTCTTTCTGCAGGGCGCGTGCGGCGACGTGACGCAGGTGGACAACACCGCGCCCGTGGACACTTCGTGGAGCGGACCGGCCGTGGCCCGAAAGGTTGGCGGCTCGGTCGCAGGCGAGACGCTGAAGGTGCTCGCGCAGATGCAGTTCGTGGAGGGGATGGCCGTCAGCGGGGCACGCAGGACTATAGGGCTGAACGTTCGACGGCCGTCGGAGGAGCAGCTCGCGTGGGCGTATGAGGGCCACGAGCAGGGGGCGCCCAATGACCCCCTCTGGGGGGCGAACGAGCTGTGGGCACGGGAGTTCCGCAACCTCGACGCGCTGGCGGATGAGGAGCCCGTTGCACCGGCTGAGCTGCAGGCCATAGCCATCGGGGACACCGTGATCGCGAGCAACCCGGGCGAGTTCTTCTGCAGGCTCGGGATGGACATCAAACGCGGGAGTCCGTTTGCCCGCACCTTCGTCGTAGAACTGGCCAACGGTTGCGTTGGTTACGTGCCGACGGAGGACGCGTACGAGGGCGGGTATGAGTCGCGTCCGGCGCCATCGAGCAAGCTGGAGCCGGGGATGGGGGAGAAGATCGTCTCGGAGACTCTTGCGCTGCTTGAGCGTCTCCGGGCTCGAGGATGAGCTGGGAGCCACCCGCCCGGAACCGCGCTCAGAGGCTCACCACGGCCACTGCAGGCCGTAGCCGACTGAGAGGTCGATCTCACCATCCCAGTCGGGGGTGGCCCGGTAGGATGCCTCGATTATGACTTCGCGAGTGAGGTGCTTGCCGAAGATCACGCCACCACCCCAGTTGTTGTCGTACCAGAAGGCCGTCGGGCCTCCGTAGAAGTCGCTGGCGAGGTCCGCGCGAGTGCCCAGAACCATATACTGCACGCCGACGAGGAGCCTGTCGTCATAGAGGCCGATGTCGGGCGCGAGCTCGCGACTGCCCGATCCGGAAAAGCTCAGCGACAGCTGCGTGCTGTCATCCTCGAGATCCCACGTATGTCCGACGCCGAGATAGAAGTCGGGCGGCTCGTCGGCGTGGGCGGCCAGCACAGGGGCGGCCGCGATGGTCACAAGCGCGAGCATGGCCGTCGTGATTTGGTACATCGGGACCGTTCCTCCGCCTGTGAAGCCGTGGTCGGGCGTGATGGATGCCTGTCAGCCGAGCAGCCTTTCGCTGAGACCGAACTCGGCGAGCTTTGCCGCAGCGGTCTTGCGCTGCATGCGCCTGTCCTCGGCCGTGCGTGGCTGATCAAGTGTGAGGCGGTCGCCGAGTTCGCGGTAAACGTCGGGCAGATCGAAGCTCTCCAGCGCGTAAGGGACCATCACCGAGAGCGGCCAGACGGACATCTGTGTGGTGGCCATCTCCGCGAAGCTGATCGGACCGTGGCGCAGGGTCACCGAGGTGACGCGCTCGTCGAGCAGCGCCGCGAAGGCCGCCGGGATCGCGCCCCAGCCACGGCCGACGAGATGGACGTCATCGTAGCCATACGCGGCCATGAAGTCCAGTGCGCGCAGCAGGTCATGCACGCGCCAGCCGACGTAGGGTTCGCCGAGCATCAGGCCGTAGCTGGCGTAGAAGTAATCGCTGCCGTAGAGGTCGGCGAAGGAGTTGAGGTGGCAGGTCTGCGGACGGAGCTCGCCGATACCGCGCGGGTCGCAGGCGAAGAGCGGTCCCTCCATCTTCGCGAGCTTCTTCGCCAGCGCGTCCTCGCGGAAGTCCTCGTCGGAGGACTGATGCGGGACGTAGAGCGTTGCGGGGCCATCACCCGGCTCGGGCCGCGAGGCCCACGGCTCGTCGCGGAGCTGGTAGACCAGCGCCTGGGCGCCCCACCTGGGGTCGGTCTCGAGCAGATAGACCGCCGCCGCGTTACGGGGCCACTTGCGGCCGCTGAGCGGGCGGAGGATGCGGAACTCCGGCGGCTCGGCCGGCCGCTTCGGCAGAGCGAGCAGCTTCGTGACGGCCTTCGTGAGGTCTGCCCCCGCGACCTCGCCACGCTTCCGGGCCAGCTCACTCACGCGCTCGGCGGTGAAGTCGAACACCGTGGCCG
>JALGTR010000310.1 GCA_029821265.1 Candidatus Zipacnadia bacterium
AGGAGGCGGCCTTCCAGGCCTGCTGGATGAAGGAGCGCTCGCGTCGCCACGAACTGCGGCACCTGCTCTACATGATCGTGCGCGAGGCCGATGAGCCGCTGTCGCTGGATGCGCTGACGGACCGGCTGGTGGGCATGGCCGAGGAGTACGGGGTGCTGGAGGTCGGAAGCACGCAGGATGAGGTGGAGCAGACGGAGACGCGCGTGCGCTGGTTCCTACTGCAGGAATTTGCGTCGATGCGCGAGCGCCGGAGCAACCTGGAGGCGCTGGGCCTGGCGCGTATCGAGTATGAGGGGCTTGACGTGGAGGCCGATCGGACGTTCTTCGAGCGTTGGGCGCAGGCGTTCGGCCTGGAGCCTGAGGACGTGGTCAATATCATCCACGTGCTGCTGGACTACTACCGGCGCCGCGGAATGCTCTCCGACGACCTGATGCAGCACCGGTGGACGTGGAGCGATAAGAAGGTGCGTGACGGGCTGATCAGTGTGGGGGACTGGTGGCGGCCGAGCGTGCTGACGTTGCACAAGGTCGAGGCAAAGGTGACCACCAAGAACTTCCTTGCCACCGGGGGCGTGACCGCGGCCGGGCACATCGTGGGCAAGTGTGTGCGCAGGGGTGAGGACCAGGTCAGCGACTTTCTTGGCGAGCTGTGGGAGTGGCTGCAGCAGAAGCCGCACACCTTCCTCGAGGACGCGCAGGTCACCCAGCGCCGCCACGGGCGGGTGTCCAATGTGGATGTGGGCGCGCATTCCTGTCAGGTGGCCGTCGGGCGCCTGCGCATCGGCCCGGCAGCATCGCGCCAGGTCTGCAATCTGTGCGGTTCCGTGCAGGCGGTGGCGCTACCGGGATCACGTTGCGCACAGTGGCGCTGTGACGGGACGGTTGAGGAGGCCGCGGTCGACGATGAGCACTACGCGGTGGTGCGTTACACGCAGGAGGACTTCGTGCCTCTGCATCCGGTCGAGCACTCGGGTCAGGTTCAGAAAAGCGACCGCGAACGCATCGAGGCGGAGTTCCGCTCGGAAGACGGCGCGGTCAACTGCATCGTATGCACACCAACGCTCGAGCTCGGTGTGGACATCGGGCAGCTTGAGATGGTGCTGATGCGCAATGTGCCGCCGACGCCCGCCAACTACGCTCAGCGCGCGGGACGTGCGGGTCGCCGACATCGGATCGCGGTGGTGATGGACTACTGCGGGTCATCGCCGCACGACCGCTACTACTTCGAGCACCCCCCGGAGATGATTGACGGGCGCATTCGCATCCCAGCATTCAGCATGCGCAACGAGCCGACGCTGCGCAAGCACGCGCACTCGGCGATCCTCACGGCGCTGCGGCAGTCCTCGGATCCGCTGGTGCCCGAGGCGCTCGCGCACGCCCTGCCGCCTTACATCTGGCGCTACTTCGCACCCGCGGACGAGCACGGCAGGCAGAGCCAGAGGTACCTGCAGGAAGCGCCGAGCTTTCCGATGCTGCGGGAGATCGTCGATCGCCACGCCGATGACCTGCGTCACACACTGACTGAGATCTTCGCCACCACCTGGCCGAGTGAGGAGGCGGACGTTGTCTCCGACGGTGCTCTCGAGAAGCTGATCAGCGGCATGCCGAGGGAACTTGAGAAGCACGTGCGGAGGCTCTTCGAGCAGGTGCGCTCGTACCGGAAGCGTCGGCGCGAGCTCGCGCGTGCGGAATCCGAGGAGGGCCGGGACCTCAGTCCCGAGGAGGAGCGGGAGCGCGAACGGCTGCGGTTCGCACTGCAGACGCTGCGCCAGGAGGATCAGGACCGGTACACGCTCAGCTACCTCAGCGAAGACGGCTACTTCCCCGGATACGCGCTGACCCGTGATAGCGTGGTCGCTCGCTCCCTGAAGCCATATATCGAGCTGGCGCGCCCGGAGCCGATCGCACTGCGGGAGTTCACGCCCGCGAACTGGATCTACGCCGCCGGTGACGTCTACGCGGTGAGGCGGATCGACTGGTATTCCCTGCAGACGGGTGAGGAGGCGTCGGCGGAGGTGCGCCGCCGGGAGATGATCCACGATCCCGCCCTCGACGCCGTCATCGACCCGGACACGAGTGAACGGGAGGGCTTCCCGGGTCAGAGGTTCATATCCATACATCTCGGCGGGGTCGAGTTGCGGCAGCGCCAGCAGATCGATGACACAGAGGATCGGCGTCACTACGGCGCGCAGGACATCGTGGGCACCTTCCTGGGCACGCATCGAGGCGGCCGGTCCGGCACGCTGGCGGACCTCGAGTGGCGCCTCTATCGGCAGGCCGACCTGCGGCTCGTGAACCTCGGACCGGTCGGCCGCGAGCGCGCCGGCCTGCAGATCGGCTTTCCGATCTGCACGGTGTGCGGCGCGGTTCGCAGCCCGTATCAGAGCGAGGCGGAAATCGATAAGTTCGATGAGTATCATGCCGAAAGCTGTGGCGCAGGGTCGACGGAGTGGGCGGCGCTGCATGTGGACTTCCGCTCCGACCTGCTGGAGATCGGGCCGCTGGCGCAGCAGGCGGATGCGGTGAATCTGATGGAGGCTGTGCTCGCGGGCTCGCGTCAACTGCTGGACATGGGCGAATCGGAGCTTGAGGCCTTCGTCGAGCAGCGCGGCGAGGACGCAGCGTGGATTATGATCTACGACCCCATGCCCGGAGGCTCAGGCTTTCTGGAGCAGCTGCAGAGGAGATGGTCGGACGTGTGCCGTCGTGCCCGCGAGATGATGCAGGCGTGTGACTGTGAGCGAGCCTGCTATGCGTGTCTGCTGACGTTCTGGAACCAGCGTCATCACAAACTGCTGGACCGCCATCGCGCGGAAGAGGTGTTGGAGCGGTTCGGAGGTCGAATGTCAGGCAGTGGCAGCATTCCACCGAGATATCGTGATTACTCGCGTGACGATGGCAATGGAGAGAGCGACGCCGAAGAGCGGTTTGCCGGAATCATTGCGGAGCGGAACTTCCCACAACCGAGGAAGCAGTATCAGGTGACACTCCACGACGGCACGTCCTCGGTCGCGGATTTCGCCTATCCCGATGATCGTATCCTCATCTACGTCGATGGCATGTCGCGGGAGATCCACGGCAGCGTGCACCAGCAACGGAGAGACGCCATCCGGCGCGCAAAGCTGCGCAATGCAGGCTACCAGGTCGTGGAGATCACCGCCGCGTCACTTGACGACAGGACGGTCGTGAACGCGAAGCTGGATGAGATTGCGGTGTATCTCGACAGAGATGACCTGTTCGCTTAGCGATCAGTCCTCCGGACGGGTCTCCTCGCGTCGGCCCAGCAGGATAAGGAAGCTGGCAAGCAGAAGGCCGAGGCTGAGCGCG
>JALGTR010000311.1 GCA_029821265.1 Candidatus Zipacnadia bacterium
GAGAGCATGGACGTCGAGGACGCCGCCGATCGCGCGGTCTTCAGCGAGGGCCTGCAGACGCTCGTGACCATCCTGTCGCCCGTCACTCCGCACATCTGTGACGAGCTGTGGGTGCGGATGGGCCGGGAGCCGTCGCTCTTCGAGCGTGAATGGCCTCAGGCTGACGAGAGCCTGGCCGAGGAGGAGACCATCACCATCGTCGTGCAGATCAACGGCAAGGTGCGGGACAACATCGACGTGCCCGTGGGTACCGACATGGACGATGTTGTCACGATGGCGATGGAGCGGGAGAAGGTCTCGAAGTACATCGAGGGCAAAGAGATCGCGAAGACGATCAAGGTTCCTGACAAGCTGATCAACCTCGTTGTGAAGTAGCGCGCGACAGGGGGGACCGCAGTGTTTCTCCAGAGCATCACGACCACTCAGAAGCTGATACTGGCTCTGACCGTGGTCGTGGTGCTCGTTGCGTTCTGGGCCGGACGGCCACGCTCCGCGTCGGAGAGCCATCCATCCACTGTCGGCTTTCAGCCTGGCGGTGAGCCGCTCGCGGCCCCGATCGTGGTCTACGTCAGCGGCGCCGTCCAGAGGCCGGGCCTCTACCAGTTGCCGGCCGGTTCACGGGTCTCGCGGGCGATCAGCGCCGCTGGGGGCCTCACGCCGGAGGCGGACGCCGACTCTGTGAACCTCGCGGCGTTCTGCGAGGATGGGCAGCAAATCGACGTCTCCGCCCGCGAGCAGGCCCGCACCGAAGGGGCGCAGGTCGTTCAGCAGCCAGCGCCGGCGCCGCGACCGCCTCTGCGCGATGTCGCACTATACCATCCGCCCACAGCCCCAATGGGGCAGCCCTCGAGCCGGGCCCCGTACGCGACGCATAACGCGGCGACAGCCGATGCTGCTGTGCCGCGTCCGGACACGACGACGTTCCCCCACGCGGCAGGCACAGCCATGCGCGCACAGAAGGTGCCGCTCAACAGCGCCGACCTTGAGCAGTTGCAGCAGCTGCCGGGCGTGGGTGAGACACTCGCGAAGCGCATCATCACCTGGCGTCAGATCAACGGCCCGTTCCGAAGCTTCGACGAGCTTGACGACATCCCGGGGATCGGGCCTGCGACCATCGATGAGATACGCCTCCACGCCACCTTGCGGTAGGCTCCAGGGCTGAAGGGGGGCGATCCAGGCGCAGGATCAGGCTCAGCACGCAGTTGCCTCGATAACGCGCGCTGCCGCCCGACGTCTCCACGACCACGCCGTGGGCGTCAGGGGGCGGCCACTGCTTGTCTGCGCGATCGCGCTTCTCCTCGGGATCGCCCTGGCACACTCGACGAAGGCCAGCATGCCGGCGCTCGCGGTCGCGACCGGTGTCTGCGCTCTTGCGGCGCTGCTGGCGACCGTGCTGCGCTGGCAGATCGCCGATGCGGTCATCGTCCTGGGCTTTCTCAGCCTCGGCGGTTTCCTCTACGCTCAGCGCACGGAGATCCCCCGCGACGACCTCTCCCTCCGCGCGCCAGCTCGAGCCGATGTTCTGCTCGGGGTGGTCGCCGATGATCCCCGGCAGACCGCGTGGGGACGCCGTGTGCGGCTGCGTGTCGAGGGTGCGCGGATCGGTGGGGCGCAGGTACCGACGAGCGGCCTCGTCGAGGCGATCCTGCCGCTCGACCCGCCGTTGAGGGTCGGCGATCGCGTGGCGCTCCATCATGCCCGTGTTGAGCTGCCCCCCACGGCCACGTCCGAGGGCGAGTTCGACTACCGGCAGTATCTGGCGCTGCAGGGTGTGCGCGCCATCGTGCGTCCTGAGCGTGTGGAGGTGGTGGGGGCCGAGCGTACCCTGGAAGTGCGACTTCGGCGCGCGGGGCTCGAGATTCGTCGGCGCGTGGTCGCCTCGATCGATGCCTCGATGCCCGGCATCGACGCGCGTCTGTACTCCCGACTGCTGGTGGGCATGGTCTATGGGCTTCAGGCAGGTCCACTGCCCGACCATGTCGTGGAATCCTTCCGGCGCGCGGGAACCGTCCACCTGCTGGTGGTCTCGGGCGCACAGGTGTCGATGGTGGCGATCGCGATCATCGCACTGACGGGCGGAAGCCAGCGGATCCTGCGCTGGTGGCAGGCCCTGCTGGCGGTCCTGGCGGTCGGTCTGCTGCTTCTGATCGTGGGCATCGAGGCGTCGATCAGCCGCGCGGTGGGGATGTTCGCACTGTTCGTTCTGGCCGCGTTGACGCGGCGGGACTACGACGTGCTAACCGCCATCGGCGTCTGCGCCGCAGTAATATGCGTCTTCGATCCGTATGCGCTGCTGACGCTCAGCTTTCAACTCACCTTCGCGGCGACGGTCGGTGTGGTCGCGGCGCTCCCGCGGGAGGCTCTGTGCCGGGTCGATGGCACGCCGGCGGCTCGTCCGCTCCGCGGCTTCCGCACGGTCGTCTGGGGGACCTTCGGAGCATGGCTGGCGACCGCGCCGCTGCTGGCGGCGAGCGTCTCGGGCTTCGCTCTGAGCGGCAATGTCGCCAATCTCGCCAACGTGCCTCTGTCAGTGCCAATCATGCTCCTCGGATTTCTCGCGATGCCCCTGGCCCTGATTCCGGGCGGCGATGCGCTTTTGGCGCCGCTCTGCTGGCTGGCGCGCCTGGTCCTGCAGGCGGTCATACATGTCAACGAACTTGTCTCCGCGCTCCCGACGGCCTTCGTGAGCGATCTGCGCGCGGGGACCGGGGAGTGCGCTTTGCTCTATCTGCTCGTCGCCACGGCGGTGATTCTCGGCGGACGCGAAGCGCTCCAGCAGCGTTTCGACCGCTGGCTGCTCGGGCTGCACCCGAGAACGCCGCTGGTCACAGGGGTCGCGGTCTCAGGCCTGCTGGTCTCCACGTGGATGCTCGCCGGGGCCCCGGTGCAGGGCGTGGAGCTGACCCTGCTGCCGGTCGGCGCCGGGCAGTGCGCGGTGGTGCGAAGCCCGGGCGGGCACACGGTCATGATCGACTGTGGAGGTGGTGGCGCTGCGCCCCGAGCCGGCCGGGAGATTGCCGACGGCGTGATCCTCCCCTGGCTGGCGCGCCGCGGCATCGAGCGGCTCGACGCCGTCGTTATCTCGCATTGGGACGCGGATCACTGCAACGCGCTGCCGCATATCGCCCGCGCGCTGCGGATCGACACGCTTGTCGTCCCGCCCCTCGCTCCGGATCATTCCTCCGCAGAACGTCTGCTTGGAGGCGCCTGGGCGGATCACCGAGTCACGGCGCAGCAGGGCGCCGAGCTTGTTGTCGGGGACGTCGCGCTGCAATTCCTCGAGCCTCGCCAGCCATACATTTGCGGCAGCGAAGATGACGGA
>JALGTR010000078.1:0-777 GCA_029821265.1 Candidatus Zipacnadia bacterium
CTCGATGATCTCTGCCGGACCGCATGCGTAGCCGATGCGCCAGCCAGTCATCGCGTCGGCCTTCGAGAACCCGTTGAGCACGACCGTGCGGTCGCGCATTCCCGGGATCGACGCCGCGCAGATGTGCTCGCCCTCGTAGGTCAGCTCAGCATAGACCTCGTCCGAGAAGACCACGAGGTCGCGGTCCTCAGCGATTCGCGCGATAGCCTCCAGATCAGCGCGGGTGAGCACCGAGCCGGTGGGGTTGCTGGGATTGCTGAACAGCAGTCCGACCGTGCGATCGGTGCACGCCTCGGCCAGCGGCTCCGATTGGAGCCGAAACTGCTCCTCGGCGCGGGTGCGGACGGTCACGGGGCGGCCGTACGCGAGGTCCACACATGGGCCGTAGGAGACGTAACAGGGATCCGGGATGAGCACCTCGTCGCCGGGCTCAACGATGGCCCGCATGAGCAGGTCAACCGCCTCGGAGACACCGACCGTGACGAGGATCTCCTCCTCCGGATCGTAGTCGACCCCGTAGCGGTCGCTGATGTAGCGCGATATCTCCTCGCGAAGCTCGAGCATGCCGCGATTGCTGGTGTAAGAGGTTGCGCCGTTGCGCAGTGAGTCGATAACGGCGTCGCAGATTCGCCACGGAGTGGGGAAGTCCGGCTCGCCGACGCCGAGACTGATCACGTCATCCATCCCGACCACGAGGTCGAAGAACTCGCGGATCCCGGACGGGGCCAGCTCCGCCGCCCGCCTGGCGATGCGTCCCGTCCTCACATTGTCACATGT
>JALGTR010000078.1:784-28527 GCA_029821265.1 Candidatus Zipacnadia bacterium
ACGTGTCACGGCGACACCGCCAGTCTGCGGCTCGTGGGCTGCTCGCCGATGAGCCTGCCCTCGAGCTTGTATGTCTTGAGGACGAACGAGGTGGAGGTCCCGCTCACGCCGGGGGATGGGGCCAGCTTCTCGGCGACAAAACGGGCGATATCGCGGAAATCCCGGCCTTCGACAACCACGGTGAGGTCGGCTGAGCCGCTTGTGAGGTGCAGCGAGTGCACCTCATCGAAACGCGCGATATGTTGCGCGAGCTTGTCGAAGCCCACCCCATGCTCGGGCGTGCCCTCGACGAGGATGAAGGCGAAGACGCGTTCCACGTCGGTCCGCGTCCAGTCAACAAGCGTGCGGTAGCCGAGGATCGTGCCGTCGGCCTCCATCTCCTCGATGGTCTCTCGGACCTCCTCAGCAGTCAGGCCGAGGCGCTCGGCGATCTCTTCAGCCGCAACGCGGCCCTCACTGGTGAGGATTCTGAGGATCTTCTCGCGCATGGTCTCCATCCCTTCTCCGCTCCACCGGCCGCAGTTGCCAATGCTGCGTATGCCGGAGGCGGAGCCTCGCGCGACATACGCAGCCCTGGAGGAACCGGTCGCTCGCAGCTTAGAAGCGCTTCTTGCGTTCGCGGCCCCCGTCGCGCTCCTTCTTCTCCCTCTTGCGACGCTCGCGACGCTTGCGCCGCTTCTCCTCCTGGGCCGCGCGCTCGGCCTCGCGCATCGTCTGCCTCGCGCTCGGCCCGGACTCATGCTCGGGCTCTTCGTCGAGGACCGCCGGTTCTGCGAGCGCGCCCGCCTCCTCAGCCGCTGCCTGTTGCGCGGCGCGCGAAGGCTCTCGCCGTCGCCCCGTCTCCGTCGCGTGATACCAGGTGCAGATGATCGGGCTTGCGGTGAAGATTGAGGAGTAGCAACCCACGGCGATACCGATGATCAGCGCAAGGGCGAAGCCCTCGATCGTGGCGCCGCCGAGCAGATACAGCGCGACGAGCGTGAACAGCGTCGTCAACGCGGTGTTGATCGATCGCGCCATGGTCTGCAGCAGGCTTGCGTTGACCACGTCATCGAGGTTGGCCCGCCTGTGGATGTTGCGGTTCTCACGGATGCGGTCGAAGATGACCACGGTGTCGTTGATCGAGTAACCAAGAACCGTGAGCAGGGCAGCGACGAACCAGGTGTTCAGCTCCGTCTGCAACACCGCCAGCGCCCCGACGAGGACCGCCGTGTCGTGCATGAGTGCGATGACGGCCGCGACGGCGAAGCGGAACTCGTAGCGGATGGTGATGTAGACGAGGATCAGTACGATTCCCAGCGTCAGCGCCTCAATCGCCGAGCGGGTCAGCATCTCACCGATGACCGGACCAACGGTCTCGCGTCCCAGCGACTGGATCTGGCCGGCACGCTCGCTGAACAGCTCTGCGAGGCCGGCCTCGATCGCCTGATCGCGCTGCCGGGCCTCCTCGTCGTTCTCGACCTCGGGCGTCCGTATGAAGATCTGGTTCACGCCTGCGACCTGAATCTGGCTCTTGCCCAGACCCATGTCCTCCAGCATGCTTCGGACCTGCTGCGTGATCTCCGCGCCCTGCACGTCCTCGGTGATCAGAGGACGCTCAAACTGGTAGCGCAGCAGGCTTCCGCCGGTGAAGTCGATACCCCAGTTGAGGCCCTGCACGGCCCAGAAGCCCATACCGAGCGCAATCACGATCCCCGAGATCGTGAACCACAGCCACGAGCGTCCGACGATGTCCCAGTTCTGCCTGCGGAAGAAATCCACCTGTTGTCCTCCTCGTGTCTGAGCGTCATGTGAGCGGCCGGTCGTGGGCGCGGCGCGTCAACTACGCGAGCTGCGCGCCTGCGCCCCCCTCGTCCTCCTCGGAGCGCTCACCGACCCCGTAGAGGCTGCGCTTCTGGGCCCATCGTGCGCCCGCGGTCATCGTCAGCAGCCAGCGCGTGACCGTAACGGCCGTGAACAGGCTACAGGCCACGCCGATGAAGAGCATGATCGCGAAGCCCTTGATCAGGCTCGTGCCGAGCCAGTAGAGAACTCCCGCGGCCAGCAGCGTGGTAACATTCGCATCCAGGATCGCCGTCCACGCGCGGTCGAAGCCGGCCGCCACCGCCGAACGCAGGGATTTGCGCGACCACAGCTCTTCCTTCAGGCGCTCGAAGATGATCACGTTCGCATCCACCGCTGCGCCCAGCGACAGGATGACCCCCGCGATCCCCGGCAGTGTCAGCGTTACTTCGGAGTAGGCCGTCACCGCGATCACAAGCGCTACGTAAAGAATCAGCGCGATGTCCGCCAGCAGGCCAGGCAGCCGGTAGTAAGCGATCATGAAGATCATGACCGCGATAACGCCCAGCACCGCTGCGTTGAAGCTGCGCATCAACGAGTCGTGGCCGAGCGTGGCGCTGACCGTGCGGTTCTCAACGATCTCGAGCGGCACAGGAAGCGCACCCGCGTTGAGCAGCAGCTTGAGGTCACTGGCCTCCTCGGCCGTAAGATTGCCCTCAATGATCCCGGCGCCGGGAATGGCTGACCGGATCACCGGAGCCATCTGACACTCGCGGTCGAGCACGATCGCCATGATCTCGCCGATGTGGCGGCGGGTGAACTCATGGAAATCGTCCTTCATGTCGGGCTTGAGCTCGAACGCAACGACCCAGTCGCCGGCCTGCCCGGACTGCACCTTGGCGTTCGGCTGAAGATCGGCGCCCGTGAACCGGACCTCGGACTCCACCCGCACCTGCTCCCATGTCACGTTCTGGCCGGTCTCGGTATCCTTCCACTCCTCATAGGAGTTGACGTCCACCGGCTCGTATCTGGAGGGGATGAGGCGGAACTCAAGTTGGGCGGTGCTCTTGAGGATGTCGAGGACGCGCTCGCGGTCCTTCACGCCGGGCATCTCGACGATGATGCGGTCGGCGCCCTGCTTTTGGATGACGGGCTCGCGAATCTCGCCCATGCGATACAGGCGCTGCTCGATGATATACTTGACCTTGTCCGCGGTCGTTTCGTCCACGAGGACCGTCGTTGGCTCCCGCGCCTCGATGTCGAGGCCGGGGTACTGTTCGGTCAGCCACTCGTAGATCAGGTCCTTCTGCCGCTCGACCTGCTGCTCACTTTCCGGCTCGGTCTCGACCAGCACGCGGTTGCCACCGACGACGGAGACATCGACCTTCTCCGGGTTGGCTCCGGTCTCCTGAGCAAGCAGTTGCTGGATCCGGGTGCGGATCTGCTCCTCTGTAAGACCGCTCCCCTCGGCGCCCTCCTCCGCCACAAACGACTGCCCGTCGGCCGCAACGAAGCTCATCTCCGCTTTCGGCAGACAGCGCAGAACCACGTGCGCACCGCCCTGCAGGTCGAGGCCCAGTCGCAACTGCGGCACCGGGGTGAAGATGGCAAATGGCCCGAAGGTGGCGATGGGCTTCTCCTCCGGCTCATCGCCCGGCAGCGTGGTGAGCTGCACGTCCTCGAACTGCTCGCGCAGCGTGTTCAATACGAGCTGCTCGTCGGCCGCCGCTTCCTCTTGCTCGAGCGCGAAGGTCTCGACCGTGAGCAGGTTCTTGTCGAGGATCGTCACCTCGACATCCTCGAGACCCGCGTCCCGCAGCGTCGATGCGATCTCCTCCTGCCGGTCGGCGATCTCCTCCGCGGACTCGTAGATCGGCTGCTGGGTGCTGAACGCAAACTTGCTGTCGACCGCGAAGCCTTCCTCGCGCTGGAGCCGAATCGGAGCGAAGCCCACGAGGAACGATCCGATGAGGAGCAGAACGATGGTTGAGATCCAGACCCTGGGACGTGACTGCATGCTCGCTGTTCTCCTTCTCAGGCCAAGGGAAAAGTGCCGGGGCCAGTCCAGAAAAGTATACGATCAAGTATAGGCGACGGGCCCCTCGCTGTCAACGTAACGGCCGCACGGAACGGGGCGCGCAAAAGAGGGCCGGGATTTGCCCCAGCCCTCACCGTACCGGCTCGTGCGCGATAGATGGCTGTATCTGCGTTGGACGCCGCGAGAAATGAATAAAGATCCGCGCAAAGACCGGTGCCATGCCGGGGCCTGTCATGCCACAGATCCCATGATGGTCTGCGCGGCTCTGTAGGTTCGATCAGTGCGGCAGCGCGAACGGAGCGCGAACGGACTGCCCCCGCACGCCTGATTATAGAGATGCTCGCCGCGCACTGTCAAGCTTCGCCCAGGGCAACGCAGGGGCGGGGCGCCGCTCCACCGCCGGCGCCCCGCGCTGGATCTGTCAGCCCGATCGTCCGAGCTACTCAGCCGGGACCAGCAGCAGGTAGTCGACGTTGAGATGCTTTTGCAGCACACCGGTCAGCGTCAGAGCGTGGTCGCCGGCCTCCAGCTGCAGCGACGGTGCGAGCCCCTCGCCTCCAGTGAGGCGCACGAGCCACCACTCGCCCTCAGCGTGGCCCCAGCCGCCTGTGCCCGGGAACTCCACCAGGTGCAGGCCCTCCGGCGCCTCGCCGTCGAACTCGACCAGCCGGTAGGCGCTGGTGTCGCCGCAGGAGATGCGGGCGTAGAGATCGTAGCTGCCCGCTTCGGGCACCGGCATCTTCCAGGTGAGCCAGCTCCCGTCGCCGAGGAAGCTGTATACACACGCGCCTCCGTGGGTGTCGTAGTGGGAGCCCGGCTCCACCTGGGGCGGTGTTCCGCCGTTGTCCACGAAGTCCTCGCCCTCGACGAGGATCGCGTTCTCGGGGATCTCGTCGGCGACCTTCGCCACCTGCGCGGGCGGTGTGACGTTCTCAAAGACCACCCGCTTGACCGGGCTCCGCTGCAGCGTGTAGCCCGAGACATGGAGGTTAATACTCGGGTTTTCGTCGATGAGCAGAGGCTCGGCGGTCACGAGGGCGCCGTTCGCGCGACGCCACTGAGTTACCGTCTGGTTTCCAGAGCTGAGCGTCAGGTCCGCGGGGCTGACGCCAGGGGTCGTCTCGACGCGCACACTGGCGATGCCCGGACCGACCAGAGCGTCTCCGCTGGCCTCCATACCGTCAAGCTGAAAGCGCGCTCCGAGCTGACCGGCCGGATCGCCATCGGCCACGATCGGGATGGTCGCGCTCTCCGGCGGGAGGTATGGCCTGCCCTCCCACCCCAGATGTACCCTGTGGCTGCCGAAAGGCAGCCTAACGATTGCCTGGCTGGCGCCACGGTCCCAGCGAAGCTCCCGTTCCGCCATGGGCTCACGGTCGAGGAAGCCCCAGCGCACGCGCTGAGGAAGCCTCACGCGGAGCCGGAACGAGGTGGCGATGGCACGCTCTCCGGGATCGGGTACGGTGTATGTGACCACGGCGCGGTCGGGCAGGTAGCGGACCCCAAATGCGCCTGGAAGCGATGAACTGAGCAGCGTCCCCTGGGCGGCGGCAGAGGTCGCCCCGAGCGCAACCAGAGCACAGCACAGCAGGATTGCTGCGACAATTCGCGACGGCTGAGCGGACATTCGAATGCATCCTCCCCGGCGGGCGCAACGCTTGGTCTTCTCCGAACATTTCGCCTCGTTCGCGCCGAGACCTGCCCTGTGTCGGAGACTCGGCATCGGCACCGACATCGACTCGGAGCGCGGAAAAGGATTTGCCCGCGCCGAGCCCATTGTGGTATAGTATCAGTGAGTCTCAGTGGCTCAACCCTGGAGCCAGGAGGAAAGGTCGGTTTTGGAATCATCGTCAGCGCACGCCGGTGAAGCGGCGCTGCTCGTAGGGCTCGTGTGCATTGCAGCGTTCTTTGCCGGCTCCGAAGTCGCGTTCCTCGGTGTGCCCCGAACGTGGGTACGTCAGCAGGCTGAGTCCGGATCACGGCTTGCCCGTATTCTTCTGTCGCTACAGGAGCGCCGGTCGCTTGTACTGGCCACGCTTCTGACAGGAATCACCGGCAGCTACTACTGCGCCGAGCACATCGCGGTCAGGATGAGCATCGAGACCATCGGCCCCGCTATCGGACCGGGTCTGGCCTCATTCATAGCCCTCGCCGCGATGACCGTCATCGTGCTGATCTTCGCTGAAGCCACGCCCATGCAGTTCGCGCTGCGCAACACCCGCCAGGTCGCCATCGTCTCCGCCCCCGTGATCGCCGTCTTCACAGTCATCCTCTACCCGATCGTGGGCCTGCTCGGGCTGATCGTTCGCGGCATCATGTACGTTATCGGTATTGGGGGCCACGGGATGCTGCCCACCGTCACGGAGGAGCAGCTCAAGGCGATGATCGAGGAGGGGCAGTCTCAGGGCGCGCTGGCCGCTGGAACCGGCCGGATGCTGCACGGCGCGCTGGACTTCGGCGACCAGACCGCCGCCCAGATCATGACGCCGCGCCCGGATATGCAATGCGTCGAGGCCAACGCGACCATCGCCGAGGCCCTGCAGCTTGCCATGGAGGCGAAGCACTCCCGGCTGCCGGTCTACGTTGAGGACCGCGACAACATCGTGGGGATTCTCTATATAAAGGACCTGCTACCCTACGTGCGGCGCGGGGAGATGGACACGCTGGTGCGTGTCGCCACCCGCCCACCGCACTTCGTGCCCGAGAGTATCTCCGCCGACGAGCTGCTCCGCCAGCTCAAAGTGGGCCGTCGGACAATGGCCATTGTCTCCGATGAGTACGGAGGCACTGCCGGACTGGTCACGATCGAGGATTTGCTCGAGGAGATCGTTGGCGACATCCAGGACGAGTACGACGTGGAGCCTCCGGAGATCATTAAGAAGGATGACACCTGCCTGATATGCGACGCGAGCGTCGGCCTGCATGAGCTGAACAACCTGCTGGGCGAGCCGCTGCCCACCGAGGAGTTCGACAGCCTCGGCGGAGTGGTTCTGTCCATCGCAGGACGTATCCCGCACGAGGGCGAGTCCTTCGAATGGGGCTCGCTGACGCTGACCGTCGAGAAGATGGACGGGCGGCGCATATCGCGCGTGAGCATCGTGGAGCGACCACCGACCGACGCGGAAGACGAGAAGGGCGTTGACGCGGACGATTCCGACCAGGAGAGTGGGCAGTCATGAGCCTCCTGGTCGGCCTGATGATCGGGATCATCGTGCTGTGCCTCGCCGCCAGCTTCACGCTGTCGCTTTCTGAAGCGTCGCTGCTCGCCTGCAGCCGGCACGAGATGAAGAAGGCGGCGCGGGCCGGCGACCGACGGGCCCAGCTCGTGCTCGCCGTGACCGAGCGCGGCGACTATCTTCACGTGTTCGTGGTCTGCAACAACGTGCTGGTGCTGATTATCTCGACGCTCATGACGCACGTTGTGCGGCAGTACCGCATTGCCGATGCGTCCCTTGCCACGTCGACGGAGAGCGTGGCTCACCTGGCCATGGTGGCGACGATCCTCGTCTTCGGCGAACTGGTGCCGAAAACCTACGGCTCACTCCGTCCCGGCCCTTCGGCGCGGGCGGTCTCGGGCTTTATGAGCGCGCTTGTCAGGCATCTCGGGCCGATGGTGGCGCTGATGCAGTGGATCAGCAACGGCGTCCTGCGCCTGCTGCGGGTCAGCGAGGCACACCATCGCCACTTCGTAACGGCCGAGGAGATTCAGGCTGCCGCCGACCTGGGTGAGGAGGAGGGCAGCCTCGAGCCCGAAGAGAGCGAGATGCTCGACAGCGTCATCGAACTGCGCGAGCAGACGGTCAGGGACATTATGACCCCGCGCGTTGACATTGTCGCGGTGCCCGCCGATGCGTCGGTCGAGGAACTGCTGGAGGTCGCCGTGGAATCGGGGTTCTCCCGCATTCCGGTGTATGAGGAGAGCGTCGATCACATCACGGGAATCGTCTACGTCAATGACGTCCTCATGCGCCTCGCCCGGGGTGATCGCGATTTCGCTCTCAGCGAGGTCGCTCGCACCCCGATCCTCGCGCCTGAGAGTAAGCGTCTCGACGAGCTGCTCTGGGAGCTGAGGCAGCAGAAGGTGCATATCGCGGTCGTCATCGACGAGTTCGGCGGCACCGAGGGCCTCGTGACCATCGAGGACATCCTCGAGGAGCTCGTCGGTGAGATCGAGGACGAGCACGACCTGCCCGAGCCGGAGATCCTCGTGACCGGCCCGAACGAGGCGCTGATCCAGGGCAAAGCACGCATCGATGAGCTGAACGCCCGGCTGGGCACCGAGATCTCCTCCGATGACCACGACACAATCGGTGGTTTGCTGACCGGAGTGGCAGGTCGCGTGCCCGACGAAGGGGAAGTTCTCCACGTAGATGGCGTCACATTCGTCGTGGTTGAGAGCAATGGGCAACATATCGATCGCCTGAAAGTCATCGCGCCCGCCCTGGAGGCTGAGCAATAGTGGCTCGAAGAGTGCGCAAGCGCCGGCGGCCCAGGCAGCCCGAAAGCGCCCTGCGACCCGAGGACTACCAGTTCGCCAACGAGAGCCGCCTTTACTGGCAGGCGGTGGGCGGCACATTCGCTCTCTTCGGGTTCGCGGTCTACTGGACCGCGTTCTTCGCGATCCGCACCGGTCCGGGGGCGTGGATCCACGGCAAGTTCTGGGTTCCGGCAGCTATCCTCGTGTATCCCTTCCTCGCGCTCTGGGTTGCGCAGCTGCTGGCGGTGCGGCCGCGTCGGCAGGAGCTGAAGGAGGCGGGCATGCAGGCTCGCGTGCTCACCCGAAGCCACCCGCAGCTCAAGGAGATGCTCAGCCAACAGGCGAAGCTTCTGATGATCGACGAGCCGGAGATGTACGTCATCGACGACGAGACGCCCTACATTTTCTCAATGCCCTCGAAGACCGGCGCGATCGTCGCCACCAGGCCGCTGCTCGAGACGATGAACGAGGCGGAGCTGTCGGCGTTGCTCGCCCGGGAGATGGGACATATCGCGGCACATCACGTGCGCATGGCCTTCACCGCCCGCTGGATGCGACGCGCGAACCCGGCGCTGAAGGTGCTTCTACTGCCCGTAACGCTGATGTGTGCGTTTCTGGGCCCGTGGCTGAACCTGATCGAAGTGACCGCCGATCGCGTGGCGATCCTCGTCACCGGTCGTCCGGCGCTTGTGAACGCGGCCCTGGTGAAGCTCGCGGTCGCGGCGGACCGGGAGGCCGAGATCAGCCAGGAGGAGCTTGAGGCGTACATGCGGGCCGGCCTGGACATCACCACCGACTCGGCACAGATGGAGAGGCACTTCCGCGTGGGCGAGTTTCTGTCCAGCCAGCGGGAGCTTCGGGAACGTATCGAGGAGATCACCAACTACCTGCACACCGACGAGGGCCAGGAGGCCCTGCAGAAGATGCAGGAGATGAAGCAGAGGATCAGTTAGCGGGGACGCACCCGGGCACGCGGGGCAGGCGTCGGTCGCCCGGCGCCTGCCCTTCCGATTCGTGCCGGATCATCTCAGGCCGGCTCGGCCGGATAGCTGCCGAGGACCTTCACAAGCGGGCACCAGCCGCGCAGCTCATCGAGCGCCTGGCGCGGGCCGGGATCGTCGCGGTGGCACTCGAAGTCAACGAAGAACACGTACTCCCACAGCCGGGCGCGGGCGGGCCTCGACTGGATCAGCGTCAGGTTGATGTCGTGGTCCGCGAACGCACCAAGCGCGCGGTGCAGGGCCCCCGCACGATGGGGCGTGCTGAACACAACGGAGGTCTTGTCACGGCCGGTCGGCCCGACCTCAATGTCGCCGATCACGAAGAACCGGGTGTAGTTGTCGGCCATGTCCTCGATCTGCTCGGCGAGGATGTCCAGCCCGACGGCCTCGGCGGCCGGCCGGGTGCAGATCGCGGCGGTCGCAGGAGCGTCGGCCACCGCCCGGGCTGCGGCGGCGCTGGATGACATCGCCACCTGCTCGACGCCCGGCAGGTGCTCTCGCAGCCAGATGCGGCACTGCGCGAGGACCTGAGGATGCGACATCACGCGCCGTATATCGTCCATCGCGCAGTTCGCGGCGAGGTAATGGTGGATCTGCACGTACTCCTCGGCGCAGATCTGCAGCGGGGTCTCGAGCAGGCAGTCGAGCGTCTGCCCGACGACACCCTCGGTTGAGTTCTGGATCGGCACCACGCCGAAGTCGGTCTGCTCGCGCTGAACGCTGTCGAAGATGTCGTCGATGGACTGGCGCGGCTGAAACTGTGCCCGATGGCCGAAGCGCTTGCGGGCGGCGAGGTGCGTGAAGGTGTGCTCGGGGCCGAGATAGGCCACCCGGGGCAGTCGTTGCAGACCACGGCACGCCGAGATGATCTCGCGGAAGACCGCCTCGACGTCCTCCGGCGCGAGGGGCGCGAGGTTCTGGTCGAGCAGCCTCTGCAGAAGCTCGGCCTCGCGATTTGGCGCGTAAACGGGCGCGTCGGCGTCGGCCTTTAGCTCGCCGACCCGCTGTGCCACGCGGCCGCGCTCGACGAGCAGTCTCACGAGCTCGGCGTCGATTTCGTCGATCTGTCTGCGTAGTTCGTCAAGCGACATCTCGATCAGAACCTCCTGCTCTGGTGTGGTTCGCGCAGTGTAGCACAACAGCCGACGCTCCGGCAACGGGACCTGCCGTGCGCGTGGATGCCGCGGCCCGAGCTGCGGGCGGGCGATGTGCGCTCGAGGGGGGAGACCGCCGCAAACGATGATCGTCGCGACCGGCCTGTATCTGCTCGCCCTGCTGCTGATTACGCTGTTTAGCGACGTCGTCTTCGGGGTCAATGCGCAGTCACTGGCGTACGGCCCCCTTGCGCTGTCACTGGTTGTCCTGATATACATTGCGCTGGTGGACGGACCGCCGGATTTCATCTCTCGCTGGTGGACGTCCAGTCCAATGACGGTCGTGGGACTGCTGTTCGTCGCCGGAATGGCGGCCTCACTGCCGATGGCACGCGATGTCGCGATGGCCGTTAGGGACGTGCTGCGGTGGACCTTCGTCTTCATGGTGTATGCGCCCGTGACGCGGGCCATCTGCGACGAGAGCGGCCGGTGTCGGCTCTGTGCGCGCGCGGCGGCCGCCTTCGTCGTCGGATTCGCGGCGCTGGCGATCGGTGATCTTCTGCTGGGCGGCGGTGCGGCGCATGCGATGCTCGGCACAAGCGTCGTGACGCACGAGGGGCGTCTGCAGTCGATCTACGGGAACCCGGGCATCCTGGCCGGGATGCTGATCGTCGGCTTTCCGCTGACGCTGAGCTTCGCGCTGAGCGATCGCGCGAGGGCCGGGCGGCTGGCGTGGTCCGTGGGGACCACCGTCATTCTCGGGGGGATGCTGCTCTCGGGCTCGCGCGCGGCGCTGGTCGCCGCGGCAGTGGCGGCCGCGTTCATCGCTGTCGCCCTGCGGCGATGGTGGCTGCTGGCGCTGACCGGTGCGGTGGTCGGCACGGTCGGGCTTCTGCTCGCGGCGGAGACGCTGGATGGGCCACCGGCCCTGGGGACCGGCATTCGCAGCCTCCGCAGGCGGATGCTCATCTGGTCCGTTGCGCTCGACCTTATCGCGCAGCGCCCGCTCGTCGGATGGGGAGGCTCACAGCTTCGCCATCATCAGCATTCAGGCTTCTACCGCGCGCACAACGCGTGGCTTGACGCCTGGCTTGACGGAGGCCTGCTGGCGGTCGTCGCCATGCTCGTCGTCGCCGCCCTCGTCCTGCGCAGGGCGTGGGGGACAGCAGCGCGACGCCGGGCGAACTGGCTTGACCCCGTCCACATCGCGTGGGTCGCGTCCAGCCTCGCGGTGATGACGGGCTGGACCGTGCGCGCGGGGATCGGCAGCCGCATCGACTGGCTGCCCATCTTCATGATGTTCGGCGCATACTGGGAACAGGCGCCGTCCGCCGATGGGGAGAAGGGAGCCGCGCGCTCTACTCAGGAGCTGGACGGTGCGCTATCGTATGAAAAGGATTTCCTCCCGGCCGAGAGGAAGTCAGGTCGGGGAGGTGCTGTTGTTGACCGCAGCGATCAGTAGCGGAGAAATCAGAAACCGTTTCGATGACGACATCCCGGAGGACATGTGGGAGGAATGCCCGCAGTGTCACCAGCTTCTCTACCGGAAGGAGCTGCAGCAGAACCTCTGGGTATGCACAAAGTGTGGCCATCATTTCCGGCTTTCCGCCCGACAGCGGCTCGCCATCACCATCGACGCCGACAGCTTCGAGGAGTGGGACGCGGATCTGCCCACCTGCGATCCGCTTCAGTTCCCGAACTATCGCGACAAGCTCGAGCAGGCCCAGGGCAAGACAGGGCTGCAGGACGCGGTCATCACCGGTCGCGCGCAGCTCGCGGGCATGCCGATCGCCATCGGCGTGATGGAGGCGGGGTTCCGCGGCGGCTCCATGGGATGGGTGGTCGGGGAGCGCATCACCCGGCTGATCGAGCGGGCGGCTGAGGAGGGGCTTCCGGTCATCATCGTCAGCGCCTCCGGCGGCGCGCGCATGGAGGAGAGCCTCGTCTCGCTCATGCAGATGGCGAAGACCGCGGGCGCCACACAGAGACTCGCCGACGCGGGAATGCCTTACATCAGCGTGCTCACGCATCCCACCTACGGCGGTGTCATGGCCAGTTACGCATTCCTCGGCGACGTGATCATCGCCGAGCCGGGGGCCGCCATGGGGTTCGCGGGTCCGCGCGTGATCGACGTCACCGGCATGCCCATCGGCGAGGGGGTGCAGACGGCCGAGTACCAGCGCCAGCACGGGATGCTCGACCTCGTCGTCGCCAGGCCCGAGCTCAAGACAACCCTCGCGACGATCATCGCGTGGTGCGTCGGCGAGGCCGGCCCCGATGAGGACGCGCCCGCCAACGGCGAGGCGCTGCGCACCGAGCCCGACCATGAGGCGCCCAAGTCGGAGACCAACGCCTGGCACAAGGTCGAACTTGCGCGCCATCCCGATCGGCCCTACTCTCTCGACTACATCGGCAACATCGTCGCCGGCTTCATCGAGCTGCATGGCGACCGGCGCTTCGGCGATGACGGCGCGATTGTCTCCGGGCTTGGCTGGATCGACGGGCGCCCCATTGCCATTATCGGCCACCAGAAGGGCCGCCAGGCGCGCGAGCGCTCGCGCCGGAATTTCGCGATGGCGCGGCCGGAGGGCTACCGCAAAGCCATGCGCATCATGCGTTTCGCCGAGAAGGTGGGGCGCCCGATCGTCACGCTCATCGACACGCCAGGCGCCCACTGCCTCGACGAGGCCGAGGCCCGCGGCATCTCCGAGGCTATCGCCTCCAACCAGCGCGACATGTTCTCGCTGAAGGTCCCGATCGTGCCCGTCATCATCGGTGAGGGCGGCAGCGGCGGGGCCATCGGCATCGGCGTGGGTGACCGGGTGCTGATGATGGAGAACTCCTACTACTCGGTCATCGCGCCCGAATCGTGCGCGGCGATCCTCTGGCGCAATCGATCGCTGAAGGAGGAGGCGGCCGACGCCCTGCGGCTCACCGCCGAGGACGCCCTCCGGCTGGGCATCATCGATGGCATCATCAGAGAGCCCGGCGAGGGCGCGCACTCCGATCCGAAGCAGGCCGCCCAGTATCTGCGCCGGGCGCTCAACCTGGTCCTCAACGAGCTGTCGCAGATCGACCGTGACCAGTTGCCTGCGCTGCGATACGCGAAGTTCCGGGAGATGGGGCGTCCGGCCGAATGTGAGTGAGGCGTGATCTGATCGCGCCTGCAGATTGACCGATGGTCGCCCGTTCGACGTCTGGCGCAGGGAGGGCTCCTATGAACCTCATCGTGATCGTTACCGACACGTTTCGCGCCGACCATCTCGGATGCTATGGGAATGAGCGCGTGAAGACGCCCAACCTCGATCGGCTCGCGGCCGACGGTGTGGTCTTCACGAACGTCTACGCCGACGGCCTGCCGACGATCCCCATGCGCCGCGTCTTCTACACCGGCAACTCGATCCTGCCCGGCAGTGAGTGGCGTCCGCTGCTGCCCGATGACGTCACGGTCGCCGACATTCTCAGCGAGGGCAACTACACCACCGGGCTTGTCGCGGACACCTATCATATGTTCAAGCCCGGGATGAACTTCCACCAGGGCTTCGACTCCTGGGAGTGGATACGTGGCCAGGAGAGCGACCCGTGGCGCAGCGGTCCGCTCGAGGCAGTGGACCTCAGTCGCCACATCCCCGATCACCTGCGCACCCCGGAGTGGGAGGCCCGGCTGACGCAGTATCTGCTGAACATGCAGGATCGCAGGTCCGAGGAGGACTACGTCGTCGCACGCTCCTGCCGCGCGGCTATGGACTGGCTTGACCGCAACGCGGCGAACAAGCCGTTCATGCTCTGGCTCGAGCTGTTTGATCCGCACGAGCCGTGGGATCCGCCACCGCGGCTGCGCGAGGAGTATCTCGATGACTATCCGGTCGAGGAGCTGCATTTCGGCTACGGGGTGGATACATCGCTCGTGCGCGAGGAGGATCTGCCCGCGATCCGCGCGCTCTATGAGGCCGAGGTGACCTTCGTGGACGAGTGGGTGGGCCGACTGCTCGACCACGTCGATGAGATGGGTCTGCGCGACGACACCACCATCGTGTTCACGACCGACCACGGCACGCATCTCGGTGAGGAGGGCTGTCTGCAGAAGACGTGGAGTCTCCTCAACTCCATCGTGGCGCAGATTCCGCTGATCGTGCGCCATCCCGATGAGCGCCACGCCGGAAAGCGCATCGATGCGCTCGCGAGCGGAATGGACCTCGCGCCGATGCTCATGCGCCTGAGCGCAACCGAGGACCATCCGCCGATGGACGGCGAGGACCTCTGGCAGCTCGTTGAGGGCGAGACCGAGTCGCTACACGACTGGCTGCTCATCCGCTTCCGCAACTTCGTTGCCGCGCGCACGGATGACTGGCACTACTTCCAGAGCCTCGATCGGTCGGATCCGGGTCATGGGCCGGCGCTTTACGACCTCAACGCCGACCCGCAGGAGACCACGAACGTGGTGGACCAACATCCAGACATCGTGGCGGAGCTGCGGGAGCTTCTGGCGGGCTGCTTCACGTTCGCGGAGGGCGCCTGACGGGCGCGGGAGGCGCACACAGACCGCCGGGCGTGGCCGGCGGGAAGAGGATGGTGCCGGAGGCGGGATTCGAACCCGCACGGGGTGTTGAGCCCCGCCAGATTTTGAGTCTGGTGCGTCTGCCAGTTCCGCCACTCCGGCGCCTGTGAGAAGTCTACCAGCGCAGTGGACAGTTGTCAACGACAGGACAGTTGTGGTGAGGTGAGGCGGAGATGGCGAACGTACAAACCGGCGGTCCGCACGGATACGAGGGGCCCGGAACCGGGAATGTGCCCCCCGGCCCCCCGCCCGAGCCGCCGCGACGGAAGACGAACTGGCCGCTGATCATCGGCATCGTACTCGGGGCCATGGTCTTCATCGGCGGCGTGGCGATGATCGGGCTGGCAATCGCCGCCCTCAGCGCCGGCGGGCAGGACGGCTTCGGTGGCTTTGGCGAGCGCGTGGCTGTGGTGGAGGTCACGGGGATGATCACCAGCGCTCCCTCGGGCGGATTCCTCGGGCCTGCGATCGGTGGCGCGCGCGAGACGATGCGACAGCTCCGGCAGGCCGGCGATGACGCGTCGGTCAAGGCCGTCGTGCTGCGTATCAACAGCCCCGGCGGCAGCCCCGCGGCGTCGCAGGAGATCTACGAAGAAGTGCGCAAGCTCAGCGAAGAGAAGCCCGTCGTGGTCTCCATGGCCGACGTCGCAGCATCCGGGGGCTACTACATCGCCGCTCCCGCTGACAGGATCGTCGCGAGCCGCTCCACGATCACCGGCAGCATCGGCGTGCGCATGGAACTGATGAAATACATGGACCTGCTCGATAAGATCGGGGTCGAGGTGCGCAACCTCACCTCGGGGCCCTTCAAGGACACGGGCTCGCCCTTTCGCGAGATGCGCCCCGAGGAGCGCGAACTGCTCGAGGGCATCATCAACCAGATGTACGATCAGTTCGTCGAGGATGTCGCCAGGGGCCGCAACATGGATGAGAAACGTGTGCGCGAACTCGCTGACGGACGTATCTACACCGGCCAGCAGGCGCTGGACAACGGTCTGATCGACGAGATCGGCAACTTCTACCGCGCCGTCGAGCTCGCCGGCGAACTCGGGGGCATTGAGGGTGAGCCGAAGATCAAGCGGATGGGCTCCGGGGCCGGCCTGTTCGACTTCATGGGCGCCTCGGCCGACAGGCTCGCACGCCGCATGGCGCTTGAGTATCTGCTCTACGACGAGCGACTGGAAGCGGTCGACAGCATGCTGACGGCACCGCAGTAGCGCTCCGGTCACGTCTGTGTCATAATGCACTCCCTGAGGACCGATCTCGCCGCGAAGAACGCGGCCCTGATGAAACCAACCGATAGGATGTCACGTAATGCCTGAAAAAGTTCTACTCGTTGACGGGCACAGCCTCTTCCACAGGGCCTTCCATGCCCTTCCACCGCTCACGACAACCGACGGTCAGCCCACCAACGCGGTCTACGGCTTCCTGCAGATGCTCATGGCGCTGCTCGAGGAGGAGCAGCCCGACTACGCCGTCGTGGCTCTCGATGCCCCCGGCCCGACCTTCCGCGACGAGATCTACGAGGAGTATAAGGCCCATCGCCCGCCCACCGACGAGGCGCTTATCGCCCAGCTTCCGCTGCTCGATGACGTCATCGACGCACTGGGCATGACCGGGGTGATCGCCCCGGGCTTTGAGGCTGACGACATCATCGGCACGCTCGCCCGCCGCGCCGCCGACGAGGGCAAGCAGGTCACGATCGTGACCGGTGACAGGGATCTGCTGCAGCTTGTCGATGACCACATCGAGGTCGTCGCAACCCGCCACGGCATCAAGGACACGAAGCGCTACGACGCCGAAGCCGTGCGCGAGGAGACGGGCCTGCGGCCCGACCAGATCACCGACCTTAAGGCGCTCGAGGGCGACTCCTCGGACAACATCCCCGGTGTGCCCGGAATCGGCGAGAAGAGCGCGCAGTCGCTACTCCAGCAGTTCGACTCGATCGAGGAAGCGATCGAGCACGTCGACGAGATCGAGTCAACGCGCATCCGCAATCGTCTGGAGGAGAGCCCTGACCTGGCGGTCCTGAGCAAGCGCCTGGCCACGATCCGGACCGATGCACCGATCGAGATCGACTTCGCCGCGATCAGGTGGGAGGGGCTGCCGATCGAGCGGCTGCGCGAATTCGCGAGGCGCCTGGAGTTCACGAGCCTTCTCGACCGACTGCCGCGCGGCGAGCAGACCCACCGTGAGGTGCACGTTGAGACCGCGCTCAGCCAGGACGAGCTTGAGGCGCTCACCGCCGCGATCCGCGCCGACGGCTTCATGGCGCTCGCCCTCAGTGAGGACGGCGACGCCCCCGTGCTGGCGGTGGCCACCGGCAAGGACAGCGCCACGCTGGTTCCGCTCGCCGGCAACGCCGAAGCGGAAACGCTCTTCGCCGACGACGGCTCGGATCTTGACCTGTCGCCGCTCATCGAGGTGCTCTCCGACGCCGGGATCGACAAGCGCGGGGCCAACCTCAAGGGCATCGCTCGCCGCCTCGCTGAGATCGGATTGGTCGCGGACCATCGCGCTGTGGTGCTCGACGGCGCCGAGTTCGACCCCGAGATCGCCTCGTATCTGCTCGTGCCCAACCGGCGTGATCACTCTATCGGCCTCCTGACCCAGGAGCACCTCGGCTACGCGCTGCCCGAGGCCGATGGCGAGTCACAGGCCGAGATCGAACCGGCGAACCTGCGTGCGGCGACGGAGGCCGTCGCCGTCCGCGACCTGCGCGATCCGATGCGCGAGCTGATGCAACAGGCCGCGGTCATTGCCCTCTTTGACGAGATCGAGATGCCCCTGACGCTGCTGCTCGCGCAGATGGAACTGAACGGCATCGCCGTCGATACCGATCGCCTGGCGGAGCTGGGGGAGCAGCTTGATGCGATGGTCGCCCGGCTCGAGGACGAGATCTGCAGCATCGCTGGGCGCGAGTTCAACGTCGGTTCGCCGCAGCAGTTAGCGGAGGTGCTCTTCGAGCAGCTGGAGCTGCCGAAGGGCCGCAGGACGAAGACCGGATGGTCCACATCCGCCGCGGTGCTCGAGGAGCTGGCGGAGGACTTCCGGATCGCCAAGCTCGTGCTGGAGTACCGCCATTACGCGAAGCTGCGATCTACCTACGTTGACGGCCTGCTGGCTGAGGTCAACCCCGAGACCGGCCGTATCCACACCACCTTCGAGCAGGCCGTCGCGGCGACCGGCCGGCTCTCGAGCCGCAACCCGAATCTGCAGAATATCCCGATCCGCACCGAATGGGGCCGTAAGATCCGCGGTTGCTTCGTCTCCGAGCCGGGTAATGTGCTTCTGGCGGCCGACTACTCGCAGATCGAGCTGCGGATCCTCGCCCACATCAGCGGCGACAGTCGGCTCGTTAACGCCTTTCGGTCGGGCCGCGACATCCATACGGAGACCGCCACCGCGCTCTTCGGTGTGGACGCCGATGATGTGACCTACGAGATGCGCGGCCGCGCCAAGACCGTTAACTTCGCGGTCCTCTACGGCCAGGGCCCGACGGCTCTCGCCCAGCAGCTTGGCATCGAGAGGAAGGAGGCGGAGGCCTTCATCGAGAACTACTTCCGCGTACTGCCCGGCGTGCGTAAGTATATCGACGGCATTGTCGCCTCGACGCGGGAGAATGGATACGTCGAGACGCTTCTGGGTCGCAAGCGTCCGCTGCCCGAGATCAACTCGAGCGACGGACGGGCCCGGTCCTACGCCGAACGCGCTGCAGTCAACACGCCGATCCAGGGTACCGCGGCCGACATCATTAAGATCGCGATGATCGACCTCGCGCCCCGGGTCCGCGATGAGAGCCCGCTGAGCCGGCTGCTACTGCAGGTGCACGACGAGCTGGTGCTTGAGGTGCCGGAGGGCGAGGCGGAGTCTGTCGCGAAGCTGGTCCGGGAGGTGATGGAGGAGGCATTCGAACTGGATGTTCCGCTTGTTGTCGATGTCGCCGTCGGAACGAACTGGCGTGAGATGCAGCAGATCTGAGCTTCTCGCACTGCGATCAGTGACTGAATTCTGACTGTCTCGTCGATGGATTTGGATTCGACGGCCTGCGGACCGCCGCCGGCGTGCCCGCGGGTGAAGGAGGACCTTCATGATGTCTGCCTGGGATTTCGAAGACAAGGATCAGGACCAGCAGGACGAGGGCCGCGAGGCCCCCGAACAGGACGAGGACGTTCAGCGCGCCTCCGAGAGTGCACAGCAGGCGCAGGCACCGACCGGGGCCGACGCGGAGAAGCCCGAGGAGGCTCCTCCCACCGCAGGTCAGGATCAGGCCGGGGCCGACGAGCGGCCCGCAGCCGAGTCAGCAGAAGAGACCCCGCCTGCCGAGGACGCTGTCGAGACGCCCGTGGAAGAACCCGAGCAGGAAGAAGAGTTTATGACGATGGACGACGTTGACCTTGACGCCGTCGGCCCCGCCGACCTCAAGCCCGGTGATATCATCACCGGTCAGGTCGTCTCGGTGAGCGAGGACGGCGTGCTGGTCGACATCGGCGGGAAGGCCGAGGGGATCGTACCGATGTACGAGTTCCTCGACAGGTCCGAGCTTCCTGAGCGCGACGATGAGATCGAAGTCGCGGTGGTCAAGCTCAGCGACGAGGAGGGGATGACCATCCTCTCGAAGAAGCGCGCCGACTACGAGCGTGTCTGGAACCGCGTGATGCGTTCGCTCGAGACCGGCGAGGTCGTTGACGCGATGGTCACCGATCGGGTCAAGGGCGGTCTGCGGGTCGATCTGGGCGTGCCGGGCTTCGTTCCGGCCTCTCATGTGGCGATCCGCAATATCCGCAACCTCGACCGCTTCGTCGGCCGCTCCCTCCGCCTCAAGGTCCTCGAGGCCGACCGCCAGCGCAAGAAGGTCGTCCTCTCCCACCGGCTGGTCGTCGAGGAGGAGCGGGCCCAGCGCAAGAAGGAGACCATGGAGAAGCTCGAGGAGGGCCTGCTCTGCGAGGGCAAGGTGCGGAACATCACCGACTACGGTGCATTCATCGACCTCGGCGGAGTCGACGGCCTGCTGCATATCTCGGAGATGTCGTGGGGTCGCGTGGAGCACCCCTCGGAGGTCTGCAGCATCGGTGACACCCTCCGTGTGGTCGTGCTCGATATCGACCGCGAGCGCGAACGAATCTCGCTCGGACGCCGGCAGATCCTGCCCGACCCGTGGAAAGAGGTCGGCAAGAAGGTTCGCCCCGGCGACACCGTGCGGGGCCGCGTCAACCGCATTGTGCGCACCGGCGCATTCGTTGAGCTGCCCGACTACGACGTCGAGGGTTTCCTGCCGGTCGGTGAACTCGCCGACAAGCGCATCGAGAGCCCCTCGGAGGTCATCGAGGAGGGGCAGGAACTCGAGCTCAAGATCCTCAAGCTCAGGCCACAGGCTCGCCGGATGACGCTCTCGCTCATCGCCCTCCTGCACGAGAAGGAGCGCGAGGAGTACCAGAAGTACATGGCCGATCAGGACGCGCCGAGGACGACACTCGGCGAGCAGTTCGCCGACGTCCTCGGCGCCGTGGCGGCCGAACTGAACGAGGGCGCCGAGCAGGCTTCGGTGGCGGAGGAAGGCGGCGAAGAGGCAGCGGCCGAGGAGCCGACGCCCGCCGACGAATCGACTGCTGAGGAATCTTCTTCGGAAGAATCTTCATCCGAAGAAGGCCTCAGCGAGTCCGGCGAGGAAGATACCGGTGGAAGCATTGCTGGCGAAGAGGCCAACGACGAGGAAGACGAGGCCTGAACACGCCGGAGGCAGTACGTGAACCCGGGGACGCGGTGGTGGTCGGGATTCTCGGCCCCATCGCGTCCGGAAAATCGGCTGTGACCGACCAGCTCGAGCGCCTCGGCGCCGGGACGATCAGGGCGGACGTGGTCTCCCGCGAGCTGTTGCAGCCCGGATCGGAGCTGCTGCAGAAGATCATCGAGGAGTTTGGCGAAGAGTTCGCCAGGCCCGACGGCAGCCTCGATCGACGCGCTCTGGGGGCCGCCATACTCGCCGAGGACGCCGCGCGCAGGCGACTGGAGCAGATTGTCCACCCGCCGATGATAGATTCTATCGCCAGGCGGGTATGCTCGATGCGAGAGGAATGCGCGCATCGCGTGATCGCTATCGAAGCGGCGAACCTGGTGCAGATGGGCGCGTTGCCGCTCGTCGATCGGACCGTGCTGGTCACGGCGCCCCGCGAGATCCGTCTGCGGCGGCTCATGGACCGCGACAAGATCGACCGCGAACGCGCCGAGGCTTTGCTGGAACTGCACGACCGCCTCGGCATCGAGCAGTTCACTGCCGAATTCGTCATCGATACGCGGGGAGATATTGACGAGACGGCGCGCCGGGCGGAACGCCTTTGGAGGCATATTGTCGAACATGGGGAACGGAGCAGGTGACGTCGCCGGGCCGCTCGCGGAGATGTCAACCTCCGTTAACCGCGCTCAGCTTGCGTTCGGTCGCGGCCGTGTGCTATAATCCGCTGCCGAGGTATCCTTGCCGCCGGGATGGATGACCGCTGTGCGGCGGAGGGGCCGGCGGAGAGCCGAAAAAGGGGGCGACGTGTGGCCGGCTCCTCGTCAGTGATGTTGCGGGGCCGGACAGCGACATGCAGAGCGTACCGGACCATCGATTGCAGCTACCAAAGGGCCGAAGCCGCAGGCCCGGGGGAGTGATTGTGTTGCAGAAGGGGCGCATCCTTCTGACACTCGCCGTGTTTCTGTCGGCCGCACTGATCTTTTCCGTCTGTGCTGACTCCCTCGCTGCCCCTACGTCCCCGATCATTGGGGACCAGATGGCCAGTGCATCCGTGATGCGCGGCCTCAATGCCACGGGTGGCCGGCGCTACATCGGCATGGAACGGCCCGACGACCTGTTCCAGCAGATGCGGATGCGAGCGATGCAGGGGTCCGGACCGATCCCTGACATGCAGCTCACTCCAACCGCCACCGCCAGTGAGGAACTCTACGCCGACGCCGCACCTCAGGGCGAGCTGAACCGAATCGTCATCTCCAGCAATGGCGTTGACGAGGACAACGACGGCCGCTTTGATCCAGGCGTCACCGCCGGTGATTTCAACCTCTGGCTGCTCCGCGTCGACGGGAGCTTCGCGACGCAGATCACCGACATGGGCGGCGACGAAACATCTCCGGCGTACGATCCCGGTGGCCGACTGATAGCCTTCTCCTCCAACGCCACGGGCGTCTCCGAGATCTACACTGTCGAGGTGCTGACGGGTACCATCCGCCAGATCACCTCCAGCCCCGGGAACAAATACGAACCGACCTGGTCGCCCGACGGCAACTGGATCGTCTTCAGCGGGGATGCAAACGGCAATCGCGATCTGTTCATCATCCCCTCTGACGGATCACAGCTTCCCCAGGCCATCACCACGGGCCCGGACGATGAGATGAGCCCGGACTGGGCTTCGTCCAGCGGCATTGGCACCGCTCCGATCCTGTTCGCCCGCAAGATGGCCGGTGGCGGCACCAATATCTTCCGCATCAGCCCTGATGGCTCCGGCGAGCAGCAGGTCACCAACGGCGGCGGAGATCCGACCGTCAACGATGTTGATCCCACATGGCGGCATAACGGCCAGATGATCGCCTTCGCCTCTGACCGGCTGGTCGACGCGGGGGACACCACCAATGACTACAACATCTGGACCGTCGCCCCCATCGGCGAGGGCAGCGTCAGTCCGACGCTGCGCAGCAATCTCGACGAGGACGACGTCTATGATGAGCGCTACCCGACCTTCAACCCGGGCCTGAGCCCCAGCCAGCCAGTCCGCATATTCTTCACCTCCTGGCGTCCCGATGCCGACGGGGCCGAGCCCGACATCTGGCGCCTCGAGGTTAGCGACCCGGTACCGCCCGAACTCGTCGACCTCCCAAGCGTTGACGCCGACGGGCGCTTCGTGCCGCCCGGCTCGGATATCACCATACACGTCCCGGTCTTTGACCGCGACAGCGGTGTCGCCCAGGTCTTTGCTCAGTTCAAGGACCCCGACTCCGCTGTGGACGACAGTGAGGGCATTGACCACAAGCAGTTCGACTACATCACCACAAACCTTCAGAGCGGCGAGACCGATGTCGTGATCACACGCGAGGTTGACTGCGAGACCGTCGGCGGGGTGGAGCTCTTCGACGATGGCGACCCGGCCCACGGCGACGACACCGCAGACGACGGCATCTTCTCCGGCGTGTGGACCACGCCGACCGCCCCGAGCGACTACATTATTGACATCACCGTCATCGACGGCGCGGGCAACACATTTACCTACGACGACATCTACGGGTTCACCACGCTCGTCTGGCAGCCGAAGTCCAACGTATTGCTCGTCGACGACTACTGCGAGGGGCAGGGCTTTATCTACGCCGCCTCCGGCGCCAACAACGATCTCCCAACCGCATTCCCGGTCGAAAGCTACTACACGACCAATCCCGGTGCGGGCGGCTCGGCAAATACGATCCGCAACGCCCCGAAGGGCACCGGCGAGCCTTACGACCTGTGGCGGATCATCTGCCGTGGTCCGTTGCAGATAACCGATCTCGTCTACTACCTGCCCACCAAGGAGGTCCAGCTCTCTGTTCCGGACCTCAGCGGGCAGCGCGAGGTGCTCGTCGCCAACCGCGCGGTCGTCTGGGCCTCGCCGCACTCCGGCGACGTCTGGGCAGCCGAGGGTAGCATCGTGGACGCCTCAACGCAGGCGGTCCTCGCCACCTTCCTCGACCGCGGCGGCCGTCTGATGATCACCGGCCAGAACATCGGCTGGGCACTGACGCTCGATGGCACAACGCCCAACAGCTTCTACACCAACTACCTGCACGCCAATTACGTTGCGGATGATAACAACGGCGGCTCCGGAGCCGGGATCATCGACGACTTCGTCACCGGCACTGCCGGAGACCCGGTCGTCGCCCACCCGTTCAGCTTCTGGCCGCCGAAGGACATCGAGTTGCCCGAGGACGATTGCCCGATCGGCTGGTGGGAGTCGAGTGACGTCCTCTACCCGCAGGATTGTGCGCACTTCACCGTCTGGCCGGACGTCATCGAGCCCGCTTCAGGCGCAGTTGTCACCCATACATACGATAGCGGCGCAACTGCCGGAATTCGCTACGAGTCGCCCACCGGCTACCGCGTCGCCTACTACGCGTGGGGCTTTGAGCAGACGCATAAGGTGTGGGGCGGCGACCCGAGCCACTCCATAAACTACCGCTCGAAGTGGATGCACAACACACTCTGCTGGCTGCGAACGGGCGGCTTCCAGGGTCGCGTCCTCTCCATCAGCGACGGCAATCAGCCGATCACTAACCCGGCACCGATCGTCCGCGTCTTCCGGGGCGGCCAGATGGTCGCAGCGGTCGAGTGCGAGGAGGACGGTCGGTACGTGATGGGCGGCCTGCCGCCGGGCGTGTATTCCCTCAGCGCATACCGGCCGGGCTTCGAGATCGACCACTCCGAGGCCCAGTCAACGCACGGTGGCCTGAAATACCCGGTCGTTGACTTCGCCATCAGCCGGGCGGAGCCGGGCGCCATTCGCGGAACCGTCACATCGCTCGCCACGGGCGACCCGCTCGGTGCGGTCCAGGTCTGTGCCTATGAATCGCTACCGTCCGCGCCCGCGGACGAAGAAGCAAGCACGGCCGAGCCCGCACAAAGCGGGCCTGTCCGCGGCGATCTGATCAAGTGCACCACCACCGCCGGCGACGGCACCTATCTGCTCAGCGACATTCCCGCCGGCGAGGTCATCGTCGTGGCAGACGGTTCAAACATCAACTTCGGCACCGCCGAGGCCGTCGTCACGGTGACAAGCGGCAATACCGCCACCGTCGATCTCGCGCTTGACGCGGCGCCGGGGACCATCATTGCCACGGTCACCGACACTGACGGCATTCCCATCGCTAACGCCACCGTCGAGGTTTTCGCCGACGACACCCGGGTCGCCCAGGCCGTCACCGACCAGAACGGTCAGGCGTCCATCGAGCTGCAGCCTGGTGACTACGGCGTGGAGGCAACTGCACCGGGGTTCGAGCGCTCGGCTCGCACCGGTGTCACGCTCCTGGCGGCACAGACAGAAACAGTGACCATAGCACTCGAAGCCGAGCCGCCCGGGAGCATCACGGGTCTCATCGCGCGAGGACTGAGCGGGGAGCCGGTCGGTGGCATGACCGTCGAACTTCTCGTCAACGACCAGGTTATCGCCAGCACGACCACCGATGCGCAGATCACTGAGCCGGCGCAGGGCGCGAGCTACAACTACCGCTTCGATAACGTTCCGACCGGGCAGATCACTGTCCGGCCCGACCCGGTTGGCCTTTCTGTCACGCCAGAGGAGCGCGTGGTCACCGTCGTCACCGGCCAGACCACCGATGGTGTCAACTTCACGGTCAGCGCTATCCGTACGTTCCCCGCGAACCTGCAGCTGATGTCGCTGCCCTACGACTATCCGACCGATGATCCGGCCGATCTGCTCGGTGCCGACCCGAGCACGCTGAAGCTGGCCGCGTGGGAGCCGGAGCAGGGCCGGTACCGCCTGTATCCGAGCACACCCGCCGACCGCTTCCGCCTCGGCAAGGGATACTGGCTGCGTCCGTCTGAGGCCCTCGAACTCACACGCGAGGGGATCGAGGCGAGTGACATCCACGAGGTGGCGCTGCAGGCCGGCACCACCGGCTGGAATCTGTTCGGCGACTTCTTTACCGAGCCGCTGGACTTCTTCGCCCTCGCGGTCAGAGACGGCGGCGGTCAGATCTACACGATGCAGCAGGCGCTGTCTGAGGGTCTCGTTCGCAGCCCGCTCTACGCCTACGTCCTCGGCGGCTATCAGACATCCGCCGTCGTCGAGCCCTACGTCGGCTACTGGATCAACGTCGGCGCCGACGTCACAATCATCGGCGATCGGCAGAGTGATACGCTTGCAAGTGGCGAGGAGGGTTCCGCGCCGGTCGTGACGAACCCAGACGACGGCTGGCTGATGCCGCTCGTTGTCAGCGCCGCCGGAATGCAGGACACCTGCACCTACCTCGGCTGCGCGCCGAACGCAACAGCCGGCTTCGATGCGGGCCTTGACATGCTCAAGCCGCCGCCGCCGGGGATGGGCAGTGGCGTCTACGCCGCGGTCCAGAACGCTGACGGAGCCTACGGCGTTGATGTCCGGGCACAGGACGACTCGACCGCCTGGACCATCGCTGCCAGCGGCCCCGAGGGTGAGCGCGTGGCAGTCCGATGGCCTGATCTCTCGGCGCTGCCAAACGACGTCAGGCCTGTGCTCGTGGACAACGAGACCGGGCAGCAGACCTACATGCGGACCGCTCAGAGCTATGAGTTCGTGGCGCGAGGAGTGCCGCGCAGCCTGACCGTCCGACTGGCCGACAGCGACAGCATCGTCACCGTCTCGCAGCCGGCCGCCCGAGCGGTTGGCGGTGGGGCCGAGATCAGCTATACTCTGTCGGCAGATGCCCGCGTGACTGTGAGCATCCTGAACATTGCTGGCCGCGTTATCGACGTTGTGACAACCGACGCCCAGCAGACCGCCGGCGTCCAGCGGGTCGCCTGGGACGGCATGACTGCCCGCGGGACCAGGGCCCCCGGTGGTACCTACATCGTCATGGTCAGGGCGATCGCTCCCGATGGCCAGCAGACACAGGCCATCGGCACCGTGCAGGTGACACGCTGACAATCAGCCTCCCCGCCGCGTCTGGTGACGTTGCGGGGACCAGTCGCACCATCTTGGCCGACGTGCCAAAATCCGGGCGCAACGTGCTGTGAGCCGCGTGCCGGGAGGAGCAACGAGATAATGCACCGTCTACACGAGAGCAGCATCTGGAAATACCTCGCGCTCTACGTCGCCGCAGCAATGGTGGTCCCGTACACCGTGGTCAGCTTCCCGGCGGTCGCGGAGGCGCAGGCCCAGCCGGAGGTCGGTACTGTCAGCGCTATCGTGCTGCCAATACTTGACCCGGACGGGTCGATCGACTCCACGCTGAGCCGCCAGATGACGGACGCGGTGGCTCTGACCATGGAGGAATCCGAGGAGTTCATCGTCACCTCCAAGCTCGACCTGCAGCGGGAGCTCGAACAGCTTGAGCTCCAGCCGCCTCTGTCGGTCGCTGAACAGGTGCGACTCGGTGAACGCCTTCGAGTCGACAAGGTCGTGAGCGGTGAGATCAGGAGCCTCCGTGTCAACGAGGACACGGGCCAGGTCAGTATCGCGCTGAACCTCGCCGTCCTCGATGTCCGCACAGGCGAGTTCCTCAACGGCGCCAATATTAGCACCGTCTCCAAGGCCCTGCCCGGATGGACCGGAGACAGCGCGCGTGTGATCAACAGCGCTCTGCGTGAGGCCGCTGGGGACGCCGTCGAGTACATCCTCATCAACCGCATCCCCGAGGGCTTTGTGACCTCCGTGAACAACTTCGGTGTTGCCACGGTCAACCTCGGGCACGACGATCGGATCAAGAGTGGCATGGCCATGATGCTGTTCCGGCCCGTCTATCAGCGCGACCTCGGCAAGATCATTCTCGTCAAGGTCGGGCGCTACTCGATCTCCGAGGTCGGGGCGCGGATGTCGAAGATGACCCCGCTTGATGACGGCCGGGCGGCGGTCGGCGATAGAGCCTACAGACTCTATCAGGGGCCCGAACGGGTGAAGGCTCAGCAGCGCAAGGAATCGAACAGGCGGTTGCTCACCATCGGTGCTGCGCTCGCCGGGCTCTTTGGGGTCATCGAGACCGCGACCGGTTCAAGCACAACGGACGGGCCCGCAGGCGTCACCTCGCAGCTCTTCCAGCAGGCGCCCGGTGATGAAGCAGTGAT
>JALGTR010000312.1 GCA_029821265.1 Candidatus Zipacnadia bacterium
TGAAATGCGCGAACTGGCGCTGAAAACGCGTCTCGGTGTGGTCCGGCGCATAGGTGGTCCACTCGTCCTCATTCTTGTCCCAGAAGCGGACTGGCCCCGTGAAGTAGGTCTCCAGCTCGATCATTCCATTCTCGCCCGCGATCTGCCATTGGGTGAGCTGTGGCGGGAGCGAGTAGCCGACGATGATCTCACCGAAGCAGCCGTTTGCGGCCTCGAAGAGCATCACCGCGACGTCGTCGGTCTCCATCTCCTGCAGGAAGGTCCCGGCACGGCAGGAGACGTTGGCGATTGGGCCGAGAAGGTACTGAAAGAGGTCCGCCGCGTGTGATCCGTTATCCATCAGCGCGCCGCCGCCGGCCTGCGCAAGGCTGCCGCGGTGGTTACCCTCCATGTCCGCGAGGCCGGTGAAACAGCCGCGGAAAAACAGCGGCCTGCCCAGTACGCCCTCGTCAAGGATCTCCTTGAGCTTCATGGCCGGGCCGTGAAAGCGGTGGCAGTACGCGATCTGCAGAATCGCGTCCGCGTCCGCGGCGGCGTCGGCCATCTTCTGCGCACCCTCCACGTCCGCCGCCATTGGCTTCTCGCACATCACGTGGATCCCGCGCTCGAGGCACTCGATCGTCATCTCCGGGTGCAGGAACGGCGGCGTGCAGATGCTCACCAGGTCCGGGCTCTCGGCGTCGAGCATCTCGCGCCAGTCCGAGTAGCCGGTGATCCCGTAGCGCTCCTGTGCGGCCTCAACCGCGGCGTCGTTGATGTCGGCGCCCGCAACGGGCTCGACACCTACGGCCTCCTTCCAGCCCTGAATGTGCGTGTTCGCAATGTTACCAAGTCCAAGAACCGCTGCTCGAAGGCTCATCTGATCCTGTCCTTTCGGTTCACCCGCAAACCGGGTGTCATCTTTTCGCGTCAGTTCTCCTCGCGCGCGGGCCTGATCTCCGACGGTCGCTCGTCGGCCTCGGCCATCCGGCGCTTCAGCGTCTCCGCGAGACTGGCGCGGACATCGGCATACTCCGGATCGCGCACGAGGTTGTTACGCTGATGCGGGTCATTCTCGTTGTCGTAGAGGTATTCCTCGTAGTACAGATCGCTCCGCGCGTCGCGCTCCGGGACGCTCACGGAGTAGGTCCACCTAAGGGTGCGCACGCACCGGCCGGTCTGGCTTTCGGAGATCTGCGCGAAGACCTCCTCCGGCCAGTCCTCAGCGCTGCCATCAACCAGCGGCTGGAGCGCGCGCCCGTGGTAGGTCTCCGGGGTGGGGATCCCGGCGCTGTGAAGCAACGTCGGCGGCACATCGATGAGGCTCACCAGTTCCTCGACCACGCCGCCGCCGTTGAAGCCCGGACCGCACGCGACCATCGGGATCCGCAGGCAGCCGTCGTGGCAGGAGCGCTTGTACTCGGCGTTGCGCGTGCGGAAATGCGAGCCGTGATCGGAGGTGTAGAAGACGAGCGTCTCGTCCGCGATGCCCTCCTCCTCGAACCTCTCGCGGAAGCGCCCCAGCGCTCCGTCCAGCGCATGGCAGCAGCCCAGATAGTCCGGGTAATTCTCCCGCCAGTCGCCCTCGGTGCCCACCAGGTCGCCGGGCACATCGTAGTCGGCCCAGCGCTCCTTCGAGCCCTTCGGCCCCTCGTAGCGGTTGTGGTCGTTCTGGTGGTGTGGCTCGATGTAACTAACGAATAGCACGAAGGGCCGATCATCGCGCTGGTCGAGGAACTCCATCGCCGCGTCCGTCACGCAGTCCACGCGGTAGCGACCTTCGGGGAATTCGTAGCGTGAGCCGTCGCCGCGGAACATGTGCCCGTCGTAGCTGTGTGAGGTGAACTCCAGCACATCCGAGGCGATCCAGAAATCCCAGCCGCCGCGCAGCTGTTTCGGCACCGGCTTCTCTCGATTGTCAAGCTCCGGGGCGCTGGAGGCGAGGTGCCACTTGCCGACGTAGCCGGTCTGATAGCCCCATTCACGGAACCAGTGCGCGATCGTCTTCTCGTCCATCGGGAGATGGATGTTATTCCGCCAGCAGCCCACGGCCTCCGGGTACTTCCCCGTCTGCAGAGAAGCTCGTGCCGGCCCGCAGACCGGCTGGCAGGTGAAGGCGTGCTCGAAACGCGTGCCCTCCGCTGCCATCCGATCGAGGTTTGGCGTGACATCAAGCTGCTGCCCGTATGCACCGACGGTGTCCCAGCGCTGCTGGTCGGAGAAGAAGAACAGAATGTTCGGTCGCTCAACGCTCACACCATATCATCCCTCGAGCCGGGGTTACCGCAACGCTCAGACAGTACGCTCCGCTTCCCCGCAGCAGACCGCGAGTCCTCCGTTGGCGGAAGAGACTGGGGGGGTGTCTCGGCAAGTCTTCATGTATGCAGGTATTGAAGCGAGAGAGGAGAATAATTCTTAAAGCTGGGGAGATGTTGAGAGGACCTATTCTTCCCTGGAGGTGCCTCGCAGATGAAGAGAGGTTTCACACTGATCGAGCTGCTGGTCGTGATCGCGATCATCGCGATCCTGGCCGCCATCCTCTTCCCGGTCTTCGCTCGGGCCCGAGAGAAGGCGCGTCAGACAAGCTGTCTCTCGAACCAGAAGCAAATCGCGCTGGGACTTCTGATGTATGCATCTGACTATGACGAGGCTTTGCCGGGCTTCTACTACAAGGCCGTTGACGACGCCAACTGGCCGCTCTTCATGTGGGTGGACGCGGCACGTCCGTATGTGAAGAACGACGACATCTTCCGCTGCCCCAGCGGCGGCGACTACCTCAAGGAACACAGCAGCAACTACGCCGGCTCGACCATCAGACTGAGCTACCACGTCAACGACCGCGTCTGCTACGGTGGCCGCGGCACCTTCGACAACCGGATGTCTAAGATCACGCATCCCGCCGAGACTCTCCTGACCTTCGATGCCTGGCACGCCGACCGGTGGTGCGCTCACGCCTTCGGCCATGGGAGTCGGGACATCTGCTACGCGCGGCCCGCCGGGAAGATCAAGCGACCCGAGGGCTCTTTCACCGGCGACCTGAGCCGCCACAACGGTGGCGCGAACGTCACGTTCTGCGACGGCCATGGCAAGTGGCTCGGGGCCGGCACGTGGGAATGGTATCCGGAGCACTACGACCTCTACTGGCGCAAATCGCGCTGACCCGGGTGGCACATTACAGGACGTAACGGGCTATGCTATCGGCGGGCGCGATCTCTCGCGCCCGCCGCTTTCGTTCGCAGCCCCCCGCTGCAGATCAACGCCCTCCGTCGCGGCGCAAGCCCTCACATGGCGACGGCCACCCGATGCCGCGCGCAAAACCTTGACCGGCTTCGCCCCTG
>JALGTR010000079.1 GCA_029821265.1 Candidatus Zipacnadia bacterium
CGGCGATAGGAGCAGACACCAGTTGATCGCGAAGCCCGCGTAGAGTAGGTGGTTGACCCCGGCTTCCTTTCACAGCGCGAATAGCTGCGGCGCGTTCTCGGCCACGCCCTCATCGCCCTGTGGACGGGCCTCCTCGAGGAAGTCAACGCGCTCGAAGCCGGCGCGGGTGTCCTCCATTGTGTGGGCGATCAGGTCCTGCTTGAACTGGCGCAGTCGCTCGAGAACCGGATCAGGCTCGATCTTCTCAACCTCCGTTGGCTGCTCGTTCGCAAGCTCCTTCGCGCGCTGGTACCCGGGCAGATCGCTGTAGTAATCGCCGCCCCCAACAACGTGGAACAGCTCCAGCGGCGACTCGCGCACCGCCGAGAGCAGTGGCGGGAAGACCGTCCGCGCGATCTCGTTCGCGCGCGGGATATACTCCACGCGCTTCCACCAGCCCGGATACTCCTCGTACGTCCCGCAGTCCCACGCGTGCATCACCACCACAGCGGTGTGCTCGGGGCTCAGCTCAAGCTCCGCCGATTTCCAGCCGCCGAAGCCCTCCGCCGGCACGTCGAGGTTGTAGTCCGCGTCAAACTGTTCGTAGTAGTGCGCGCGCACCAGCATCATCGACGCCTTCCGTTCGCTGTCCTCGCCCGAAGTCCACGTGTCTTCCGGTCGCCCGCCCCTCAGTCCTCTGCGTCGAGCACCACCGCGTTATTGCCCTCGTAGATCTCGGCGACGGTCCCGGTGTCATCAACGACCACCCGCCATCCCTTGGCATCCTCGGGAAGGCCGGTCAGCTCGTAGGGCAGCCGCACCGGCTCCAGGTCCTCGGCGATCGCGGGGATATCCGTCAGCGATGCGCGGTCGACGACCTCGCCGGTGGGGGAGACCAGCGCAATGCCGGCCACCGGGACCGGCCGCACGCCGATGTTGTGCACGAAGCCGCGCACAACGCCATCCTCCACCACTGTGTCCAACGGCGAGAGCGCGAGATCCGGCCGGTCGCGGATGTCGTCCAGCTCTTCGAGCTGCTCCACCTCGATGATCGTCACCTCGCCCGGCGGCAGCACGATCGGCACCGTCGCCGCACGTTGCAGCTCCATCACACGCGTCTCGACCGGCCTGTCGAGGGCATCGTCGCGGTCGGTGTCAGGCCCGACCGCGATCCGATAGCGTCCGTGCGCGAGCCGCCAGACGCGCATCGTGCCCTCTATCGGCTCGCTGGCGAAGCTGTACACGGCCGCTTTCAGTCGATCAGACCCCGCATCAAGCACCAGCGCGGCGAAGTCGGTCCCGAAGCCCTCCCAGCTCACCGAGTGCGGGTGCGTGTACTTGTTGCGCGTCGCGTAGGCGCCGCAGTAGGCTTTGGCCGCGTTCTCGATCGCGTACAGGAATATCCGGTCCGTGAACTGTTCCGCCCCGGTGTATATCCACGGGAACCTCTGCATCTCGGCGATGTCCTCGCGCAGGGCTTCGATCAGGGGCCCGCGCTCACCCCTCCGGAGCACCGCGAGGTACGGCTCAACGTCCTCGAGCGCCGCGAACTGCTCCTCGCTCAGGCCGTTGAGCAGGCCGGCCTGGTACATCTCCGGGATCATCCGCGCCACCGTGTAACGGTTCCATCCGTTCTCGTACGCGTCGAGAAACGGGCGTGCGTACTTCTCCTCGCCACCGTAGAGGATCATCCCGGCGAACGCCGACGCCTGCCCGCCATAACCTCCATAGAGCGGTCGATTCTCGTACACCTGCGTCGGCTCCTCGGTCGCCACGTTGACGCCCGTCGCGTAGGCGCCCGGCTGCTGGTGCTCCAGCCAGCCGTCGGCCCACTCTCGGAGGAACCGCTTCACCTGTGGATGCTCGTTATACCAGAGCACCTCGAACAGCGGGTGGAGCATCAGCGGATGGGCGTGCGCATCCTCGCCCGGCTCCCGGTCGATACGCAGGTCCTCCGCGCCCAGCGACTGGTTCTTGAAGTGCCGATGCCCGAGGTCGGTCACCATCGTGAGCGCCGGCATCGATCGGGCCGCGGCCAGCGAGCGCTCGAAGTACACCGGGTCGCCGTAGCCCCACCAGGTCATCAGCGCCTCGTGGTTGACGCCCTCCTCGTAGGCGTGCAGCGGATCCATCGTCCGGCGGTTCAGGCCGGCCTCCAGCGTGGTCGCCTCGGCGTGCTCTGCCAGCCGCGCCGCGCCATCGGACACCGCTCTCGCCACCGGATCGTCGGAGATGATCGGGAACATCGCGTAGTTCTGATACATGTCGGTGTCATCGCCAACGCGTCCTCCAAGCTCCCCGGTCGGCACCAGCCGATTCTCCATCCACCACTGCGGCACCGCGCGTGCCTCAAGCCACGCCTGGCGCAGCACCGTCGCCCATTCCGGCGCGCCGGGCACCTCATCAATCCGGGGCTCGAAGTCCGGGATCCCCGCGCGGCGCCACAACCACTCATCATACTGCCGCACGATCTCCGCAAGCGGATGCTTGGGTGCCCGCTGTGCCAGCCACACCGCGAACTCAAGCTCCTCCAGCAGCTCCACGACCTTCCGCCGGATGGGGTCGTCGCCGGCCCACTCGGAGAGGTCCTGCCCGCGGTCCCGCAGGCTGCCCCAGGGCCTCGGCTCGCTTAGCGCCGCGAACATCGTCCGCACAATCCACGTGCGATACTCCAGCGCTTCATCCAGCGCAGTCTCCTCCGGAGCATAGTAGAGCTCCACCTGCGGGTTCACCAGCGTCGTGTCCGCGCCGATCTTCACCGCCACCCAGACCCGCCGGCCCTCGGGCACGATCTGATCGAGGTGGTCCATCACAACGTGCAGCGTCCCCGGGCCCTCCGCGACGCATTCCGCGTTCATCACCCGCTGCCTCGGGTTCCACGGATCGACCAGCGCGATCTCCACCGGCGTCCCGGCCGCGATCTCCTCCGCCGGCAGCCGCAGCCCGACCGCCAGCAGGCCGCGCGGCTCCTCAACCGGCGGCGTCACGAAGTGCAGCCAGTTATCCTCGGCCACCTCCAGCCGCACCGCCATGCGCGTGGGCGCCAGCAGCCGGAATGTCGCCGGCTCCGGTCCGAAGCGATCCCCATAGGGCGCCAGCTCCTCCGGATCGACCTGCTGCTGCACGTTCAGCCGCATCGGGTCCGGCAGCTGCGCCTCCTCGCCGAGCCGGAAGAAGTACAGGTCGGAGATACTGCCATCCTGTAGCTCGAAGAAGCTGAAGCGGTCAGTCATCTGGCGCTCGCCCAGCAGCGCCCGTGAGCTTCGCGCGTTCCTCGGGAACTCCCAGACCAGCTCACCATCGCCCGGCTCGTAGTAGGAGGTCGCGTCGCGATAGAGCTTGACCTTCGCGCCGCCGCGGATCTGCACCGCATCGACACCACGGTCGTCCGCGAGGCGCAGGTTGAGCCCATCTCCGTTCGCGAAATCGTAGTAGACGCCTGCGCCGGCGTTCCTCGCGCCATACTCCCACACCGAGCCGTTCCACGCCACCGAGTCCAGCCTCCCGTCCACCGGCGCGCCGACGAAGCCACGCAACGACTCGCACTCCAGCACGCCGATGTCGCTTATCACCTGCGTCCGACCCGCGGTCAGGGGGATCGCGGGCCCGGACGCCTCGATCGAAGCCTGTCGGGTCACCGCCAGGTCGGCCAGGTAGACCGTGCCCGCCCCCAGCCCCTCGTAGGTGCCGAGGATGATCAACGCTTGCCCATCCTCGCCGGTGGGGAAGTTCACGCTGTAGTACTGATAGTCGTCGCTCGGCTCCGTCGTCACGGTGTAGGCCGTCGTCGCCTCGTCACTGGCGTACTTGCGTGTCCTCGCGCGTAGATAGACCCGCGCATCCCCTCGCGCCCATGCCTCAAGCCGGTACTGGGCGTTCGGCTCGAGTTGAAGCGATCGCTGGATTGCCGCGTATCGGTTGGGCGTCTCCCAGCGCAGCACCGTTCGCCCCCGATCCTCCATCACTGAGGTGCGCTGAAGCTGGCCGTCGCCGAAACCCCATCCCGCGGGCGCGCCATCGTCACCAGTTTGCGTGAAGTCGGCGTTCGGGAGCAGATTGCTCGTCTCGAAGTACGCCCGCCCATAGCCCTCGGCGGCGCCGTAGGGCGCTCGCGGCGGCCATACCGACAGCGCTGCGGTCGTGCCCGTGGGATCCTCGCGTCCGAGCTTAAGCTGGATCATCTCACCAGGCTGCGGGGCCTCGATGCCAATCTCCTCGAAGGGGATCGCCATCTCAACCATCCACGCTTCATCGCCAATCGTCGCAGCCGCCGGGAACCGCGGCAGGGGACCCGTGAGGCCCTCGTCGCGCGAGCGAACGTGCTGCCGGGAGCCGGCCGCGTTCACGATGAACTGGTCGTACTCGGCGCGATCGTCCGTCGTCCGCACCCAGACCTCGAGGCAGTCGTCCTTCCAGACTTCTGTGCCGCCATCCGGCGCCTCGGCCTCGATCGTGTCGGGATCGGGCTCAGCCATCCGCGCCGCAATCAGGACCGCATCGTCGGTGTAGGCGACCCGAGCCTCAACCGGCTTGTCGGCTGGCGTGAGCGTCAGCGGCTGTGTCCAGGCCGCCGTCTGCGCCGCCGTGGCCCACGCTGCGTCATCGAGAACGCCATCGATCCGCGGCGCCTCAACCCGCGTGATGACAAGCTCATCAGGGCGCTGGGAGGCCGTGCAGATCAACGCAGCGCACAGCAGCAGGATGGCGATAGGGGTCACACGCATGGTCGCGATCATCGGCGAGCACCTCACCGGCGACGAATCGGCGCATAAGCTGTAATTCGCCCGCATGCCGCCCCCGCCTCCCTGCGTCTGGACACGGTTAGAAGTCATCAGTCACCTCCGCCCGCGATCATGAAGGAACGTGCGCTCCTCTCCGGAATGATAGTGAACCGCAATCCCCGCACCGGCAAACGACACGAGAGGATAGAGGACAATGCGCACAATGACGTCGGTTCGCCGTTCCATGCGTCTCCTGGCCGCGCTCGCACTCGCAGGTCTGCTTACCATGGGCGTGGCATCTGCCCAGCAGCAGGCCACGGGCGTGGTGTACCATGACGCCAATCAGAACGCAACGCGCGACGCCGGCGAGGCCGGTCTCGCGAACATTCCGGTCTGCAACGGCCGCGATATCGTCCTGACCGACGATGACGGGCGCTACGCAATCGAGGTCGATGACGATGACATCATCTTCGTCATCAAACCGCGCAACTGGATGGTGCCGGTGGATGATGACGGCGTCCCGCGTTTCTACTACATCCACAAGCCAGAGGGATCGCCGGAACTGCGCTACCCCGGCGTCGAGCCCACCGGCGATCTGCCCGAATCAGTGGACTTCCCGCTCTACTCGCAGCCGGAGCCGGATCAGTTCAAGGCCCTGATCTTCGGCGATCCGCAGCCGCGCAACGAGTGGGAGATCGACATGCTGGTGCACGATGTGCTCGATCCGATCGCCGAGGCGGGCACCGACGCCATCGTCGCATTCACCCTCGGCGACAACGTCAGCAACCCGCTCGATCTTCTGGATGACGTGGCGAGCGCATTCTCCGTGCTGCCCGTGCCAACGTACTATGTGCCTGGTAACCACGATGAGAACTACGACGCGACCGCCGATGAGTACGCGGACGAGACGTGGGAGCGCGTATTCGGCCCCGCAACTTACTCGCTCAACTACGGGCCGGTCCACTTCATCATCCTCGATGACGTCATCTGGCATCCGGAGACCGTGGTCGATGGAGAGGTCCGAAAGGGCCGCTACACTGCGGGGATCACCGACGAGCAGCTCCAGTTCCTGCGCAACGACCTCGCCCTGGTGCCGAAGGACACGCTCGTGGTCTACATGTTCCACATTCCCGTGACGGCACTCGGCAACCGCGATGAGTTCCTGGCGCTCTTCGACGGTTTCGAGAACGTCCTCGGCTTGTCGGCCCACACGCACACCCAGTACAGCGTCTTCGTCGGAGAGGCTCTGGGCTGGCCTAACGAGACGCCTCACCAGCATCTGGTGGCCGCGACCTCGTGCGGCGCCTGGTGGGGGGGCGAGGTGGACGAGTACGGTATCCCGGTGACCCCCTGCCGCGATAACGTCCCCAACGGCCATCTCGAAGCGACCTTTGAGGGCAACGACTACTCGATCCAGTTCGTGCCGGCGCGCCGGCCACGCTCCCACCAGATGCTGATCTGGGCGCCACAGACGATCGAGGCGGGCGTCGAGGAGCTGCCCGTCTACGCGAACGTCTTTCTCGGCAACGAGCGATCGGCCGTCGAGATGCGCGTCGATGGCGGCGACTGGGTCGCGATGGACCGGGTGTCGCAGGTGGAGGAGGAGCACGCAGCCATGCTGGCCGCGCGGCGTGACGAGGCGCTCGCGGGCGCCCGCCGCGCCGACCAGGCTTCCGCGGTGCTGACGCCGAAGCCGTCGCCGCACCTGTGGTTCGGCGCCGCCTCTGCCGCCGACCTCGAGCCGGGCTATCATTCAATCGATGTGCGCACCACGGACATGTACGGTAGCACCTACCACGGCCAGTACTCGTTCCGGGTGCGGTAATCGAAGGCGACGATCATCGATCGTGGTGGTTTACGGGCGAGGGCGCCCGCGCTTCAGGATGTTGGGAGCCGCGCTCCGGACTGCTGAGTTGGTTACTCGCTCCCATCTTTCGTCTGGAGGGCAGGCGCCCTCGCCCGCCGAGCCATGCCGTTGGCGGAGCGGCTCATGCGACCGGTCGTCTCGATAGGAACAGAACCATGGTCCCCGCTCGAGTGTTGTACCTGCCGGAGGTGACGGTCGTGGCTCAAGTAGTCGCAGTGGTGGTCGGGTTCGCGCTTTGTTGCGCGGCGATGGCGGCCGATATGCCAGGTAATATCCGCACGCACGTCATCGAACTGGAGATAACAAGCGCGGAGGGAAGCGAGGGCTCGATGATCGCCGCGGACCTCGACGGCGAGTGGCCGCTGGAGCTGCTGGTAACCGCCCCGGGTTACCTCGGAGCCTACGCGCCCTCTGGCGAGCGGTTGTGGTCGCGCGAGATCGACATCCGCGTCGGTGGCCAGTCGGAGTCGCAGGGACTGCCGGGACACCACGGTCCGGGCGTGCAGGCCGCGGACATCGATGGCGATGGCCGCACGGAGGTGCTCTTCCTCACGCAGGATAGCACGCTTCACGTGCTTCGTGGCATGACGGGCGATGAGCTGTGGGCCGCGACGATCCCGCACCCCGAGGGCGCCGAGCGATGGGAGCACGTGGCGGTGGCGACCTTCGGCGACACGCCAGACGGCGACGTGCTGCTGCAGGCGACGAACGCCGACGGCTACCGCATGGGCCGCTATGTCGCCGCGTTCTCGCTCGCTGACCTGCGCGAGGGGCACGTGGAGCCGCTGTGGCAACGAGATGACTTCCTGGCGTGCGCACACAACGGGGCGCGGCTGGCGGACCTCGATGGTGACGGGCGCGATGAGGTCCTCGGCGGGACGATCCTCGACGATGACGGCAGCGTGACTTTCCGCTTCCCCGTCCGTGGGCACCTCGATTCGATCTACGCGGCAGACGTCCGTCCCGACCTTCCGGGATTGGAGGTCGTTGCGCTTGAGGAGGGCGGCAGTGGCGAGGAGCGGCAACGGGTGTTCTTCGCAACGCAGCACGAACTGCTCGCCACCACGCATCATAAGCACCAGGAGCCGCAGAACGCGGCCGTGGGAAACTTCGACCCCGAGCGCGATGGTCTCGAAGTCTGGTGCCGGAGCCGGTACAACGAGCATCAGAAGCCATTTGTCTTCGATGCGCAGGGGCGGCTGGTGGCCGACTGGGAGATGGATGACGTCGCGCCCGAGGGCTGGACCACCGCCGGGGTCGAGGTGATCTGGACGATCGACTGGACCGGAGGAGAGGCCCAGCTCGCGGCGGCGAAGGAGCGGCACACCGAGGGCGACGTGTGCGTCTTCAACCCGATGACCGGGGAGTTCGTGGTGCGGATACCGGAGGTGGCCTCGCGTATCTACGTCGCGGATGTGCTCGGTGACTGGCGCGAGGAGATCGTGGTCTGGAACGCGGACGAGCTGCACATCTACGAGAACGCAGCGGCGAACCCGCGGCCGGATCGCCAGCGGCTATGGACGCAGCAGCACTATCGGCGCGCCAAGCAGGTCTGGAACTACTACAGTCCGTGAGAGGCGGTCTGGCCATGGCAACGCTTCGGTGGGTGAAGATCGCCCTGGCGGTTGCGTTTGTGACGCTCGCATGTGGCATAGCGGGAGGTCAGGCGATGGAACGCGAGCCAGTGATGGCAAACGACCAGCGGATCAGGCCGTGGACCGAGGACGCGCGCTACTGGCAGTACAGGGGCGAGCCGGTGCTGCTGCTCGGCGGCTCGCGGGAGGACAATCTCTTTCAGATCTCCGACCTCGAGGAGCATCTCGACCTGCTCGCGAGCGTCGGCGGCAACTACATCCGCAACACCATGAGCGATCGGGATGAGGGCAACGTCTACCCCTACCGGCGTCTTGATGATGGTCGCTACGACCTCGATCAGTGGAATGACGAGTACTGGCGCCGCTTCGCGGAGCTGCTGAGGCTGACACACGAACGCGACATAATCGTGCAGATTGAGGTATGGGACCGCTTCGACCTCAGTCGGGAGAACTGGGAGCGCCACCCCTATCGGCCGTCCAACAACATCAACTACACCGGCGATGAGAGTGGGCTGGCGGAGCATTACCCGGATCATCCCGCAGCCGATCGGCAGCCGTTCTACCACACGATCCCGGGAATGGACCAGTACCGACCGCAGTATGACCTGCTGCGCTCCTACCAGGAGCGCTTTGTGGCGAAGATGCTCTCATTCAGCCTCCCCTACGGCAACGTGCTCTACTGCATGAACAACGAGACCTCGACCGACCCGCGCTGGGGCCAGCACTGGATGGCATTCATCAAGGAGCGTGGCCGCGAGGCGGGCCTCGATGTTTTCGTCACCGATATGTTCGACGACGGCTGGCGGCCCGAGCAGTCAGAGAAGATCAGACTGGCTCTCGACCACCCGGAGCTGTACGATTTCATCGACATCTCGCAGGTCAACAGCAGAAACTTCGGCGAGGATCACTGGAACCGCCTGCGATGGGTCATCGAAGAGGTCAGCGCCAGCCCGAGGCCGGTCAATCACACCAAGATCTACTCCGCGGGCGAGACCAGCTTCGGCTCAGGCACCCCGCAGGACGGGATCGAGCGCTTCTGGCGGAATCTGCTGGCTGGCTCGGCGTCATCGCGCTTTCACCGTCCGACCGCGGGCATCGGCCTCAACGAGCTGTCGCAGGCATGTCTGCGGTCCGCGCGGATGGTGGAGGAGCGCGTGCGGATGTGGGAGATCGAGCCCCGGATGGAGCTGCTGGGTGATCGCGAGGAAAACGAGGCATACCTCGCCGCCCGACCCGGCGAGGCCTGGGTGCTGTTCTTCTGCAACGGCGGCTCTGTGACGCTCGATCTGACCGCCGCCAGCGGCCAGTTCTCAGGGCACTGGCTGGACATACGCAAGGCCGAGTGGTCGGCTGAGGTCAACGCAACGGGCGGTGAGAGGATCACGCTGACCGCGCCCGGCGACGGCCCGTGGCTGTCGGTCCTGACCCGGGAGTGAGCGATGGAGCGGGGCCGCGCGAGGCTACGCCGCGTCGGCCTCCTCCTCGTTGTCCGCCCCCGGTTCGAAGCGGTATCCGACGCGTCGCACCGTGATGATATGCTGCGGATTGCGGCCATCCTCGCCCAGCTTTCGGCGCAGGCGGCCGATGTGCACGTCGAGTGTGCGGGTCCTCACCCCCGGCGGATAGCCCCAGACGTCACGCAGCAGGTCCTCAGAGGGCACCGTCTCACCCGGACGCATGGCGAGCGCCCAGATCAGGTCGAGCTCCATCGGCGTGAGATCCTCGGTCCGCTCGCCCACGTGCAGGCGCAGGCGGTCCCGATCGATGCGGATTCGGCCGAAGTCAAGCACACCGTCAACGGGCGCCGGACGGCTCGAGCGCCGCAGCGCGGCCCGCATGCGCTCAAGCAGCTCAGCGCGTCCGCAGTCGGCCTCCACGAAGTCGTCAGCCCCCACCTCCAGTGCCAGCACGCGGTCTGCGTCCCCCGTACCGTCGCCCAGCACGATGATCGGCGCATCCGTTTCACGCCGCAAACGCCGACAGACGTCAATACCGTGCGCGTCGGGCAGATGCATGTCCACCACGATGAGCGCCGCAGGCGTCCTGTCGGGGATCTTCACCAGCTCGTCGGCGGTGGGCACGATCTCCGGCCTGAGATCGAGTTCGGCGGCGCACTCGCAGAGCAGCTCCGTGGAGGGACCCCTCGAGGCAAGCAGCGTCCGGAGCATCGATGACACCTCGGTCAATGAGAAATGGCCAGGCGACGGCGACCTCGATGGGGTTATCGGCCTGAGGCGGAGAGGGCTTGAGAATGCGATGGTTCCGTGCCGTTCAGTCGGCATGCTCAAGCCCGTAGGCACGCGCGCACGTCCCGCCGAGGATGGCGCGCTGCAGGTCCTCGCTCATGCCCCGGATGTACTCGGTCACGACCGAGATGACCTCCTCGTAGCTCGCAGCCACGAGGCAGACGGGCCAGTCGGAGCCGATCATCAACCGCTCGGGGCCGAACGCCTCGAAGACCACATCGAGGTATTCGTGCAGCTGTGCAGGCGTCCACGCCTGCCAGTTCGCCTCGGTGACCATCCCCGAGAGCTTGCAGAAGACGTTCTCGTGGCCCGCGAGGCGACGCAGCTGTGTGGCCCACGGCTCGAACCGTCCGGCTGCAATATCCGGCTTTGCGATATGATCGAGCACGAAGGTCTGGCGCGGGAAGTGCTCCACCAGCTCGATCGCCGCCGGTAGCTGCGACGCGACGATCAGCAGGTCGTAGACGAGATCGCAGGTCCGCAGCCGGCCAATGCCGCGCAGAAAGCTGTCGTCGAGCATGAAGCGCGGATCAGGCTCATCCTGTAGCACGTGGCGAACGCCGACCAGCTTCGTGTGGTCGCAGAGGATCTCCAGCATCTCGTCCAGCCCCGGAGCGCGCAGATCAACCCAGCCGACGACTCCGCGGATGACCGGGTGCTCCTCGGCAAGCTCGAGCAGCCAGCGCGTCTCCTCGAGCGTCTGTCGCGCCTGGACCGCGATCAGCCCGTCCATCCCCGCCGCCGGTGCGACCGACAGCCAGTCCTCGGGGAGGAAGTCGCGTCGGATTGCCGCCATCTCCTCCCCGATCCACTCGTACTGCCCGGGATCATAGCGCCAGAAGTGCACGTGCGCATCCAGGCGCATCATCATCGCCTCCAGGCGTGACCTCAGCGCACCTCGGCACAGGAGAGATAGGGAAGACCGCCCCAGCCCGGGCGCAGAATGCCCTCGACCACGACCCGTTGAGCGAACTGGACCTCCGGATCCGGGATCATCGGCCTGTGCTCCGACCAGATGACGTCGGTGCAGCATATGGCGCCGGTCCCGTCCGTGACCGCCCATGCTCCAGGCGCCGGCGCGCCGATAGCCGTCGCGTAATGCTGCGGATCACCCTCGGGGCCGAGCACTGCGCCCTCGATCCGAACGCGTCGATGCAGCCAGCGCGGCACGTCGGCCAGCAACTCGCCGATCTCCAGCGCCGGAGGAGAGGCGGGATCGGTCAGATTCCAGCGGAGTTCGAGTCCCTGAAGGTCTGCCTCAACGTGGCCTCCGCCGACGATCCGAAGGACGACGGCGGGCACGTATGTGACGGCTTCTATCGTGCGCGGCGCGAAGGGCAGACGCGCAAGGTACTCCTCACACCGGACCTCCGGCCGCCCGGGGTACACGTACCCCCTGCGCACAAGGTGCCGACGTGGCAGGCGGTCAACATGGCCGGTGATGGCGATGTAGGGCGGCTTCCGATCCCGGTACTCCACCGCGAAACCGGCCGCCTCGAAGACCTCCCGCAGCGGCACCATCACGTGCTGTGTGCCGTCGTCCGACTGCATGGTCAGCACGGGCTTCGCGAGGTCCACCTGGTTGCCGTTAAGCATGAGCACAAGCGTCAGGGCGGCGAGCTCCATGGTGCTCCCCTCTCATCGTCATGATCCGCGCGTACAGACCCTGACGCTATTCGATCCGCAGAGGGTCCCAGACGACCATGGTTTTCAACGGTCGATCGGGCGCACGATAGACCTCCCCGTAGAAGCCGCTCGGGTCGCGCTGGAGGTCCTCGAGGAGCCGCTCACCAACCAGCTCATCGACCGGAAGCCCACAGAGCAGCTCGATCGCGGCCTGCATATGGTCCCGGCGGAAGTTGATCGCGCCGAAGATCAGGTGATTGCGGAAGCCGAAGGGCATCGAGTCGTAGCTGATCCGCGGTCCGAGGCTGAAGCTCGCGTAGATGCCGTTGTTGTCGAGCAGGCCGCACTCGAAGGCCACCTCAGCCTCCGCGCCAGTGCCCGAGGAGCCGATAAAGACCTTCGGCCGGCCTCCAAGCGCGTCCTCGATCGCCGCGGCGGTCTGCTGTGCGCTCATCCGTGTCTGCACGTACTCGATGCCATCCCAGTGCCGCGCCAGGAATGCGTGCTTCTCGCTGCCCGGCTCAGAGCGGCCGACGGTGACGATTCGGGCGTCAGGGTAGCTGTCACGTATGGCGATGGCACCGAGGATGCCCGCTCCGCCGAGGCCGTAGATAACGACTCGCGAAAGGCCGTCGCGCACCGCCCAGTCCATGGCCGCCTCACGCTCGAGACCTCGCGCGGCGTAGACACGCCAGTTGTGGCCCATCAGCAGGTCCTCGATTCGCTCGCGCTGGAACAGCATGCAGGCCATCGGATCAGCGAAGATCAGGCGGGAGGCAAGCCTGCGTGACAGGCGGGCTCCGTCGGGCAGATGCTCGCGCGGGATCTCGAGGAGCATGTCGGGGTGGAAGTAGCCGTGATGGGCCATGAGGCCGTCGGCGCCGTCGCAACCGTACTCAAAATAGGTCTCATCGGCCTCGAAGCGGCTCGGGTCCCAGGAGTCACCGCCGCGAATCAGCACGATGGCGTAGCGCTTCTGTTCGGGCACCCAGACGACTCCCTCATGTCCGTTGATCAGCCGGCTTTGTCCCTCCGGGAACTTGGGCCCGAGGCTCTCCCGCGAGCCCATCTGCATCAGCTCCCAGTCGGTGCCGCAGAATCCAGTGCAGACGGTCTCACACAGGATGCCCTCCTTCGGCGGAAGGCCGCGGCGTTCGCGCCTGGGTGGGTTGATGAGGTTGACCTCGCCGAAGCGCAGCGGCCGGTCGGCGTGGTTCACGAGATAGGTGCCCTCGGTCCGCTCCATCGTCTCAGCCCCCGAACAGCGTCTGCGCGAACGCGAGATCATCGACGATGAGTCGGTCCACCGACTCGCGGTCGCTATACTCCGCACACAGGGTGACCGGACCGGTCCACTCGCGCTCCTGCAGCAGTCTGACGACCTTCTGCCAGTTAGCGATCCCCTGGCGGCCGGTGGTCCAGTACATCCGCCACTCAGCCACGGCGGCCTCGGGACCGTTCTGGCGCAGCCAGACGGGGTTCTTGAAGTTCACCATGCGCAGATGCGACCAGAAGATCTCGATCGCCTGCTCGGGGATCTCGCCGGAGAGGACATTGTGCGCCGGGTCCCAGACGGCACAGAACTGCTCGGGCGAGTAGTCGCCGATCAGGTCCATAATCGTCTGTGCCGGTGAGATGAAGTTGTTGCAGTGGTTCTGGAGGCCGATGGCGACGCCGTGGTCGGCGAGGATCGGCTGAAGCTCGTCGAACTCGGAGCGCAGGCGCTCGAGCGTCGCCCAGTAGCCATCCGGGCCGATCGCGGGACAGATGCGGATGATCGGGACGCCGGCTTCGGCGCAGGCGGCGATCGTCGCCTCGTCGGTGGGACCTGCGACGCTCTCGATGCTCACTCCGTGATCTGCAAACACACGCGCCGCCTCAGGCAGGTCCTGGGCCACGTTCTCGGGCTCAACCTGGAACTCCGGGCGGACTGGGAACTCAACGCCGGTGAAACCGATCTCCGACACGTGGCGCGCCAGTTCCTCCAGCGGGAGCTCCTTCCACGGTTTGGTGAAGACGGTATAGCGGATTTCATCGCTCATCACGGCTCTTCCCTTCCCATCCCCGCCTGCTGCGCGGGGCTCGGACGTCATCGATTGCTCTGAGGCGCGGCCGCAGCCGCTGAGATGCCGTTTCTCCTTTTGGCGCAGAACACCTCGCCGGATGGACCGTCCGGGCGGAAGAAGCGGCCGGAGCAGGAGCCGGGTGAGAGGCGAGCGCAGCGCGCAGTGCCGCGCTTCGGGGGCGGAGGGGCGGCAAGCCGATCGTACATGAAACAGGCACTCCCCAATGAAGGAGAGTGCCTGAGGCGATCATCATATCGTGCTTGTGACTACTCCCGCATCATAACACTGCTGGCGCTCAGAGGTACCCTGCCGTTTTCGTCCGCGTTCAGCGGCCGCGCCATCAGACCTGGCACCAGCAGCGGATGGCTGTAGGACACACGCACCAGCAGTTGCGAACCGGTCGTGGCGTTGTTCTGCCCGTCGTCGGCTGTGCCCAGCGTCTGCCAGTCGCCCCACGTCTGGCTGTCCTCGTCCCAGGGCCGGAAGCGACACTCGACGGTAAGCTCTTCAGCCGGGATCGAGGACAGGGCACTGTGCACGGTTGCGATGATTCGGGACGGCTCCGCCCCCACGGCCGCCTGGCGCACACCTTCACGCGAAGCCTGCGCCAGCTCGCCGCGATGCTTCACCAGGAAGCCGAATTCGATGATCCCGAAGAGCAGGAAGAGGAGCAAAGGCGCAACCAGCGCCATCTCGACAGTCGCCGCACCCCTTTTTGGCCGAGACAGCCAGGACATCACGCCACCAACTTCCCCACCGAGCAGAGTTATGCCCCGCGGTCGTGATTCTGAGCGACCACTACGTATTATCATAACACTATTCGGACGTCAGGTCAATACTACGTCGATTTTCTGTGGCAAAAAGGTGTGTAAACTCAAGTTTCACTCGGGATCTCTGCGCGGGCCCGCCGCCGTCGCGCCCGCTGGCGCCGATCGTCCGTCACCTCTCATCCTGGTCACAGTGACGACGGCACAGCACCACCTGGTGAGATGACTGACCTCTCTGCAGCATGGTGGTCTCCCGGACACCCACTGCCAGCCGCGGGCAGATCGTGCAGCTGTTGGGCAGCGGGCCTGCGCGGACCTTCCCTGCGCGGTACCATGGCCCTGTCTCACTGGCAGGAGAACCGCGGCCGGACAGAGCATACTCAGACGGTATTGATACCGAACACGGCCAGCGACGGAGGCGACGATGGCGGAAGGCGATCGAGGCAACCAGGACGCACCGGAGCCCGGGCAGCAGAGGTCGGAGCCATCGGGGTGGGCGCGCAGGAGGCGTGGCTGGCTGAAGTGGCTCTGGCTGCTGCCTGTTCTTTTGCTTGCCGCTTACGTCTGGTGGCGAATGCACCAGCCGCCGGAGGTCGAGGTTGTGCATCCACAGGAGCGGATGGCCCTGCGACACCTCCTCTCGGGTGGCTCACAGACGCTGCTCATCCTCGCCGGTGTGGCGATGGCCGTGACGCTGGTCATCTTCGTCAGCGGGCTGATCACCGGCCTGCAGCGGCGGCTGATCGACACCATCGTCGGATCCGCGCCGCATGTGACGCTCGAAGCTCCGGAGCGGATTCCACGCGTTCCCGCGAAACTACCCGGTTACGAGAACGCGCTGGTCGTGGCAACTCGCCAGCAACGCCTGTGGCAGCCTGAGACCATCGACCAGTGCAAGTGTCTCGAGGCGGATGTCGCGACGTTCGACCACGTGACGGCGGTGGCCCCATCGGTCACGGGCCAGGCGCTGATCACTCGCGCGGGCACTGAGAAGAGCGTGCGCGTGGTCGGCTCTCCGCCGCGCCAGCAGGACCTGATCTCGAACCTCAGCGAGGACATGGTGCGGGGATCCTACCTCAACCTGCGGGGCGACGAAGCAGTGATCGGCTATGCTCTTGCCGAGGAGCTGGGCGTCGAGATGGGCGATCGCGTACGCCTCACGACGGGAATCGGCGCGAGACCTACCGCATCGCGGGCCTCGTTTTCACCGACTCGGAGGGAATCGATCAGTCCACCGTCTTCATCACGCTCCGGGCGGGGCAGGCGCTGTTCGGCACCGGCACGCTTGTGACCACATTCTCGGTGAAACTCGACGACCCGTTTCTCGCCAACGACGTCGCCGACGCGATGGCGGCGTCGCTGGACCTCGAGGTCAGTACGTGGATGCGCGACAACCCGCGACTGCTCTCGGCGCTGCGCGCCCAGAGCGGCTCCGCGGCGATGATCTCGATCTTCAGCCTCGTGGCATTCGGCTTCGCGATCGCAAGCGTGCTGATCGTCAGCGTCCTCAAGCGCTCGAAGGAGATCGGCATCCTGAAGGCGATCGGAGCGAGACGGCGCCAGATCCTCGCGATCTTCA
>JALGTR010000080.1 GCA_029821265.1 Candidatus Zipacnadia bacterium
CGCTCAGACGGATCGTATCTCCCGTCGGCGTCGCCTCGATGCTCGCGTCGAGAACATCCGTCCCGTGGAAGTTCACGCGCGTCCCATCGACGGAGAACACGCGTGCGGGCGAGTTGGCCAGCACCGCCATCGTGAGTATGTCACGCGTCGTCGGTAGGTCGAGCTCGATTCGCTCGCCCGGCGCCTCAATGATCCGCACATCGAGCAGGCGCCCAACCGCATCCAGCGCCCAGCCGGACTGGCGGTAGACCTCGCGCCGCATGCTCTCCGGCAGCGCCGGCCAGCTCTCACGGCTGTCGCGCAGCGCGTGGATGAATGCGTAGACCGGACGCGCTGGATCGAGGCCGAGCGCCCTCGTATCGGCCGAGATCGTGGCCGTACCGGCGTCCTCGCGGTGGTCGATGACCGACAGGACCGCCGATTGACCGTGCTGCAGGGCGTACGCCTCGATCTCGGTGTCGGGATCGACGCGCCAGTCCGGCTCGATATCGGCCTCCAGCCATTGCATGCGCCGGGTTTCGTAGGCGGCCTCAATGTACGGTAGCTTGCGCAGAAAATCATCCGCGCCCAGAGGCCGGGATGGGGTCAGACCGAGGCCCACGCAGTAGTTGCTGAAGTACGGGAGCGTGTCATTGCGCCAGTAGAGCGGGACGATGATCTGGTCGGGATCGAGCGCCTGGCGGATCTTGCACGCGCTCAGGGCGTCGGCTGACTGCCGCCACGTGCCGCCGTGGAGCATCCGGTCGATGCCCTCGAAGTAACCGATATCGAACCACGGGCCGGTGCGCGCGTTGAACCATACGCCCCGGTCGTCGCCCTGCGAGCGGGTGACCTCCCGTATACGACGGTATAGCTCCTCGTAGTGGTAATCGTAGTCGCAGCCGAGGTGCTCCCAGTCGATGAGATTCTGGCCGCCACCTCCGCCGTCGAGATAGAAATAGTCGCCGCCGAACTCAGATATGATGCTCTCAAACTGGCCGATAAGGTGCTCCATCGACTCCGGAATGCCGAACCGGCGCGCATGGTTCAGCACCATGTTTGAGTAGGCGTTGAAGATCTGCCCGCTGCGATCGCGGGTGATGAACCACTCGGGGTGCTGCTGATAGACGTCCGAGCGCGGATGGACCGCCCAGGCCCACGTGTAGACGCCCACCTTCATCCGAGGCGAGCGCGCGTGGCATTCGGCGATGTACTCTTTCAGCCACTGCGTGTCGATCTTCGCGCCCTCACCGCTCGTGACCACGCCTTCGGAATACCAGTTACCCCAGACGCCATGGATCTGCCGCAAATCATAGAGGTTGCCGGTCTCGACGAGTGCGAGGCCGCGATCGACGCTCAACATCGCCGGGCCGAGGTCCTCGGCTATGGCGTAGGGGCTGATGTGCGTGGTGGTCTTCAGGTCGAGGTGCCACTGAGGCCTGGAGATCGCCCCATACGCCGCCGCGACCTCGGGCAAATTGCGCCAGATGCGGTAGAAGTCGATCTGTCGGCCGTTGTAGAGTGCGAGGTGGACCTCCGTTGACTGCTCCTCTTCCGGCGGCAGATGCAGCGTGCTCACGCCGAACCGCCAGCCGTTGGGCAGGTAGATCGGCGGGTGGTTCTCTTTCTCGTGCCAGCGTGAGGTGAGCGGACGGCACCACCGGTCGTTGATCTTGTGCCGGAACTGCGCGATGCCCCAGCCGAGGTCATAGCGGTGGAGGATGACGGTCTTCGAGTTGCGGGCGCCGAGTGCGCCGATCTGGCGTGGCACCGTGACCTCGTCGGCGAACAGCCGCGCCCCGAGGCCCCTGTCGCAGCCCATGTACACCGCGCCGCGCCGGAAGTCTTCGGCGGCGATCCCGCCGGTCTGGTGTGTCACGAAGCGGTCCCGGGCCTCACCGGTGTTCGTAAAGGCCACGCGCTTAACCAGCCGCCGACCGTCGTCGCTGACGGTGTAAAGCTTCTCGATCGCGATCTCCGGAAGCTGGCGATTGCGGCAGCGGATGCGCAGGCTTCGACTCGTGTGCTCGACCAGCCCCGTCACCTCGTCGGCATACTCGTCTGTGTCCGCGTCCCCATCGAGCGTGTACAGATGATAGCTGTCGCTGACGCGTTCCATGACCTTCATGTCATGCTCGCGGCTCCAGACACCGCCGACAAGCCCGTGCCCGCGGTCGATGGCGAAGCGCGCCAGCTCGCTTTGCAGATACCAGTACGCCTCATCCTCGACCGGCGCATCCGTCGTTGCCGGCATCGGTGGCCCTGTGTCATATGCCGCCGCGCGAGCCGTCTCGCGATCCTCGTCGGTCGGTGGGCGGCCGAAGAAGGTGACCTCCGCCAGCTCCACGTCCTGATCGGCAGCCGGTCGGTTCAGGATCACCTTCACCCAGCGCGCCAGCCCGCGCACCTCGCCGGAGATCTCGTGCTCGGCCTCCGCCCGCCGCGAATCATCGTTCGTCAGGACCGCCAGCGTACGCCAGTTCTCACGACCAGACGAGCCCTGAATCTCGGCCGAGGAGATGTTGACCGCGGGCGAGGAGTATGCCTCAAGCCGGGCCCGGGTGATGAAGTACTCGCGGCCGAGGTCGAAGACGATCTCGGGCGTGTCCCCCAGCATCCGCCAGAAGGCCTGTTCCTCACGCGGGTTGATCTGGCCGTCGGTGAGGATCGTGCCGGACTCATCGCCTCGGTTCGGCGGGTTGATGTACTCATAGCTCTCGACAGTAAGCCGCTCGCTCTGCTCGAGGTTCGTCTGCTGTAGATCGGCGATGATAACGTGAGCGTCGCCAACGCCGAACCCAACCTGCCCGCGGAGTATCGGGAAGAGGCCGTCGTCGGTCGCCGAGAGATGCAGGACGCCGTCGAGATAGACCTCGATCACGCGACCGCGGACCTCAACGCGCAGCTCCATCCACTCGTTCAGCGGGGTGGCCTCGGGGCGCTTTGCCTCGATCTTCTCAGGAAACGCATCGTCGAGGCGTCCATCCACGACCTTTTGCATGTAGAGAGAGCGGAACTTTGGGCGTAGGTAGACCCAGTAGCAGTCGCGCTGCTCCCAGACCTCGCCGCTCCAGCGGACGAACAGGCTGAGGCCGGAGTATTTGTCGTCGGCGCGCAGGAACTTCACGCGCGCAGTCAGCGCGAAGTCGCGCATCTCCTGCCCACCGAACCAGTAGACGTGTTCGCTCGGGCCGGGATCGATCTCCAGCGCACCATCCTCGATCATGTGGGCGACTTCGCCGTCGCCTCGCACCAGGGTCCAGCTATCGCGCCAGTCCTCGGCGAACGGCGCTGCCTGCGATGAGGCGGCCATGAGGAGAATGATCACAGCGAGTGGCACGACCGTCGCACACCGGGACATGCTGCTCACACTCCGGAGACAGACCTGCTATGCGGGGGTCATTTGGGCGCCGCAGTGCGTGATTCCTCTCGGCGGTCACACGAGCGGGCGGAGACTGTCGCGGGGTAAACATGAAGAGCAACCAGGTTATCCGCCAGGAGACGATCCAGCGGATGCGGTAGCGACGGACTCGGTGCAGCCACCCGGGCGGGGACGCCGAGCGTGTGGCGTCTCCGTTCTCGCGTCCGTGTTACCGCGTGAAGCTCGCCTGCGCCACGACCCCGGAGAAGACGTCCCGAACGGTCAACGTCCACTCCCCGGTCGGATCATTCGCAGCGAACGGGATCACGCCCTTATAGCCGCCCTTCTCGGCCAGCACGTTCTTCGTGTATGCCGGCCTGACCTCGCCGTCAGGTCCCGTCACGGTGAGGTGCAGCACATGGTCGCCGACTTCCCCCGCGGCAATGAGCTGCACCTCGAACGAGCCGCCCGCTCCGAGCGAGACGTTGACGCCGGTAACCTCGTAGGGCAGCAGCGCCCAGGCGCCGGCCTCGCCCGGCTCCAGCGTCGCCTCGATGGTGCGCGTGCGCCCGTGGCTCCGTCGGTCGCGCATGTCGTACACGAATGCCTCGCGGCCGAAGTCCACCATGGCCGTCTGCGGTTCATCCACGAGGCGATGATCGCGGATCAGGCCGACGATCTCCGGCGCCCCGGGGCCGTCGCCCATGACATAGCGCGCGCACTCCCACGCGCGAGGTGGATTCTGCGCGTCGCCCGTGTCGACCGCCACGCGCCGCTCGATGCCGGCATCCTCGAGCAGCTCGTAGAGCATCCCCAGCGCGACGGGATCGTACTTCGGCAGCAGGCAGTTGAAGTATGCCGTTCGCCCCGTGCCGAGCTCCTGGTAGATCGCCGCAGGCGTGCCATCCGCGTAGGTGGCGCCGAACTCCGCGTCGCCGACCCGCTCGACGATCTCGTGGGCAGACGTGTCGAAGCTTACACCGCCGGGGCCGATGACCGTCGCAAGCTCGTAGATCGCCTCCGGCTGTACCCGACGGACCCCGAAGAGCCGCTCGAGCAGCGTGCCGTCTCGCGGCGCGCCATGCTCATCGGTTACTGCGAAGCGCATGTCCGCGACGAGGGTCCCGCCGGCCTCAACCCACTGCTCGATCGCATCGGCGGTCTCGTCGGAGATCGCGCAGGTGAAGGGCAGAAAGAGCAGATCATAGCGGTCGAGTTCGCCCGCGAGGATCTGATCGGGCGCCACGTAGTTGTACATCAACTGCAGCTCCTGCAGCGCCAGGCGGAAGTAGAACGCGGACTTGAAGTAGCTCCCGTAGCTGTCATCCACCGCAGTTTCGGGCGGGACCGGCTGCGTCCAGTCAGATTCGCACCAGGCTACGAGCATGCTCGGATGCGACCACAGAATCGCCACCTGCGGATCGGCTCGCCGCGCCTCGATCAGCGCCTTCCCCACGCCCTCGCGCAGGTCGCGCACGCTTTCCTCGACCTCGCGGGAGTATGTCGTCCAGGCCTGCGTCGGGTGGATGAGCGCCCATGACTTGCCGCGCAGCGGATCGACCGCGTTGGTCGCGTAGTACGTCGTCCCGCCGCTGTCGTGGAAGGCCAGCCACCACGGCTCGTAACGCACGGCCTCCGCGCTGTGATCGTAGCCAATCCACCCGTAGTTGGGGAAGTCCTCGCCGGTGCGGCCGGGCAGGAAGCTGCGCCACAGCTCGAAGACGGCCTTCTGAGCCGTGGGCTTGATCGCCTCAGAGTACTCCTGCGCCCACTCGAATCCCGGCACCGTGCAGAGCTTCCAGAAGTCGTTGCCGTTCGTGGGCATCGCGCCGAATGTGTTCGTGTGGCCGACACGGATTTCGGGCCAGCCCTCCTCGTAAGCCTCGGTGATGCGGCGCATGCCATCGACCCAGACGTCGGTCATGAACGTCCTGAAGTCCACGAATGGCGCGAAGTTGTCTGTACCGCGGACGTCCTCGGTCGTAGCGCCGGTGATCTGATCGAAGCTCGCGTGGTCGGTTCCCCAGCTCTCGTTCAGCGCCGCGATGTCGCCGTAGAGGTCCTCCAGCCACTGGCGGTAACGCGCCTGACACCACTCGCTGAAGCACACCTCGCGACGTTCATGGCGGCTGGTGAGCGTAGCCTCATCGCGGATGTTGACGGCAAAGTGCCCGTACTGGCGCTGGGCTGCAATCTCCTCGGGCGCCTCGGCTGTGAACTCATCGATGACCTCCGGGTTGCTCAGACATGGGACGCGCGCGCCATCCTCCACCTTCGCCCGGCCGCTGAATGGTGCACCAGCCTGTCCGTGCAGGCCCGGGATCAGCGGAGTCTCTGCCGTCGCGTAGGCCCAGGAGCCGAACTTGCCGGTGAAGCCGAGCTCCATCAGCATCCGCGAATACTGTTCACTGATATAGGGATTCGTAAAGCCATCGCCCCAGGTGTCGATGTGCCAGTCCCGCAGCGGAGCAGCGTTCCCTATCTGCGGATAGAAGACGTCCGTCCACGCCGAGTCGATCTCGTGGCCATCCTGCATCAGCTTCACGAAGAGCTTGTGCCCGGTGGTCAGCAGCATCTCGGCGGGGGGCTGGAGCACAAGGCTCGCCCGCTCCTCCGCGTCAATCTGCGTCTCGGCGACGACGCGGCCCCAGGAGTCGACCATCCGCGCCTCGAGCATGGTCCCGGCGGGTGGGGCTGGCACAATCGACACCGCGGCCACGATGGTGTCGCCTGGCACGTAGGAGTCCTGCCCCAGATCGATCTCGGTGATCCGCGCCGCCCGGTCATCGGGCGTTGTGATACAGCCCCAGTAGAGCGCGGCGCCGTTCGCGTCGCGGATGATCACGTCGATGATCAGCTCGCCGTCAGGGATGTCCTCGGGAAAAGCAAATGTCCCGTCCCCACCCACGTGCAGCGTCTGCGTGGGGTAGCTCAGATCCGGCTCGCCCCATCGCAGCTCCCGGCTGTGTCGCACCGTGACCTCAATGGTTTCTGCCGCGTCCCGAAGCTCAGGAGAGACCCCGCCGAAGCCGATGGTGTTATGGTCCGGGCTCTCCTTTATCCGCATGTCATTGCCGCCCCGTGCGGCGTAATAAACCGCCCGCGCGAGGAACGCGAACCAATACTCCCAGTACCGCATCTCGCGGTTCATCCACGCCGTGTGATCGTTCTCGACCGGCATGATCCCCCACGCGCGGGAGCTCTCGGGGTCCAGGTCCAGATGGACCACGCGGCCCTCGCCGATCTGGCCGACGCGGACAGCTCGCAGTATCTCCGCCGGCAGATGCTCCCACGGCAGGTCGCGCACGAGGTAATGGTCGTCTGTCACCTCTTCGAGGTCCTCGAGGTCGCAGTACTGCTCGAGGCTGCCGAAGCCCGAGATGACCACGAGGCCCGCCCCTGCCTCCACGTTCGCTCTGATCTCCTCCTCGAAGCGATCGTCGAGGCGGCTCGACACCACGTAGACCTCGTAGCCTCCCTCCTCCATCGTCCGCTGGACCTCGCGCCCGTCGGGTGAGGTCAGCGAGGTGCCGTCATAGTCGCCGGTCACGATGTTGTAGTCCATGGCGAGCCGGTGTGACAGTTCAACGACCTCGCGCACCGTGCGGTAGTTGTAGAGGGTGACCAGTGAACGGATCGGGCCGCCGGGCAGCGGCGTCGCCCACGTGCGGTGCTGGCGAACCACGGGCTCCTCGATCGGAGTGTCGCGCTCGCCGAAGTCAAAGCTGCCGATATACGCGCGATCGGCCTCGCCTTTCGTGAGCGAGACCCAGTCGTACACAACCTCACCCTCACGCGCGGTGTTGTAGATATACAGCCGCGCGACGGGGTTCGGGGCCTGGAAGGTGCGTCCGAATTCGCTGAACTCCTCGTCGAGGGGAACCCCCCAGATCAGGGGCATCTCGGAGGTCGGAGTCTCCTCGCCATGAACGATCAACGCCCCGGCCTGGCCGCCCCCTGAACCTTTGGCGCTGAACGCAATCGTGTATGTCTCCCCCGGCTCGAGGCGGATCTCCTGAGTCGCGAGAACGTAGCTGTCCCTCACCGACGCGAGCTCGTAGCCGCCGCCCATGAACACCGTCTCACGGCGCACTGCCCGGTCCGGGCCGGTGTTCCAGCCGTCCGGCACGCCATCCTCATCGGCGTCAAGCTCGAACCCGGGGTTCGTGAGAATCTGGTCCTCGACCGGATAGCCCTGCCCGAAGGCCGCGGAGACCATGAACAGCGCCAGGCTTGTGATGATCAGCGATCGCGACAGGCCCCTCATCGTGACTCTCCTCTTCACGGCGACGCATCGAGCGCGCATCATGCCCGGAATGTCGCGGATTACATGCGCCGGGGGGAAGGTGATTCCCTTCCCCGGCGGCGAATGGACAGATGCGTGCCCGGTCGCGCAAGAGTTATAGAAGGAGGCGCCGCAATGCCTGAGAAGCTGGCACTCGATGGCGGTACACCGGTGCGTGATCCCAAGCAGAATCCCTGGCCGACGATTGCCGACGCGTCGGGGCGGGACTTCGGCGAGGAGGAGATGAAGCTCCTGCAGCAGGTCATCCAGTCAGGGAGCCTCGGTTATCAGTACGGCTCGATGGTGAAGCAGTTCGAGAAGGAGTTTGCCGAGCGGCACGGCAGCAAGCATGCGTGCGCGGTCAGCTCCGGCACCGCAGCGTTGCATACCGCCATGGGAGCCCTGCAGCTTGAGCCCGGCGACGAGGTGATCACAACGCCCGTCACCGACATGGGCTCGATAATCGCGATCGTACAATGCAACTGCATCCCCGTCTTCGCCGATGTCGATCCCGAGACGCTCCTGATAGACCCGGCGACGATCGAGGATCGCATCACCGACCGCACGCGCGCGCTGATGATCGTGCATCTGCTCGGCCAGTCGTGCAATATGGACGAGATCATGCCGATCGTGGAGGAGCACGAGCTCTACCTGATCGAGGACTGCGCCCAGTCGCATGACGCGAAGTGGGACGGCCGGGACGTGGGGACATTCGGGCACTTCGGCTGCTTCTCACTCCAGCAGAGCAAGCAGATCACAACCGGCGACGGCGGCATCTGCGTCACCGATGACGATGCGCTCGGCGACGAGGCCTACCGCTTCCATGACAAGTACTACGACCGCTCCGGCGAGGGTCGCCCGGTCGAACGTATCGGCATGAACTATCGCATGAGCGAGCTGGTCGGCGCGGTGGCCCTGGCCCAGGTGCGCAAGCTCGATCAGATCATCGGCCGGCGCCGGGAGACCGCCGAGGCCCTGATGGAGGGGATCGCCGAGATCCCCGGCATCAATCCCGCGAAGGTCCATCCGAAGGCGACCCACACGTGGTGGCGCGTGATCATTACGATCGACGAGGATGAACTGGGGACCGACGCCGATACGTTCTCGCGCGCAATCTCGGCGGAGGGACTGCCGTTCGGCCGGGGCGCCGCCCGCGGAGAGCCGATCTGCATGCTGCCGGCATTCCAGAACTACGCGGCCTACGGCACCAGCGACTTCCCCTGGGAGCCGCCTTACGGTCGCAAAGTCGAGTATCGGCTGGAGGACTACCCGGGCACAAACCGCGGAATGTCGCACACGTGGACCTGCTCATGGAACGAGGGCTACACGCTCGATGATGTGGAGCAGATCCTGCATGGCCTGCGCAAGGTCAGTGCGTGGTACCGGGGGAGCTGACCGAGGTCGTTCAGGCCGCCTCCTCGCCGGCAGCGCCTTCACCTTCGGACGTGCGCTGGCGCGAGCGGAGCCGTGCCGCAATGCCCGTGCCGATGGCGGCGATCAGATAGACCGCACCGGTCAGGACGATGATCGTCGCGCCGGCGGGCATGTCCGCGGAGTAGCTGACCGCGAGTCCCACGGTAGTGACGATCGCGGCGATGACCGCACCGCCGAACATCATCTGCCACAGTGAGCGCGAGAAGCGCCCGGCGACGGCGACGGGGAGAGTCAGTAGTGCGATGACCATCACGAGCCCGACGACCATCACCAGCAGCACGACCGTCAGCGCGATCAGACACAGCAGGAGCAGATAGAGCGCGTCCACATTCACTCCGCGCAGGCGAGCGAACTCCTCGTCAAAGCAGATGGCCAGAAGCGGCTCATACAGCGCAAGACCGAGGACGACGACCACGGCGTCGAGGCCGGCGCTCACCCAAAGATTGGCCGGCGTCACCATCAGGATATTGCCGAACAGGTAGCTCATCAGATTCTCGGAGTAACCGGGGGTGCGCCAGATGAACAGCACGCCGATGGCCATCCCGATCGCCCAGATGGCGCTGATCGCGGTATCCTCCGACTCGCGCCAGCGCAGGCTGACGATCCCGATGATCAGCGCCGAAACAACCGCGGCGATGACTGCTCCGTAGAGCGGCGCAAACCACTCCCAGCCCGCGGTAACCTGCAGGTAACGCGCCACTCCGAGGCCAGCGAGGACGCTGTGGGCGATGCCGCCTGCGATGTAGGTGATGCGGCGGGCCGCAACGTAGCTGCCCATCACCCCGCACGCGATGGCCGAGAGGATCCCGGCGACCAGCGCATAGCGCAGGAACGCGTGGTCGACGACCGCCTGCAGGAACTCAGTCACAGCCCTCGCCCCTCTGCCAGCACTGATCGTGCCGGACCATCCGCATCCCGGTGCCGTACATCGTCTCGAGTAGCTCGCCGGTGATCTCGCCAAGCTCGCTCGTCGGATGGCGCCGGACCTCCGTGTTGACGCAAAGAACGCTGCGAACCGCGTCAGACACGAACCCGAGATCGTGAGTGACGAGGACGACCGTGATGCGCTCGTTCAGCTCCTGCAGCAGATTGAATATCTCGCGCTCGCCGGCGGCATCGAGGCCCGCGGTGGGCTCGTCGAGCATCAGAATGTCCGGCGATGTGGCGAGCGCCCGCGCCATCAGTGCCCGCTGCTGCTGGCCACCGGAGAGCGCATCGAAGCGCCGCGATCCAAGCCCGTCCAGGCCCACCGTCTGCAGCAGCGAGTCGACATCGGCCTTGCCCTCACGCCCCAGACCACCCAGGAGCACCACGTCGCGCACCGTCATCGGAAACCGTGTGGGATACTGGAAGTTCTGTGGCACGTAGCCAATGCGCCGTACCACGCGTTCCGGCTTCTGTCCGAGGACGCGCACCGTCCCGTGGTCGGGCTTGAGGAGCCCGAGCATGAGCTTCAACAGCGTGGTCTTCCCCCCACCGTTCGGTCCGACGATGCCGGCGAAATCGCCCTCCGGAATGCTGAAGGTCACATCGCGCAGCACCAGGAGGCCGTTGTAGGAGAAGTCGACATTCCTCAGTTCGACTGCCGGAATCCCGCTCATCTGCCGCTCCGGCGTAGCAGTCTCCTACTGCTCGCCGCCCTCCTCCTCAAGATCGATAGTATCAATTAGGCGACGTAGCAGATCCTCGTCGTGTTCGGCCTCCTCGTCGTGTTCGGCCTCCTCGTAGTCGTAGGCCTCCTCGAGCTTGGTGACCAGCTCCCGGAACTCATCGTTCTCGGCCATGACTTCATCAAGCCTCGCCTTGGCCGCCTCGGACGAGGCGCGCAGGTCGGACATATCGAGACCGAACCCGAGAATGTCATCCAGCGTTTGCACGACCTTCAGGATGCTCGGCGGGTAGGTCGGCATCTCGAGGAACGGATAGTGCGGCACTTCCACGACCAGACTGCGGAAGTTCACCCGGGCGGGCACAGCGTGCCACGCCAGCGACGTGATGATGCTGGCAGGCCCCTCATACTCGCTGAAACCGATCCCGTGCTCCTCGAGCCCCTCCTTCAGCTCAGGCGACGAAACCGACGCATGGATCCGTGGCTCGCGTGTGTGCGGGATCGGCGAGGCGACGCTGCCGATAAACCACAGGTCTTCGACCTTCAGCTCCTCGGCGAGGCCGAAGATGCAATCACACCATCCGCCCCAGCGCACATGCGGCTCCTCACCGGAGAAGAGCACCACATTTGATTCCTCGGCCACCCAGAAATCGTTGTGCGGGTAGACGACCTCCTCAATCACGCCGTCCTCAATCCGACAGTGCGGCCGGAACAGCGCCGCAAACTCCATCGGGTTAATCGGCTGAACGACCGCCCGGCCGTCCTCGAGGTAGACGGAGATCGGTATGCTCGAGACCGGGAAGTTGAAGATGTAGAAATCCAGCGGATCGATCTCGGCGAAGCGCCGCGCAGCGAGCCGTTCGCGGAAGTAGCCGACTGCGCCGGTGGAGACGCTGCCGCCATCCATCCAGCCGGTGAGCCCGAGGATAAGTGAGGCGTCCTCAATCTCAGGCATTTCGTGAAAGATGAGATCCTGCATGAACTCCCTCTCAGTGTCTGCGCGTGTCAAAGCAATGGGCTGAGTAGTAACAGCTACCTTCTTCAGCTTTCGAGGGCCTTTCTCCTCCCGCGGGTGCGACCGCGGAGCGATGGTCCCGGTCGCCGCCCTCGCCGTAACCCACGGGCGGCGCGTGTCACGTCCGAGAGCTGCTCCGACGATCGAGGACATCACCGAGGCGAGAATATTGCCGCTCCAGACGAGAGAAAATGCAGAGGATTGAGCGCGGGCCTGAAGAATGGACCCGCGGGTGCGAGCCTGCGTGGGCGGATAGCATTGCCCCGGAGCGGCAGCGGCGTAAGAACAGACAGAGCGCGAGGCACGTCGATTGACCAGCTCGTCCCATTGCCATGATCGAGGTGATCGCCGGTGAGAGTAATGCGCCAGATAGCCGTCGTCGTCGCCCTGGCGGGAGGATTCATCATGTCCGGCGTGCCTGATGAACTCGCAGCCGAACCTGTGACGCTGTACAAGGCCGAGGACGTCGCACGGGCTCGCGAGAACGTGGAGCGCCATGCGTGGGCCCGGTCGGTGCTCAATGGCTACATTCGGCGGGTGTCACGAGTGCTGGAGGCGGACCGGCAATGGATCGAATCGATGGTCCCCGAACTGACGCCATGGCCGACGTACGGCCAGATCTGCCCGCAGTGCGTCGGCGAGGGGTGCTCGATGGGCGAGACCGGCGTCTACGAGTGGAGCGTGGATGAACCGGACGTGCTGACCTGCCGCTACTGCGGCGCTCGGTACCCACACCCGGACTTCCCCGAGACGGGCAGTATAACTGCGGAACGGATGGGCCAGACGTTCACGTATTACGTGCCCCCGGAGGAGGCCGCCCATCCTGAGGATGACACCGGCAAGTACGCCTACCGCTGGGCGAGCTGGCCGATCCACGTGAGCTGGAGCGGGCAGATTCGATACCTCAAGGCGAGCTGGATCGCCGACACCATCCTGCCGCTTGCGAAAACGTATGCGATCACCAACGACGTACAGTACGCACAGCGCGCCGCGTGGGTGCTCGATGCATTTGCTCAGCGCTATCCGAACTGGCTGTATCACAGCTACTACGGCACCTACGCGGACATGCCACCCGGCGACGCCGCGGACTACATGGGCGAGCATGACCCCATGGGCGTGCTGCCTGAGGGCGCGGCCGTGACGTCATTCCCCGGCAACACCAGTTGCACACGGCTGCAGAACTTCTGGGGCTCGGGGCGCTTCCACCCGGGCGCCGGCGGCGAAGGGTCATTCCTCCTCGACTGCGCAGTCGCCTATGATCTGATCCGCGACGCGCGGTACGAAGACGGAACGCCGGTCCTCTCCGAGGAGATGGATCGGCGCATTGTCAACGACCTGATCCTCGCCGGATGCTCCGACCTTGAGAACTACGACGCGATCAACAACAAGTGTGGGCCTGGCCGAGCGCTCAGCGCGGCCTGCGGCATCCTCTTCGGTCAGCCCGAACGGGTCCGCCGGGGACTTGATGGCATTGAGCGTCTGCTCGCCGGCTCATTCCACTTCGATGGCCTCTGCCGCGAATCGCCCTCATACTCGAGCATGCACCTCGGGCTCATGCGCCAGATCCCCGACATTCTGCGTGGATACTCCGATCCGCCGGGGTATGAGCCCGAGGACGGTAAGCGCCTCGACAACTTCCAGCCGTACGACGAACTGGAGCGCTACCGACTGGGCCTGCTCTCGATGGTGCGAATGCTCCGCCCTGACCTCACCTACCCGGTGATCGGCGACACGCATTACAACACCGGCCTCTCGTCGATCTGGGCCGAGATCCTCGCGGATCACTACGGCGAGGCCTACGCGGGCCTGTTGGCGACCACACAGGGCGCCCCGCTCTCTGAAAGAGGAGGCGATTACGCGCTGTGGTACCGCCCGCCGGACCTAACGGCCAACGGGCAGACCGAGCTGCCACTACGCACCGAGTGGTTCCCCGGATGGCATGTCGCCGTGCTCCGCAATGGCAACCCGCACGGCCAGAACGCCCTCTACTTCAACGGCTACGAATACCACGGCCACCGCCACCACGATACGCTCGGGATCTCGCTCTTCGCGCTGGGCCAGGAGATGGCGTCAGATCGGGGATACATCTGGGATGATCCGCGCAACGCGTGGACCCGCAGCACGCTCTCGCACAACATCGTGACGGTCGATGGGGCAAATCAGATCACCTCGAACCGCCATTCGACGCTCGAGATGTTCGCCTCGCTCCCGGGCGTGGAGGTCGTGCAGGCCTCGGCGAACGCCTACGAGCAGTGCTCCCAGTATCGTCGCACCACAGCGCTCATTCAGCTCCCCGGCGACACCTGCTACGCGGTGGATATCTTCCGCGTGACCGGCGGCGACCTTCATCAGTACGGACTCAACGCCGACAGCGGCGAGTTCACACTGCACGAACTCGCGAGCTCGCCGGTGGATGGTACGATCTCCTACCTCAAGAACCTTCGCGCGGCCGAACCGGACGACGCGTGGCGCGGCACCTGGCAGCTCGAAGATGGCGCAGCCATGGACGTGTGGATGCCCTCGCCGATCGACCGACTGATCGTCGCTGACGCGCCGGGCTGGCGCACATACCGGGGGACCGAGCTCCATGCGCCGCCGATAACACAGATCCTCGCCGAGCGCTCAGGCGAGGCCCTCGACAGCGTCTTCACCGCGGCGATCGTCCCGCATATCGACGGAGACACGCCGGTTCGCTCCGTTCGCGAGGTGCGACCCGACGATGGCGCCGTCGCCATTGTCGTTGAGCTTGCCGACCGGACCGACTGGATCATCTCCGCGCTCGACGATGAACCGCGCAGCTACGGCCAGGTGGAGATGGCCGGGCGCTTCGGCCTCGTGTCATTCGACGCCAGTGGGGAAGTTCGCGCGATGCATATCGTGGACGGCACCCGGCTGGCCGCCGGTGAGACGGAGCTCATGATGCCACAACCGCGGCTGACGCTCGAGGTGACCGCAGCGGCGGGACGCAGCTTCACGCTCGCGCAGCCCCTGCCGCACGGCCTCAACCTGCGGGGCAGCTATGCGATGGGCGGCACCACCGGCTGGGAGATAGAGAGCGCGGCGGGTCGCACGATCACCGTCCGCGACTACCCCGTCCAGCCCTGCGAGGAGCTGACGATCCCATTGGTGGCATCGCACGTCTCCATCATGTAGGAGATGCCCCGAGGAGCTGGCGATCGTGGCCGAGCAGGTTGTGATGATCAACCGCGCGCCGGTGCTGACGCTCTGGGAAGTGGTCGTTGCCGAGCGGATGGGATGAGACCGGAAGTGCGCGCTGACTCTCGGAAAAGCCATGGCAGGGCTCAACGCACAGCCGAAGGGCCGTGCGCCAGGCATCTTCGCATCTCCGAAGGCGACCGGGCATGGAGGTGAGCCAGGGAAGCGCGACCTCGGCGAGGAGATGTGGATCAACCTCTGCGCACGTGCAGTTCCGGCGATGCACGTCGGCAACTGCGATTGTGCCTGCGTGAAGGACGCCCCGATCGAGCCTCGCACGGTGCAGCAGTACATTGAGACCAAGTTCGGCTGGGACCGAAAGGGCGAGCTGAGGCTGGACCTGTTCCGTTCGCTCGCGGAGTGACGCCTGCCTCTCAGCCGCCCGGCAGAGCCTGCGCGATCGTGCGGTGCGGCGACGGCATGGCGAGGTCCTCAATCTCCGCCAGCGCCACCCACCGCCATCGCTCAGCCGTCGGCTCCCCACCCACCTCCGTGCAGAGGACCGTCAGCTCCACGCGCCGGTCCATGATTCCGTATGACAGCTCGAGCAGCGTATGCCCGGCCTCGGCCTCCAGCCCTGCCTGGTGCAGTAGCGCCTCGACGGCCTCCCCGGGATTCGGGCCGTCGAAGTCAGCCGACGGGAAGACCCACAGTCCGGGCCAGTAGCTGTCGTGGGGGCGCTGCATGAGCAGAACGCAGTCTCCATCTCGCGCCACCGCCGCGACCTCTGTGACGGCGGAAGTGCTCGACCGGCGTCGCGGTGGGATCTCCGTCTCGAGGCCTGCCGCGCGGGCGGCGCATGTCTCCACGACAGGGCAGACAAGACAGTCGGGCCGACCTGCGATACAGACCGTGGCCCCCAACTCCATGACGGCCTGGTTGAAGTCGCCCGGACGATCATCGGGAACGGTGGCCCGTGCGATCTCGCGCAGGCGCCGCCGCGTCTCCCCTCGCGCTGGGTCGCCCTTAACCCCGAACAGCCGCGCGAAGACACGCACCGCGTTCGCGTCGAGCGCGGGCAGCGGCACTCCGTACGCGATACTGAGCACAGCGCCGCTCGTGTACTCCCCCACTCCCGGAAGCGCGCGTGCGGCCTCAGAGTCGCTCGGAAATCGCCCTCCGTGACGCTCACAGATGATCCGCGCCGCCGCGAGGAGGTTCCGCGCGCGCGAGTAGTACCCGAGGCCCTCCCACAGCTTCAGAACGTCATCGAGCGATGCCGCGGCCAGCGCCTCAATGGTCGGGAACTGCAGCAGAAAACGCTCATAGTAGTCGATGACCCGCTCCACCTGGGTCTGTTGGAGCATGACCTCCGACAGCCAGATCCGATAGGGATCGCTCGTGCGTCGCCACGGAAGACCGCGCTGCCCGGCGTCGAACCAGTCAACCAGCAGGGCCTGCAGGCGCCTGCACCGCTCGGGCGCAGGGCTCGCCGGTACATCATCCCGCATCAGGGGTACCCGCCTCAGCGCGAAGACGTGCGGCCATCTGACGCATGCTCCCGAACCAGTCGCGC
>JALGTR010000081.1 GCA_029821265.1 Candidatus Zipacnadia bacterium
AGGCGTTCACCGACGCCATCGCTCTCGGCTCGCCGCGGTGGAGTGCGCTGGCCTCGCGCCGCGCCCGTCTTGTCGCACAGTGGGCCACGCTTGGCGACCGGCGTCTGCTGCTCGTCGCGGCGTCGAATGCGTTCTCGTCGGCGGGCAGGCTGCGCTGGGAGCTGCAGCGTATAGCACGAGCAACTGGGGCAGAAGAGGAGTGAAGACGTGGGCCGTATCGTTGAGTGGTTTCGTACCATCGCGCGGAGGATACGAGCCTGGTGGGTGGCGCTCAGAGCCCCCGGGCAGTTTCTGTGCGATTCGTGTCGCTACGATTACGGGGACGCGTGCAGGCGGCCGGAGCGGCCGAATGCGCGACGCTGTGAGGATTACCGTCGGCGGTAGGTGCGCCGGCTTTCGGAACGTGAGGTGCGCGGGATGATAGTTGCACCGTCGATGCTGGTCGCAGATTTCGCGAGGCTGGGGGAGGAGGTGCGGGCGCTCGAGGAGGCGGGCGCCGACTGGCTGCACTGGGATGTGATGGATGGGCATTTCGTGCCGAATCTCACGCACGGCGCCCTGCCGCTCAGGGCCTGTCGGGACGCTTCGTCGCTGACTTTCAACGCCCACCTGATGATCTCCGAGCCGCTGCGCTACCTCGATGACTTCCTGCAGGCCGGGGCAGATATCATCGCGGCCCATATCGAGGCGAAGGATGACGCTCGGGAGTTCCTCGAGGCCGTCGCGGACGCGGACAGGCGCCCGGCGCTGGCGATCAACCCGGACACTTCGGCCGAGCAGCTCCAACCGCTTCTTCCGCTGTGCGATATGATCACCGTGATGGGCGTGCATCCCGGCTTCTCCGGGCAGGAGTTCATCGAGAATACCGTGGACAAGGTTGCGCAGGTCCGGTCGATGATCGAGGATCTGGGCCGTGAGGTGTACATCCAGGTGGACGGCGGGGTCGGAACCGGGAACATCTCACGACTCGTCGCGGCGGGCGCAGACGTGGTGGTATCGGGGTCGTTCGTCCTGCAACACCCTGAGGGATATGCCACCGCAATCGAGCAGTTGCGCGCCTGCGGCTGACGCGGGCAGACGAAGAGATACCTGGCGCCTCCGCTCTGCAGAGCGGAGGCGCTTTGCATGTACGGGGTAGGCCCCGCTATCCCTTGCGATTCCCCGTGAAAGATCGCAGGCGAACCGTGCGCATGGCGAATCGAAGCGAACCGCGTGGAGGGGTGGCCTACGAGCGAGGGCGCGGACAGGAAATCCTGCGACTTTCTCGGAATCGGCTTGACACGTGGGGAAGCGACGGTTATTATGGGGCGCGATGCGGGGAGTAGCGGGTTAATTAGGGCACAGAGAAGGCAGACATGAACCTGGAGGGCGCCAGCGTAAAGACGATAGACGCGAGTTCTCGCGTCGCGCTGCGCGATGACCAGGTAGACGAGTTTGACGGAGTGGTCATTCTCACCCAGGGCTTCGACGGTCAACTGCTGGTCTTCAGCAAGGATCAGTGGGAGGATTTCCGGGAGGAGCTTTCAGGCGGGAGTCAGATGGACCCTGACCTGGACGACCTGCGGCGGCTCTTCATCGCGCCAGCGACGAAGGTCGAGCTGGATGACCGCGGTCGGATGAAGGTTCCGGCACACCTGAGGGAATGGGCGGACCTGCGCCCGGGCGAATCGCGGGTGATTCTTCTCAATCTCGGTCCGCGACACGAGCTGTGGCTGCAATCGAAGTACGACACGTATCTGAAGGAGCGGGCGGCGGACCTGAAGCGGATCGCACGGAAGCGTTTCGGGGCCGGTGATGAGGAGGACGAGGTGGAGGCGTGAGGGCTCCCGAGCACGTGCCCGTCATGCCCAACGAGGTCGTTGAGTATCTTCAGCCGCAGGCGGGTCGTACGTACGTTGACGGGACGATCGGCAGTGGCGGACATTCGAAAGTGATCCTGGAGCACTCGGGGCCTGACGGCCGCATCATCGGCCTGGATCGGGATCCCGCGCAGCTCGAGGTGGCCCGCGAGAGGCTCGCGGAGTACGCCGACAGGGTCACGCTGGTGCGAGAGAGCTACGATCGGATTCGTGAGGTCTTATCCGACCTGGACATTGAAAACGTGTGGGGCATGCTCATCGATTGCGGAGTGAGCCGCGATCAGCTCGCCGGGCGGACGGTCGGCCGGGGCCGGGGATTCTCGTGGTGGGGGGAGGACGAGCCGCTCGAGATGACCTACGACCCGGACCAGCCCACGAAGGCGGCGGATCTGCTGAACGAGCTTTCGGAGCGAGAGCTCAAGGCGCTGTTCGGCAGGACGCTGCGGGGGCAGGAGGTTGGTCGCGTTACGCGAGCGATCGTCCGGGAGCGCCGGCAGGAGCCGATTGAGACTACCGGTCGGTTTACCGAGATCTTGCGCGAGGCTCTGGGTTTCGCGGGACGCGATCCGGAGGAGCGGATCCCGGCGGCGTATCTCGCGCTGCGGATCGCGGTGAACGATGAGCTGGAGACCCTGCGGCGGGGGATCGAAGCGGCCGTGGACGCTCTCCGAACGGGAGGCAGGCTTGTTGTGCTGACCTTCCACAGTCTCGAGCACGGGCTCGCGCGGCAGACGCTGCGCAAGCTTGAGGGCGGGCCGATCGGTCCGCCGCGCCTTATCGGAGGACCGGAGAGGGACGCGAAGGTGGAGTATCTTACGCCCAAACCCCTGTTCCCATCCGAGAGCGAGGTCGAGAACAACCCCGCGGCCCGCAGCGCCAGGTTGCACGCGGCACAGCGGGTATAGAGCGTCGTCACAGGGAGGCGACAGGACGGACAACAGGTTTTCTCGATAGCCGGCTCCAGGCGCCGGTTACCGGGACGACGGGGCGGGCGCCCCGACAACACAGGCAGCACGGATGCTGCACAGCACGGACCATAGATCGTAGCACAACATCGCAGCAACGTCGCAGAAATGGTCGCCGCAAGACTGCCAGCTACGGTCTTCCAAACAACACGCGGTCCACGGAAGCATCGGATAGCGGCAATTGACGAACGGGCGCCCGCCCTGCCACACCACAGCCTGGCCCGGCGGACGCGCGGTGGCGGATGGGGAGTGCGGAAACGCCCTGTGATGGGAGTCCACCGGTGCACCACCCGAACCGAAGGGGAGGGAGATGCAATGCGGCGATCGACAGCCTCCACGGAGCGCACATCGGTTCGGAGCCCTCGCGTTTCAGCCTTCTCCAGGACGTGGGACCTGTACATCAGACCGGCGCTGATCATCGGAATGGTCGGTGCCGGCGTGGTGCTGTACCTGGTGGCGTGCGCCCGCCTGTCAACGCTCGAGTGCGACAGGCGCAGGCTGGAGCGCCGTGTCGAAGAGGTACGGGCTCGCGAGCTTGAGCTGCACAAGCAGCTCGCCGAGCTGCGCCAGACGGACAGAATCCGCAGGCACATCGCAGAGCGCGGCCTGACGAGGCCGCGCGGAACGATCCGCGTGGAGCTTCGTGACATGCCGCCGAGCCTCTACGCAGAATTGCCCTCGGCGGACAAACGGCGGCGGGACCTGCGCGCCCGGCTGGGCGAAGAGCAGGAGGATGCGCCGACGATGTACGCGTCGGCCGCGCCGGTGGACTGACGGTTCGATCGACCCCCAACGCTCACGTCGTGCCGAGGACGGAACGATGCGCTCAAACCAGCGAAATCCGCGCCGCGAGCTGCCGCACTCGGTTGCTGCGGTGCGAACGCGCTGGTTCATGGGTATCGTGCTGATTCTGATGGCCGGAATCGCACTCCGCCTCATCTCCGTGCAGGTCGTCAGGCGAGCGCACTACATGGAGCTGGATCGCGTGCGCCATGCGGGGCCGGATCCCGGCCGGCCCGCACCTGGCGGCATCTACGCTCGCGACCTCGAACCGCTGGCCGTGAGCGTTCCCATGGAGAGCATCTGTGCGAATCCCACCAAGATCGCGAGTTCCGAGGACGGCATCGCCGCGACGGCGCGGAAGATCGCGGAGCTGACCGGCCTGGACGCCGAGGCGCTCCGAGAGCGGCTCGAACGCGGCGCCGAGCGGGGGGCGAAGTTCGCGTACCTGCACCGCCTGCTGGAGCCCGAGCGGGTCGAGGGTCTCAAACGCAAGGGCATCGATGGCGTCTGGACGATCCGCGAGTACACGCGCATCTACCCCGGTGAACGGCTCGCCTGCCACGTAATCGGTCGGTGCAGCGACTGGCACGAGCCCCTCGATGGCATGGAGCTTCGTTGGGCATTCCTGCTCGCGGGACGTCCCGGGACGCGCGCGAAGCATATCGACGCGTACGGGCGCAGCATCCTCGGCGAGGACTCGACCGGAGTGCTGCCGCCCGAGCCGGGCAAGAATCTGGTGCTGACACTGGACTGGTCGCTGCAGCAGGTCGCGGAGATGGCGCTTGACGACTGCATGGAGCAAAGCAAGCCCCGGTCAGCAACCTGCGTGGTCATGGACCCACGGACCGGAGAGATCCTGGCGATGGCATCGCGCCCGAACTTCAACCCCGGCGGCCTTGAGCCGGGCGAGCGCGACGAGATTACGGCGCGATTGCAGAACCTGCCCGTGGTGCGGCAGTACGAGCCGGGCTCGCTGTTTAAAGTGCTGCTGGCGGCTGCGGTCCTGGAGTCGCCGAAGTACCATCCCGGGATCGCCTACGTATGCAACCGGGTCACACAGATCGGCGGCGAACCGCTGCGGTGCTGGGACGATCATCCTCACGGCACCACCGACCTCGCGAAGATGCTCGCGAAGTCCTGTAACATCGCCGCGGCGCGCTTCGCTCTGCTGATCGGGGCGGAGCACTACCACAGCTTCCTGGAGAACCTCGGCTTCGGCGAAAAGACCGGGATCGGGTTGCCTGGCGAGGTCAGCGGCTCACTGCGACCTGTCGAGGAGATGCGTGAGCGCGACCTCGCGAACCTTGGGTTCGGTCAGGGCGTCGCGGTGAATGATATACAGATGGCGACGGCGATCTGCGCGGTGGTCAACGGCGGTCACCTGCTGCAACCGCACATCGTGAAGGCGGTGACCGATGCGGAGAATCAGCGTGTGATCCGCGAGGTCCCGCCGCTTCAGATCAGGCAGGTGTGCAGCGCCGAGACGTCGGCGAAGGTGCGCGAGATGATGGGGGGCGTGGTGGAGCACGGAACCGGGTGGCGGGCGAAGATCGAGGGGCTGGCGGTCGGCGGGAAGACGGGCACGGCACAGAAGTGGATCCCGGAGGAGGGAGGATTCGTCGCGGGGCGGAATATCGTGTCCTTCGTGATGGTCGCTCCTCTGGATGATCCGCGCTTCGTGATCCTCGTGACCGCGGACGAGCCATCGGTGGGTGAGCACGGTTCTGAGGTCGCGGCGCCGGTGGCGCGCACGATTGCGATGGCCGCGCTGCGCCAGGCTGGCCTGCTGCCCGAGGAGGCGGAGATCAGCGAGGACGTGGTCAGTGCACCTGCGCCGTGAGCGGCGACCGTATCTTTCCCAACCGAGGACGATGAGATGCCGGGGCCGGTCAGATTCGAGAAACTTATCGAGGCACTCTCGGGAGTGGTGGCTCACCGCGGTGACGCGATCGTGCGCGGGGTGGCCTCGGACTCGCGGGAGGTGGAGCCAGGTGATGTCTTCATCGCCTACCGCGGCTTCGAGGCGGATGGACACGACTTCATCCCGCAGGCGCTGGTAAACGGAGCCGCGGCGGTGGTTTTCGACGACGCGAGGCATGTGACGACGGTGGAGGGCGTGCCGTGGGCGCAGGTGCGGGACGGCCGGGTGGCCTGCGCGGAGCTGGCCGCCGAGTTCTACGGGCATCCGTCCCTGAGACTGCGGCTGGCCGGCGTAACGGGCACCAACGGGAAGACCACCACCACGTTCCTGATCGACGCGATCGCCCGCAGCGGCGGGCTGGGGAGCGGGGTCATCGGCACGCTGGGCTACGGATCGGCGGATCGGCTGGAGGAGGCGCCGCGGACCACGCCTGACGCCATCGCGATGCAGCGGGAGCTTCGGGAGATGGCCGACGCCGGCGTCGAGGTCGTGGCGATGGAGGTCTCGTCGCACTCGCTGGTGCTGAGCAGGCCGTGGCGGTGTCACTTCGACGTGGGGGTGTTCACGAACCTATCGCAGGATCACCTCGACTTCCATCGGGATGTGCAGAGCTACCTCGACGCGAAGGTGCTGCTCTTCACGCGCTACGCGGAGGCCTCAGAGAAGCCGATGGTGGGAGCGATCAACTTCGACGACGAGTTCGGGCCGGAGATCGCCAGACGGGCGAGCTGTTCGGTGCTGAGCTACGGAATCGACGGGCCGCGGGATGTCTGCGCGGAGAGGCTGAAGACGCACGATGCGGGCTCGAACTTCGAGCTTGCTCTGCCATCCGGCCGGGCGAGGGTCGAGTTGCGGCTTCCCGGACGGTTCAACGTGCACAACGCCCTCGCAGCGGCAGCGGCGGCGCATGTCATGGGGCTGGACGCGGAGCAGATCGCGGCGGGTCTGAGCGGACTGGAGGCGGTCCCCGGGCGGTTCGAGCGAGTGGACGCCGGTCAGCCGTTCGCTATCGTCGTCGACTACGCGCATACGCCGCAGGCGCTGGAGAATGTGCTGACGGTGGCGCGGCAACTCGAGCCGCGTCGGCTGATCTGCGTCTTCGGCTGCGGCGGAGACCGGGATCCCGACAAGCGGCCAAAGATGGGGCGGATCGCGACCGAGCTTGCGGACCTGACGATCATCACGTCGGACAACCCGCGGTCGGAGGACCCGGCGGCGATCATCGAGGCGATCATCACGGGGGCGGTGGGCGACCGGTGGTGGGTGGAGCCGGATCGGCGGGCGGCGATCGAGCTGGCGCTGCGGGAGGCGGAGGCCGGAGATCTCGTGCTGATCGCCGGGAAGGGTCATGAGACCTATCAGATCTTTGCGGACCGACGAATCGACTTCGATGACCGGCAGGTGGCGCGGGAGATAGCCGCCGCGCTCTATGCATAGGGCAAACGCGCCCGGGGTGACAGAGGTGCCGCACGGAAGCTTTGCAGCCAGCCTGCGTGAGATTGCCGAGGCGACGGGCGGTGAGGTGGCCGAAGGCCGGGAGGCTGTGTCGGTGCGGGGGGTGAGCACGGACACGCGCAGCATCGAGCGTGGTGAGCTGTTCGTGGCCCTGGTGGGCCAGCAGCACGACGGGCATGACTTCTTGGCCGTGGCGCAGGACGCCGGGGCCGCGGCCGCGGTGGTGTCGAAGCCCGAGACGGTGCCTGAGGACCTGCCGGTGGTGGTCGTGGAGGACACGCTGGAGGCGTACGGAGCGCTCGGGCGGATGCACCGGCAGCGGATGCCGGCGCGAATCGCGGCGGTGACGGGCAGCACCGGGAAGACGACCACGAAGGACATGCTGGGCGAGATGCTGTCGCTCGTCGGCCCGACGCTCGCGGCGAGGGGCACGCGGAATAACGAAGTGGGCGTGCCGCAGACGCTGCTGGAGCTCACCGAGGAGCATCGATTCTGTGTGCTGGAGCTGGCGATGCGTGGGCCGGGTGAGATCGACTACCTGGCGCGCATCGCCGAGCCCGACGTGGGTGTCATCACGAACATCGGGCAGAGCCACGTAGGGCGGTTGGGATTGCGGGAGGCGATTGCGCAGGCGAAGGCGGAGCTGTTGCCGCACCTCGCCGACGACGGCGTGGCGGTGCTCAATGCCGACGACTTCTTCTATGACGTGCTGCGGGCCATGGCGCAGTCACCGGTCGTTGCGTTCGGCACTGCCGAGAATGCGGACTTCCGTGCGGTGCAGATCGATGACAGCCACATCGACAGTGTATCATTCCGCCTCATCAGCCCGCTGGGCGAGGCTGAGGTCAGGATGGGTGTACCCGGCAGGCACAACGTGATGAACGCGCTGGCGGCGTCTGCCGCAGCGGCGCATCTCGGGGCGAGCCTCCGGCAGTTGACCGAGGCGCTGGAGCGGCATGCGGGCGCGTCGATGCGAATGCAGAGAGTGGACGGGCCGAACGGCTCGATGCTGATCAACGACGCGTACAACGCAAGCCCGGACTCGGTCGCGGCGGCGCTGCAGGTGCTGTCAGCGAGCTCCGGCCGGAGGCTCTTTGTGTTCGGGGACATGCTCGAGATGGGGCCGGAGGCCGAGCCGGCGCACAGAGAGGTGGGGCGACTTGCGGCGCAGGCGGGCGTGGACCACCTCGTGACCGTCGGTGAGCTTGCCGCCTTCGCAGCTGAGGAGGCCCTGCAGCTGGGAGTCCGTACCGAGCGGGTAAGCGATGCCTCTGCGGCTGCGGAGGCTCTGCGCGAGGAGCTTGGCCCCGGCGACGTGGTGCTTGTCAAAGCGTCGCGCGGGATGAAGCTCGAGCGCGTCGTGGAGGAGCTGTCAGATGACGAGTGAGTTGGTGCTCGGCTGGCTGAGCCTGGTCGTAGGGGCGGGGATGACGGCGCTGCTGACGGCGGCGCTGCTGCCGTCTCTGCGCCGGGCGAACATCCGCCAGCATGTGCGGGAGGATGGTCCGGAGAGCCATCTCGAGAAGGCGGGAACGCCGTCGATGGGCGGGCTGGCGATCCACGGCTCGTTTTTGATCATCGCCGCGATCGTGTCGCTTTTCAGGCTCGGCCTGGACGGACGCGCAGCGGCGGTGATCCTGTTCCTCGTCGGAATGGCCGTGGTGGGGCTGCTGGATGACTACCAGAAGCTGCGCCGGCGGGGCGCATACGGCTTCGGAGCGACTGTGCGCCTTATCATCGAGTTCGCGCTTGCCGGGCTGTTCGTGTGGTATGTCGGCGCACATCCGGCGGAGCCGGCGATCCCGGGGCTGGCGCTCGCGTCGCTGGACCCGGCGGGCTGGTGGTGGAGGATCATCGCCGCGATTGTGCTGGTTGGAAGCGCCAACTCCGTGAACCTCACCGACGGCCTGGACGGGCTGGCGGCGGGCCTGACGACCCTGGCGGGCATCGCGCTGGCCGGGGCGTGCTTTATGCTGGGGCATCATGACCTCGCGCTGATGGCGCTGGCGATCGCCGGAGCGGCCGGGGGCTTCCTGTGGTTCAATGCGGCGCCCGCGAAGATCTTCATGGGCGATGTCGGCAGCATCGGCCTCGGTGCCGGGCTCGGAGCGATCGCGATCGCCGCGCGGCTGGAGGTACTCCTGGTCATCGTCGGGTTCGTGTTCCTCGTCGAGATGCTGTCGGTCGTGGCGCAGGTGGTCAGCTTCCAGCTCACCGGCAGGCGGGTGTTGCGCATGGCGCCGCTGCACCATCACTTCGAGCTGGTGGGGTGGGCGGAGACCACGATCGTAACACGCCTGTGGGTGGTCGGCGGCGCCTTCGCCGCCACGGCCCTTCTGATCGCGTATCTGCTGATTCATTGAGAGACTGACGCGATGACGCTAAAGCCGGTGCGAACAACCGAGCAGATCGAGGCATTCCGGGCCTCCCTGCGCGAGCGGCCGATCGCGGTCATCGGGGCGGGGCGCAGCGGGATGGCGTGTGTGCGGCGACTGGTCGAGGTGGGCGCGCAGGTGTCGCTCGCCGATAGCAAGCGCTGTGAGGCGATCCCGCACGCCGTCGCCGAGGCGCGGGCGCTGGGAGCGAAGACCGTCTGCGGGTTCGAGCGGTTCGCGGAGATCGCCGGCGCGCGGATGGTCGTCGCGAGCCCCGGCGTTCCCTGGGATCATCCGGCGCTCGTGGCGGCGCGAGAGGCTCAGGTCGAAACAATCGGAACGCTGGAGCTTGGCTATCTGCTCTGCCCGGCGCCGATCATCGCTGTCACGGGGACCAACGGGAAGGGGACCACCTGCCGGCTGGTGTCGCACATTCTTCGGGAGGCCGGCGTCGAGCACATTCTCGCGGGCAATATCGGCGAGCCGCTGGCGGAGAAGCTGACGGACGCGACGGGATCGACGCCGGTGGTGGTGGAGGTCAGCAGCTTCCAGCTCGAGGGCATCGCGCAGTTCCACCCTCGTGTCGCCACGGTCCTGAACGTCGCGCCGGATCATCTCGATCGGCACCCGTCCTTCGAGGACTACCGGGCTGCGAAGGCACGCATCTTTGAGAACCAGGGGCCGGAGGACGTTGCGATCGTGAACCTTGACGATCCGGAGGCGCGGGCGCTGGGCATGCGGTCGGCGGCCCGGAAGGTCACGGTCTCGACCGAGGATGCCTCGGCCGACGTCCTGGTCCGCGACGGACGGATCATCGCGAGAGTCGATGGGGAGGTGGAGATCTGCGCCGCGAATGCGTTTCCGCTGCCGGGCCGCCATCACCTCTCGAATGTGCTGGTGGCGACGGCAATAACGCGAACCCTTGGCGTTGCGGCGGAGGCGATCGCCGACGGTATCGCGCAGTATCAGGGCCCCGCGCATCACATGGAGGTCGTGGACGCGCCGGGCGAGATACGGTTCATCAACGACACGAAGGCGAGCAATCCATCCTCTGCGGTGGCGGACCTGTCGGCCTTGAGGACGCCCTTCGTGGCGATCGTGGGCGGCAAGGACAAGGGGGCTGACTTCGGGGATCTGGCGGCGCTGCTCAGCGAGCGGGCGCGTGCGACCGTGCTGATCGGCGAGAGCGCCGCGCGGATCGCGGATCTGATGGACGACCGGGCCGCCGTGAAGCGGGCCGGAAGCATGGATGAGGCGGTGCGCCTGGCGGTGGAGCTCGCCACGCCCGGCGACACGGTCATCCTCGCGCCGGCGTGCTCGAGCTTCGACATGTTCGACGACTACGCGCATCGCGGACGGGTGTTCCGCGAGGCCGTGCGGGCGCTGATGGGGGCATGAGCGGGATGGCAACGGTGGCGACGCGAGTTCGCGAAGAGAGCGTAGCTTCGGTCGATGAAGCGAGGGGCCGGACCCCGATGGACCGGGCGTACTTCCTCGGCACCTGGGCTCTGATGGTGGTGGGAATCGTCTTTGTTTTCTCGGCGAGCTTCCCGGTGGACGGCCGACCGGACGCCGCCGGGGTGCCCGGGGATCCCTTCCGGCACGTGACGCAACACGCGGTCTATGTGGGGATCGCCCTCATCGCGATGCTGCTGGTGAGCCGGCTGTCGCTGACGACGGTGCAGCGAGCGAGTGGGGCGCTGTTCGTGCTCGGCCTCGTACTGGCGGTGCTGGCGTGGAACTCACCGTGGAGCGTTGTGCACGGTGGCGCGCCCCGCTGGCTGAAGATATGGGGGCTGCCGGAGTTCCAGCCCTCGGAGCTGCTGAAGATCGCCTTCATCCTCGTGCTGGCCGGCGTGCTGGCGCGACGGGATGAGGGCAAGGAGGATCCGGGGTCTGCCTGGGGTGCGGTGATCATCATCACCGCGATTGTGGGTGCGGTGATGCTGCTGCAGAGCGATCAGGGCATGGCCACAATCTTCGCGCTGATCATGCTCTCGCTGCTGTTTCTGGCCGGGATGCGCCTGTCGCATCTGATTCCGCTGAGCCTGGTGATGTTTCTCGGCGGACTGGCGCTCGCGTTCCGTAAGCCCTACCGGTGGGAGCGGATCAAGGCGTTCCTCGATCCGGAAAACGCCGGAGACGCGGGCTATCACATCGTCAACATGCTGATCGCGAACGCGCGCGGGGGGATACTCGGGACCGGCATCGGAATGAGCCCCGACAAATGGCGGTCGCTGCCCGCGCCGCATACCGACAGCATCTTCTCAGTGATCGGCTGTGAGTTGGGGCTGGTCGGTGCGCTCGCGCTGATGGCGGGAATCGCGCTGCTGGCGTGGCGAGGGCTTTCGATCGCGCGCGATTCGCGCTCGCGATACGGCTACTACCTTGCGGGCGGCGTGACGGCGATGCTGACACTGCAGGCCATCGCGCACATCGCCGTAAACACCTCCTGCATGCCGTGCACGGGGCTGACGCTCCCGTTCATCTCAGGCGGTGGCACGAGTCTGCTCTCGGCAGCCGTGGCCGCGGGCCTCGTGCTGGCGGTGTCGCGCCAGCGGAGGTGCTGCGAACCGTGAGCGCCAGGCGCGTACTGATGGCCGGCGGCGGTACCGCCGGGCATCTCTTCCCATGCGTCGCAGTCGCCGAGCAGCTTGGCGAGCTTGCCCCCGACTGCGACGTTCGCTTCGTGGGGGCGCAGGGGCGGATCGACGAGCAGATCCTCGTCGAGCGGGGGCTGCCGCATGATCTGATTCCCGCGCGCCCGCTCCCTTACAGGCCGTCGCTGGAGGCGGTTCGGGGGATGGTTGCGCTGACGCGAAGCGTGGTTGCGGCGCGGCGGATCATCGCGCACTTCCGGCCCGACGCGGTCTTCAGCACGGGCGGCAACGTGGGTGCGCCGGTTGGGATCGCGGCCCGGCTGGCGCGCGTACCGCTGGTGGTGCATGCCGCGGACATACAGCCGGACCGGGGCAACCGTCTGCTGGCACGCTGGGCGCGGGCGATCACCACGGTCTCGCCGGAGGCCGCGGAGAAGCTCGGCGGCGAGGCGATCGTGACGGGTAACCCGGTGCGGCGAGAGGTCGCGCAGGCCGCGGCCTCGGAGGCGGTCGAGGCACTCGGGCCCGACCCGTCGCTGCGGACGCTCCTGGTGACCGGTGGCAGCCAGGGCGCGCGGAGGCTGAACCGGGCGGTGGTCGGCGCGCTGCCCGGGCTGCTCGAGAAGTTCGGGCTGCAGGTGGTGCATCTGAGCGGATCGCTGGATTACGCCGACATCTGCGCGGCGCTGGGCGGAGAATCCAACCTGCCCGCGGCTTACCACCTGATCGAGCATCTGCCCAACACCGGTCCGGCGATGGCCGCGGCTGATTTGGCGGTGACCCGGGCGGGGGCGGGGAGCCTCGCGGAGTTATGCCTGCACGCGGTCCCGATGATCGTGGTGCCGTATCCATTCGCTGGCGGTCACCAGCGACTGAACGCCGAGCCGCTGGCTGAGGCCGGGGCGGCGGTGATCGTGGAGGACGAGGAGTTCACGGCCGAGAGGCTGCTGGAGCTGGCGAGCGATATTCTGGGCGATCCGGAGACGCTTCAGGCGATGTCTGAAGCGGCGCGGGAGCAGGCGAAGCCGCACGCTGCGCGCGAGGTGGCGCGGGTGGTTCTGCAGGCCGCCGACGAAGAGCTTGCGGGCAGGGCGGAGAGGTCGTAGAATGTTACAGACACGTGTAAGCCGCATCGTCCACTCGCCTGGAGCGTGGCAGATGGTCGCGACGAGACAGCTCGAGCTGAACCCCCGCCAGCGGATTCACCTTATCGGCATAGGAGGCGTTGGGATGAGCGGCCTGGCGGCCGTGCTTGCCGAGCGCGGATACCAGGTCTCCGGTTCCGATCAGCGCGAAAGCCCGCGGTTGCAGCGCCTGCGGGAGCTCGGCGTAAAGGTCACCGTGCCGCAGGTTGCTGGGGGGGCCGCCGGGGCTGACATCGTTGTGCGCTCGACGGCGGTGCTGGACAAGAATCCGGAGTTCGCCGACGCGGTGGAGCGCGGGCTGCCGATCTACCACCGCTCGGAGCTGCTGGCGGCGATCGTCAGCGGCATGGAGAAGGTGGCCGTATCCGGGACGCATGGAAAGACAACGACCAGTTCGATGCTGGCGACGATCCTGCTGGAGGCGGGACGGGACCCGCTGGTGATCATCGGCGGTGACGTGGTGAACATCGGGGCGAACTACCACGCGGGCAGCGAGCCGCTGGCGGTCTTCGAGGCCTGCGAGAGCGACGCGACCTTCCTGCGCTACGGCCCATGCTCGGAGATTATCACCAACGTGGAGGCCGATCACCTCGATCAGCACGGGACCTTCGAGCACATCTGCGGCGCCTTCGAGCAGTTCGTCGGGCTCGTGCCGGCCGAGGGCTTCCTCGCCTGGGGCGCGGAATCGGCCGAGCTTGCGCGGATCGCGAGGTCCTGCGCCGGAGAGAGTATCGCCTACGGCCTGACACCCGAGGCGGCGGTCTCGGCCGACCGCGTCAAGCTCGGGCCGGGCGGCGCCAGCTTCCGACTGCTCGTCGAGCAGACATGCGTCGCCGAAGTCGAGCTGCAGGTTCCGGGCGAGCACAATGTGCTGAACGCGCTCGGCGCCACGGCGGCGGCACTGCGGCTGGGCGTTTCACCGACACAGGTTGCCGCAGGTCTGCAGCGGTTTCTGGGCGTCGGCCGACGGTTCGAGCGTCTTGGCGCACTGAACGGCGCGCAGATCATCGACGACTACGCCCACCACCCCACGGAGGTCGCGGCGACGCTCGCCGCGGCGCGCCGCGGCTGGCCGGAGAGGCGGATCGTGGCGGTCTTCCAGCCGCATCTTTACTCCCGCACCCGCGCGTTCATGGCGGAGTTCGCCGAGGCACTGTCGGCGGCCGACGTTGTGGTGGTCGCCGGAATCTACGGCGCGCGTGAGGAGCCCATGGAGGGCGTTGACGCCGCGGAGATCGCTCGTCGCATCGCCGAGCGGGCGCCTGAGGTGGACGTGCGCTACGTGCCCGAGAAGGAGGACATCGTGGCCATCCTGCGCCAGCTCGCGCGCCCGGGGGATATGATCCTGACACTGGGTGCCGGCGACATCCGGCGGGTGGGAGAGGAGCTGGCATGCTCGCCGTGACCCGGGAGCGGGGCCAGGGATACCGGCGGAGCGCCGCTGGGAGGCGAGAGCGCACCGGCTCGCCGGTGTCGCACGAATCATTGCGCGCGGCGGCCTGGCTGGTGATCCTCGCAGGGCTGGTCGGGCTGGTCGCGGGCGTCGGCGCTTCGGAGCTTTTCATGATCCGCGACGTGTACGTTGTGTCACCTGACGAAGAGCTGCAGGCTGAGGCCGCGGAGCGCGCGGCAGAGCTGCGCTTCGGGACCGTGTGGCTGCCGCCGACCCGAACGATAGAGCGCTGCATTGGCGGGCTGCCTCGCGCGAAGCAGGTCACGATCGCGCGGGAGCTGCCGTCGACCCTGGTGATCTCGGTGCAGCCTCGGCAGCCGATCGCGATGGTTGTCCGCGAGGGCCGGTACATGACGATCGACGGTGAGGGCGTGTGCCTGCGGTGGGTTACGAAGAAGGCGACCGACCTGCCGGTGGTGCACATCGAGGACCCGAACCTCGTCAGGCCCGGATCCCGGCTGCGCGAGCGCGACATGGCGTGGGTGCGCGACGTGATGCGCGGTTTGAGGGAATACGACCTTCTGGCGGGAGCGAGCATCGACCTGAGCCGACCGGCGCGCATCTCGGTCTTCACCGCCGACGGCGTGCTCGGCAAGCTCGGCAATGAGCGGATGCTCTACGAGAAGACCGTGCTCTTCGGTGAGCTGCTGGCGCAGCTCTCTGCGAAGGACGTGACCCCCCTGTACATCGACCTGCGCGTGCCCTCGCGGCCGACATATAAGCCCGTTGGCTGAGCGAACGGAGGAGTGTGCGCCTTCGGCGGCGAATTCCGCCCGACGACGGTCGAAGTCGATGCGAAGCGGGTCCTGAGGGGCCCGAAATCATTCCCGGAGGAAACGCTTTCTTGCCCGAGCTTGCCCCCGTAGCCGGCGTCGATGTCGGCACAACCAAGGTCTGCGCCATCATCGCCCAGCCGCATGTGGACGGCCGGCTGGAGATCATGGGCGTCGGGCTGACTCCCTCGGCCGGTCTGCAGCGCGGCATCATCGTGGATCGCGAGAACGCCATCTCGTGCATTCGAGAGGCCGTCAGGCTGGCCCAGGAGCAGGCCGGACTGGAGATCTCCAGCGCATACGTGGGGGTGACGGGGGCCCACATCTCCTCAGTCAACGTCACGGGACGCACAAACGTCTCCCCGGGGCCTGCGATCTCCCAGGAGGATGTGCAGAGGGCTGTTCAGAGCGCCCGCGACGCGGTTCCGCTCCCCCAGGACCGGGAGATCATCCACGAGGTTGTTCGCGGCTACACGGTTGACGGCGAGAGCGGCGTGACGAGGCCGGTGGGCATGTCCGGTCGACGGCTGGACGTCGAGCTTCACGCGGTGACCGGCACCGCCAGCATCGTCGAGAACGTGGAGCGCTGCGTGGAGGACGCCGGTATTCACGTCGCCGCCCGCGTGCTCGAGCCCATCGCGACGGGAACCGCTGTCATCACCGACGCGGAGCGCGACCTCGGGGTGATCCTCGCGGATATCGGCGGAGGAACGACCGACGTTGCGGTCTTCGTGGATGGCGCGATCGCCCACACCTCGGCAATCCCCGTAGGCGGCAACCACGTGACTCGCGACATCTCCCGGCTGCTGCGCGTCAGCTTCGATGAGGCCGAGAAGCTCAAGTGCCGCTACGCCTCGGCCCTTCCGAACGGGATCGACGCGGACGAGACCGTGCAGGTGAGCCTCGCGGACGGCGATGAGACCGAGCATGTGCCCTTGCAGCTGGTCGCCGAGATCATCGAGCCGAGGCTGGAGGAAGTTTTCACCCTCGTCCGCAACAACGTGGCAGCAGCTGGCGTCGCGCGTGCTCGACGACATGCCGGTGCGTGTGGGCAGTCCACGTGGGTTGATGGGGCGGGTGGAAGAGGTCACGAACCCGATCTTCGCAACCGGCGTCGGCCTGACGCTTCTGGCGGCTCGGGATGGCCATGCGGCCGTCGCCGAGACCACAAGCCCGCCGGGTTTGTTCGACCGTCTGCGCCGGTGGTGGGAGCAGATTCTGCCTCGCGCGTAGGCTGTCAGGGAACAATCCGGGGAAATCTCCGTCGTAGCGAAACCTTTGACCGGGCCTCCTGTCTAACATCATGCGGGGTCACGCGCAGACCACCGATGCAGTTCGCCCCCGCGGGGCCTGAGGGCCCCAACGCACAACCCCTTCCTCGCGCGAGCGAGGTCTTCTGGCGGTATTACAGTGGCCTGGCATCCTGACGCGGAGGAGCTTCAGAGCCTCATCGATGGCGAGCTTGATCCACTGGCGCGCCCATCGATCGAGGCACACGTGCAATCCTGCCGGCGGTGCGCCGAGCGCGTACGGCGGCTCAGGCAGGTCTCCGACGTGCTCGGTGCGATCCCGAGACCGGCGGCGCCGTCGGATCTGGAGGCGGCGATCACGGCGGCGGTCGCAAATGCTGCGCCGGTGCGGGAGATCACGTGCGCGGAGTGCGTGGAGCTGGCGTCTCAGTACATCGACCACGAGTTGAGCGGGGGCGAGCGAGAGGTCCTCGAGGCGCATCTGTTCGCCTGCGAGGAGTGCTTTGCCGCATTCAAGCAGATGGAGCGCACGTCGAGTGTGCTCCGTGACACGCCCCGACAGCCGGCGCCCGCAGGACTACACAGGCGGATCTCCGTCGCGGTGGCGGCTGACGCGCGGCGGCAGAGCGTCTTCGCCTGGCGCCGCGTGATGGGCGGTCTCGCGGGGCTGGCCGCGGCCGCAGCGCTGCTGGTCGTGATCTTCGCGCAGAGCCCCGATGCAACGGACCAGATGCAACCGACAGAGTCGATGATCGCCCGAGAGTCGGCGGACGCGATCGACCATACCCCTCAGGACGGGACCGTCGAGGACCCGGCTGGAACGCAGGTCGCCGAGGCTCCGGGCGCCGAGAGCGAGTCAACCGCCGCA
>JALGTR010000082.1 GCA_029821265.1 Candidatus Zipacnadia bacterium
TCCTCTTCGAGCGCTGGAACACCTTCTTCACGGCCGATCTCTTCCTGATGACCTCCAGTATTTCGTCGGGAGAGGCGACCAACTTCTCAGCCACCAATACGGCCAACTGGCAGGGCTCCTTCTCCAGCGATGGGGAACTGGTCGCTTACGCCAGCAGCCGTGACGGAGACTTCGATATCTGGGTACAGGAGACCGGGGCGCCCTATCGTGCCTACAAGGTCACCGACAATACCGGCTCTGACACCGCCACACACCTCGGCAGCCCGGAGCCTCAGATCCGCCGTGTTCTCATCGGCCCCAATGGTGCCGATCACGGCTACAACCCGATCTGGAACTACGCGCTCGTCGGTGTGCTGGTCTTCGGCGAGGAGGGCTACATCAACTTCCTCCGACCAGCCATCGACCCCGCATATACGAACAGCATAGAGGTCGCGGCGCTCGACGACACCTCCAGCTATTACGGTCAGCTTGTTTGTCTTCGCATCAGTGCCACCGAGATCCTCAACCTGCGCGAGGACGCGGGACCCGGAGCTGAGCCGCTGCTGTGGCAATTCTCCTCCTCGCCCTCAAATGTGGCGCTCTACCTCAACGGATACACCGGTGACGTCGTCAGCATCATGATCGTGGACGATACCGCACCGGCCAGCGTCGGCACCGCACAGGTTGCCAGCGGTAACACAACACTGATCCAGGGCAGCTTCACCGCGGTCTACGACGGCAACGGGGAACTCGTCGCCGAGGGCAATACTGGCACCGTCGAGATCGACGCCTCTGGCTCTGTCACGCGCGCGTACTAAGCCGACCTGAGGCGTTCCGACAAAGCTCGCGGCCGGCCCTTCCCGAGGCCGGCCGCCACCTGTCTTTCCCTCCCTCACGGCGCAGATCGCCGACCCCTCCAGAATCGCCCGAAAATGCCCCGTAGCGGCCCGAAACAGCCCCGAATGGCGTTGACGCCAGACCCCCCGATGGTGTATAATAGACACACCCCGAAGGGACGTCCGCGAGTGTCCGATTCCGCGCGACATAGAGCAACTATCGCAGCCAGAACAGGGAGCTTTTGATGGCAGACGAAACAGTGCGCGACGAGATCGAAACGATTCCCCTCCACCAGGAGATGGAAAGCTCTTTCATGCAGTTCGCGCTCAGCGTCATCGTGGCGCGGGCGCTGCCCGATGCGCGCGACGGTCTGAAGCCCTCGCAGCGGCGCATTCTTCTGGCGCTCAATGACGAGGGCGTCTACGCCGACCGTGCCCACGTGAAGTGCGCCTCGATCGTCGGCGAAACCATGAAGACCTACCACCCGCACGGCGATCAGGCGCTTTACGATACCCTCGTGCGCATGGCCCAGGACTTCTCCATACGCTATCCGCTCGTCGACCCGCAGGGCAACTTCGGCTCCATTGACGGTGACCCCGCCGGCGCCGCCCGATACACCGAGGCCCGGCTCTCACATGTCGCCATGGACATGCTTCAGGACCTCGACAAGGAGACCGTTGACTGGCAGCCCAACTACGATGAGCGAACCCAGGAACCCGAGGTGCTGCCCGGCGCATTCCCAAACCTGCTGTGCAACGGAACAGCCGGGATCGCCGTCGGCTACGCCACCAATCTCCCCCCCCACAACCTCCGAGAGGTTGCCCAGGCGGCCGAGGCCCTGCTCGACAATCCTGATCTCGAGCCAAAGGACCTCATGCAGTACATCAAGGGCCCCGACTTCCCAACCGGCGGGATGATCCTCGGGCGGAAGGGCATCCTCGATTACTTCACCACGGGCAAGGGCTCAGTGACAATGCAGGCACGCGCGGTGCCAGAGCCGATGCCACGCAATCGCGAAGCCATCATCGTCACCGAGCTGCCCTACCAGGTCTCCAAAGCTAGCCTGCTCGAGCAGATCGCCGATCTCGTCAACGATGGCAAGCTCGACGGCATCTCGGACCTGCGCGATGAGTCCGACCGCAACGGTATGCGCGTGGTGATCGAACTCAAACGCGACGCCAACACCGATGTGGTCCTCAACAATCTCTACAAGCACACGCAGATGCGCACGAACTTCAACGCGAACTTGCTCGCCCTCGTGAAGGTCGGCGGCTCGCTCGTGCCACGGCAGTGCACCATCAAGGACCTTATCAACCAGTTCCTCGCCCACCGCCGTGAGGTCATCACCCGCCGCACCGAGTATCTGCTCCGCCAGGCCGAGGCGCGGCTGCACATCGTCGAGGGCCTGCTTCGTGCGCTCGACGTCATCGACGAGATCATCGCGCTGATTCGCGCCAGTGACAACCGTGGCGCCGCGTGCGAGCGCCTCATGTCCGAGTTCGATTTCTCTCAGGCCCAGGCGGACGCGATCCTCGACATGCGTCTGAGCCAGCTCACCCGGCTGTCCTACGAGGACCTCGCCGAAGAGAAGGCCAAGCTCGAGGAGGCCATCGCGCGCTACAACGAGATCCTCTCCTCAGAGGACGAGAAGTCGAAGGTCATCAAGCAGGAGCTGCGCGATATCGTCAAGCGCCACGGCGACGATCGCCGGACGAAGATCCATAGCTCCGAGGCCGAGGACATCGATACCGAGGACCTCATCGCCCAGGAGGACATGGCGATCACCATCACCCGCGACGGCTACATCAAGCGCATGCCCGTGGATACCTACCGCGTGCAGCGCCGTGGCGGCCGCGGCGTCCTCGCGCTCACGAAGAAGGAGGAGGATACCGTCGCCGACATCTTCGTCGCGACGACCCACCACCTCATTCTCTTCTTCACCAACCGCGGCAACGTCTACCGCGCAAAGGCGTGGCAGGCGCCGCTGGCGTCCCGGCAGGCGCGTGGCACCCCGATCCGCAACATCGTCCCGCTCGAGGATGGCGAGAACATCACCGCGTGGATCCCCGTCCGCGACTACGACCAGGGCGGCTACCTGCTGATGGTCACAGACCACGGCTACGTCAAGAAGACCGAACTCAAAGAGTACGATACGCCGCTTCGCAGCAAGGGCCTGATCGGGATCTCCCTCGAGGAGGGCGACCAGTTGCGCTGGGTCATCTGGACGGATGGCGAGCGCGACATCCTGCTCGCGACACGCAACGGAATGGTGATACGCTTCAGCGAGGAGGACGTCAGGCCGATGGGCCGCAACACGCGGGGCGTCCAGGGCATCAGGCTTCGTGACGGCGACGAGCTGGTGTCGGCGGAGGCAGTCGCCAGAGACGACGATCGCGATCTGCTCGTGGTCGCGGAGAAGGGCCTCGGCAAGCGGACCGCGCTTCGTGAGTATCGTCGCCAGTCCCGCAACGGCCTTGGCCTGATCACGATGAAAATCACTGACCGCACCGGCCCTGTGATCGGCACCGAGATCGTCAGCGACGACGACGAGATCATGTGCATCACCTCCGCCGGAGTGCTCATTCGCATGCCCGTGAGGAACATCCGACGGACCGGCCGCAACACCCAGGGTGTCAAGCTTGTCTCCCCCGACGAGGGTGCACATGTGTGTGCCGTCGCCAAGGTCGTGCGCGAGGCGTCCATCACCCAGACGGACGAAGCCGAGCACGAAGCCAGCGAGACAGACGAGGACTGAGGCGCACTACGCCGCGCCCTACAGTTCACCCGCACCCCGGGTCCCCTCGGCCCGGGGTGCCGTCGTCTCACGCCCAGGATCGGCGTGCGCGCTGATTGGCGGGAGGAAAAGAGCACTCCGACGGCTAAGATTCCAGCGCCACGCTACCGGGCTCCGCGGGAAGAATCATCTGAAGCCGCAAACCATCTTCACCGGAGCGGCCATGTGCTGTATCATGCAACTATGTTCAGCATTCGAGCCGAACACTGAACATGGCCGCGCTCCGACGAACGGCAGCAGGACCGATCTGATAGAGTACGGAGGCTCTCATGGCCACAACGTCCATCGAAACCGATCTCGACCTTACAGATAACGCACTCACCGTCCTCGCCCGGCGCTACCTCAAGAAGGACATGGACGGCAACGTAATCGAGCGTCCGGAGGACATGTTCCGCCGCGTTGCCGACAACATCGCCTCCGCCGAGGGGTACTACGGTGCCGACGACGGTGCCGTGGCCGCACTCGCGGACGCCTTCTACGGCGCCATGACCCGCCGGGAGTTCATGCCGAACTCCCCCACGCTGATGAACGCCGGGCGCGAGTTCCAGCAGCTGTCCGCCTGCTTCGTGCTCCCCATCGAGGATTCGATGGAGAGCATCTTCGAGGCCGTCAAGAACACCGCTCTTATCCACAAGTCCGGCGGCGGCACCGGCTTCTCATTCTCGCGCCTTCGGCCTGCGGACGACATCGTCAGCTCCACCCGCGGCGTCTCCTCTGGCCCGGTCTCCTTCATGAAGGTCTTCGACTCCGCAACTGAGGCGATCAAGCAGGGCGGCGTCCGTCGCGGCGCCAACATGGCGGTCCTCCGGGTCGATCACCCCGACATCCTCGAGTTCATCGAGGCCAAGTCTGAGCACTCCGCCCTCACGAACTTCAACCTATCGGTCGCCGCGACCGAGGAGTTCATGCGCGCCCTCCAGCGCGACGAGACCTTCGACCTCATCAACCCCCGAACCGGTGAGGCAACCGACTTGTTGAGCGCCCGCGAGGTCTTCCACCGTATGGCCGAGCTCGCCTGGGCGGGAGGCGATCCGGGGATCATCTTCCTCGACCGCATAAACGCGAAGAATCCCACCCCACACGTCGGGGAGATCGAGGCCACCAATCCGTGCGGCGAGCAACCGCTGCTTCCGCACGAATCGTGCAACCTCGGCTCGATCAACCTCTCGAAGATGGTCGACGGCACCGGGGAGTCGGCCCACATCAACTGGGACCGGCTACGCGAGACCGTCCATCTGGCAGTGCACTTCCTCGACAATGTCATCGACATGAACGAGCTGCCTCTGCCCGAGATCGCGGAGATGACGCGTGCCAATCGCAAGATCGGTCTCGGCGTCATGGGCTTCGCCGACATGCTCATCCTCCTCGGCATTCCCTACAACAGCCAGCAGGCCGTCCACACCGCCGAGCAGGTTATGCAGTTCATTACCGAGGAGGCGCGCGCGAAGTCCCGCATGCTGGCCGACCAGCGCGGAGCGTTCCCCAATTGGGAGGGCTCGACGTACGAGGTCGCCGGGGAGGAACCGATGCGCAACGCAACGGTCACCACCATCGCGCCAACCGGTACGATCAGCATCATCGCCGGCTGCTCGTCGGGCATCGAGCCGCTCTTCGCGGTCGTCTATACCCGCCACGTCCTCGACAAGGATGAGCTGCTCGAGATCCACCCGATATTCGAGCGCATCGCGCGTGAGAGGGGCTTCTACACCCCCGAGCTGATGAAGGAGATCGCCGCCAGGGGCAGCCTTCACGATGTCGCCGATGTTCCGGCCGACGTCAGGGAGCTGTTCGCCACTGCCCATGACATCACGCCCGAGTGGCACATCCGCATTCAGGCCGCATTCCAGGAGTTCACCGACAACGCGGTTTCGAAGACCGTCAACTTCCCGAATGAGGCCACCGTTGACGACGTCGAACACGTCTACCGCCTCGCATACGAGCTCGGCTGCAAGGGTGTCACCATCTACCGCGATGGCTCCCGCGAGGAGCAGGTGCTCACGACCGGCAAGACCGAGAAGTCAAAGCAGCCTGCTGCCACACCGGTCGCTCCTCGCTCTCGCCCCCCGGTGGTGACCGGGCAGACCCGCGCCATGCGCACAGGCTGCGGGAAGCTCTACGTCACGATCAATCGCGACGAGCATGGGCCATTCGAGCTGTTTGCAGCCATGGGCAAGGCCGGCGGCTGCGCCGCCTCGCAGTCCGAGGCGCTCGCACGGCTGGTCTCCCTCGCCTTCCGCTGCGGCATCCCGGCCGAGGAGGTCATCAAGCAGCTGCGCGGCATCTCCTGCCACATGCCCGCATGGGAGCCTGGCGGTGAGCGTATCCTCTCCTGCGCAGACGCCGTCGCCAAGGCAATCGAGCAGTCCGTGATGCCCGAGGGCGAGCAGCTCGCGATGGACTTCAACGGGACGACATTCGGCCATGCCGGTGCATGCCCGGAGTGCGGCGGAACGCTCGTGCACGAGGGCGGCTGCAATGTGTGCCGCGACTGCGGCTACTCCCAGTGCGACTGAAGCTCAGGACAGGGGCGCGAACAGATGAACATGCCGACGAACATCGGGCCACAGTTCCAGGAGGCCACCAAGTACGTCCGGGGACGTCCGGTTCCGCAGGCGCCAGGGTGGGTAGCGCCGCCACCGACGTATAAGGAATACGAGGAATACCTCGACACAGTTGCACTGCCCGAGCCTCAGACGGACGACGGGCCAGGCCTCTGGGATACCATCGCCACCCGCCGCTCACAGCGCCGCTTCACTGGCGAGCCGCTCTCACTGCGACAGCTTTCGCAGCTTCTGTGGGCGATGCAGGGCGTCACTGGTGAGATCCATGACATGGAGCTGCGCGCCGCGCCCTCGGCCGGAGCACTCTACCCAAACGAGACCTACGCCGTCGTCCAGACCGTCCAGGACCTCGCCGAAGGAATCTACCACTATGATGTGCGAGGGCACTCCCTGGGCATGATCGCCGAGGGCAACTTCGCCGAGGATCTGGCGCAGGCGTGTCTCGGTCAGACGTGGATGCAGGGGGCCGGCGTCGTCTTCGTCTGGGGGGCGGTCGTGGCGCGCTGTGCATGGAAGTATCAGAATCGCGCCTATCGCTACCTCTACCTTGACGCCGGACACCTCGGGGCCCACGTTCAGCTCGCGGCCACGGCGCTCGGCCTCGGAGCGTGCAATGTTGCCGCATTCTTCGATGACGAGGTCGCGGACCTCGTGGGAATCGACGGAACCAGTGAGGTCGCGGTTTACGTAACCGCTGTCGGGCGCGTCGGGCCCTAAGGAATAGCCGCTGACCCCCTCATCGGCGGCGGCGCGACCACCGATCGGCGGCCCTCCCGTCCGGCCTCACAGGGTCCGGAACGCGGACGTCGAGGGGGGGCGTCCAGGCGCGACGCTCCTGCGCCTGCGTGAAGTTTATGGTGCTCTCTGGACGGGTATCACGCAAACGGGGAGAACAGACGCAACCGCTGATGTCTGTGTGTGTGCCGGGAGTGCCAAATGCGCAAGTCCGTCGTCCTGCTTATCGGAGTTCTGGCCGTCTCCATCGTGCTCGGGATGATGCTGGTTCAGTCCCTGTTCGTCGTGCAGCGGATCGCGTCCCTCAGCGATGTTGCCGGCCGGGTTCTGGTCCGTGTGGACCCGCAGCAGCCCTTCCGGCCACTTGCAGAAACCGAGCGGATCTTCGCCGGCACCACGCTGAAGACCGGGCCTGAGGCCACCGTCACGCTCAACTGGGTTGACGGCTCCCGTGTGAGGCTTGGCCCCGAGACCCAGCTCACGGTTCGGGAGTGCTCTTTGAATACCAGCACGCGCGAACGCACATCGCTCTTCGACCTCGACGCCGGCGAGATCTGGGTGCGCGTGCTCCCAGACATCAACGGAGAGAGCGAATTCCAGATTCAGACGCCCACCGCAACCGCGGGCGTTCGGGGCACCGTCTTCAGGATCGCTGTGGCACCAGGGGGCATGACCGAAGTCGATGTCTACGAAGGCCGCGTCGAGGTGCGCTCCGGAGGCGATCAGACGTCGGTGGCGGCCGGGCAGCAGGTCTCCGCGCTGAGGAGGAGCACCCTGGTTTCCGGGCCGCAGCCCGATGACGTCGAGTGGTTCCGGCTGGACGGGATCATCGGCCCGCGCCTCGACATCGATCAGGGCACAGAGCTTCGCGCCTCCGTCGACGCCCAGACCATTCTCGTCTCCGGGGTCTCCGAGCCCGGCGCGCAGGTGACCATAAACGGAACCCCGGTTAGGCTCGATCGCGATAACCGCTTCTTCGCTGAGGTGCCGATCGATGGCGAGGGGCTGATCGTAGCCGCCGCTACGGATGCTCGCGGCGGTCGGACAGTTCGCGCCATCACGGTGCTGCACGGAGAGTAGTCCTCACCTACCCCGAGCAAAGACGCCCGGGCCACCATGGCCCGGGCGTCGGACGTTGTGCGATGGCGAGACCTGCGCTCGGAGGGCCGTTAGAGTATCTTACGTTCGAGGATCAGCCACTCTATCGCTTTGAGCACGTACGACATCGCGAGGAGACCGACGATCGTGTAGAACATATACCACACGATTGGCGTGTCGAGCCGCTGGATCCAGTCGCTGGCAGGAACGCGTGTGCCCCATGCCAGGCGCTCAGCCAGGCTCGCGGCGCCCGAGATCACGGTCTGGTACGCGCTCCGGACGATTGGGTAGGCGAGGACCAGGCCGATGATCGCCGCGCTGACCAGGATCGGGTTGAGCAGGCGGAACTTCTGGCGCTGATGCTCGTTGAAGATCGGACAGTTCCGACACTCCCGCGTGCGCTTCGTGCCCGCCTCCCGGCCGCCGGCCAGGTCCGAACGCACATACGTCGAGTCGCCCTCGGGGAGCTGGTGTGTGCCGGCGCCTCTGCGTAGCAGCGATTCGATGAGATACGGATCACAGTTGCAGCCCTGCCTGATTCGCCAGCAGTTCTTGCGATTCTTGTAGGCCGGGCACATCTCCTTGATCGCGTCGTGACAGTGCGGCATCTCCCAGCAACGTGACAGTCGCCCCCACGGCTCCCGATACGTCTTCTTCGGCTTTTCCTGCTCGCCGGACCGCAGATCAATGGCGGCATGGCGAGCCGGCGCCTCCTTGATGAAGACGACGATCTCCCAGACGACGCGGAGCCCGACAACGAAGACGATGATCTGGCCCGTGGTCGTGGCCCAGTAGGTGATGATCTGGCCTGCGCGCTCAGCGCCTCCCTGCACCTGTCCGGCGACCAGCAGCGGGAATCCGAGCATCATTGCGAGGCCGATGATGCCGGCGCCCACGGCATAGGCGACCTCGTCGTGGGTGATGATCACAAGGCAGATCACGCCCAGCCCGCCCGCGCCCGCCATGATCTGGCCCATGAGAGCCAGATTCTGCAGCACCCGCGCATCGACCGGACCGGCGAGATGCCCGGCGTAGACCCCGTACAGGATATACACGACGGCGATCATAAAGGCGATCGTCGCCACCTTGAGGCCGCTAACGGCAAGTGCTATAAGCTTTTCGGCGAAGTCGACCGCAATTGTGGACGCGCCGCTTCGACCACGCCCCTGTTGCACGCGTCAACCTCCTCGGTGATTCGGTGCGAAAACCGCACACTGCAGGGAATACCAAAGGCACGCGGTGACGGCAGCCGCACGCCTCCATACAGCCAGACCGCACTGCGCCGGCTGCCGACGATCCGTGCATCGCCTCAGATACCTGCCGCGCAATGGCCAACGGCAAGCGGCGATGCCCCGACGCAGCTCCGGCCGGGATTAGCCGCCATCCGCGACCTCGGCCGCCCGCCTGTACTCCTCGGGAATCGGGTAGTCATCGAGGAAGTTCAGCAGGTCGGTCTTCTGGTTGGCGCGGTTGTAGGCCTCCTCGAAGCTGATCAGGTCATCCTTCACCAGGCGGGCCAGCGCGTTCTCGAGAAGCTGCATGCCCAGATGCTTGCTGCTCTGGATCGTGGACCGCATCTGCGAGGTCTTCCGCTCGCGGATGAGGTTCCCGATCGCCGGCGATCCGCCCGGCTCCCCGACCATAATCTCGTAGGCGGCGATTCGCCCCTTGCCATCCTTGCGCGGGATAAGCTCCTCCGAGAAGACCGCCAGCAGGGAGGTCGAGGTCATTGCCCGTATCTCCTCCTGCTCGGCGGACGGGAAGGCGGTCACCAGTCGGTCAACGGTTTTCGGAGCGCTGACCGTGTGCAGGGTCGAGAGAACAAGGTGACCGGTCTCCGCGGCCTGCAGACAGGCGCGCATGGTCTCGAGGTCGCGCATCTCACCAACCAGCATGACGTCCGGATCCGACCGCATGTTCCGACGGACGGATTCCGCGAAGCTCGACACGTCCACGCCGACCTCGCGCTGATTGAGGATGGAGCGCTTGCCCTCATGGTAGTACTCGATGGGATCCTCGATGGTGATGATGTGCGTGTCCCGCTCGCGGTTGATGTAGTCGATCATCGAGGCGATCGTGGTGGTCTTACCGCAACCGGTCGGTCCGGTGAGCAGGATGATACCACGAGGCTTGTGCAGCATCTCCTGCACCTCTCGCACGGGTAGCCCGAGCTGCTCGAAGGTGAGGATCTCGCTCGGGATAAGACGCAGCGCGATGGCCGGATCGCCTTTCTGCTGGAAGACGCTTACCCGGAAGCGAGAGCCATCATCGAGCGAGGCCGCGATGTCGGCGCCGCCGGTCTCATGGAACTGCTGCCAGTAGCGGTTCGTTGGCTCGTCCTCGCCGATGAGGTACGTAACGGCGCTAAGCGCATCCTCGCGCGTCAGCTCCTTATAGCCCTCCACACGGTAGAGACGCCCGTGGAGGCGAAAGATCGGCGGTTCGCCAGTGGTGATGTGCAGGTCAGAGGCATCGAGCTGCGCACACGCCTGCATGAGCATCTGCAGCACGTCACCGTCCAGCGTCCGTCCGGCGGCGGCCTGAAGCTCGGCCGGCGCCTTCATCGTTCTCCGAATGTAATCGTCACCCATTTGCGATCCCCTCGCCAGCGTGGTGATGGCACGGTTGTCGGATCTGCGATCTGACCAACGCCCGGCTCACTGCCGGGCGGTCTGCTGCCTCAGCGTCGTGAGCGGCGTGACCGACGTCCGGAACGACCGGAGGTGTCGGCGCCTGAGCTGGCCTCAGAGGCGACTTTCTGCGCGTCAGGGACATCACCCTGTGCCCCGCCGATGCCGGGCTGGGCCTTCGAGGCCGCGTCGGCCTCAGCGGGGTTGACACGCCTCAGCATCTGGCGCATCTCGGTGTAGTTGCCGGCGTAGAAGAGTGCGTCGCGCGCGCTGATCTTCCCTTCCGTATACAGCTTGAGCAGCGCCTGGTTGCGGGTCTGCATCCCCCAGTAGCCGCCCTTCTGCATTTCGGCGTAGGTGTCGCCGGGCTTGCCCTCCTCGATGAGCTTGGCGACCGTCGGGTTGGCGACCAGAACCTCAACAGCGGCGACCCGTCCATCGCTGTCGGCGCGCGGCACCAGGGCCTGAGAGAGAATGGCGCGCAGCGACTTGCTCATGCGCAGACAGATCATATCCCGCTGGTGCGGCGGGAACATGTTAATGATGCGCTCCATCGTCTCGGAGGCGCTCGACGTATGAACGGTGGAGAAGACGAGGTGCCCGGTCTCAGCCGCCTGCATCGCGACGTTCATCGTCTCCACATCGCGCATCTCACCGATAAGGATGACGTCCGGGCTCTGGCGGACGACGTACTTCATGGCGTCGCTGAAGCTCATGGTATCGACGCCGACCTCACGCTGGTTGACGATGCACTGCTTGTCGGAGTGGACGTACTCGATTGGATCCTCGATGGTGACGATGTTCCCCTGGCGGTTCTCATTGATGTGGTCGATCATGGCCGCGAGGGAGGTGGACTTGCCAGAGCCGGTGGGGCCGGTGACCAGCACGACGCCCTGCGGACTCATGGCGATGTCCTTGAGGACCGGTGGCAGCTCGAGATCGTCGATGGTGGCGATGTCGAGGGGGATGATACGCATGACGAGCCCGACGGTGTTCTGCTGCTTGAAGACGTTGACCCGCAGGCGGCAGGCCTCGCCGACGGTGAGACCGATATCGCGCTCAGGGAACTCATCGAACAGCTCCTGCTGACGCTCGGTCATCAGCTCGGCGGCGATAGCCTCGGTCATCTCCTCGGTGACCACGGGATAATGGTCCCACTTGCGAACTTTGCCCTGCACACGAACATGCGGGTGTGCGCCGGCCTTCCAGAAGACGTCCGAGGCCCTAATCTCGGCTGCCTCGAGAACGAGCTTTCTCCAATCGTACACCTATTACAGCCTCCTCGCGCCGTATGGTGGCCGCCAGATCGGCCAAATGGATGATTGCAGGTACAGGTTCCGCGTGGCGGGCAGCATAACCTTCGTCTGATCCGTGGGATTAACGGAAAAAAGCGCGGACCCCGAAGGGTAGCCCGCGCTGGCAGTCAGGTGGTGGAGCAGGCGGGAGTCGAACCCGCGACCTTCTCCATGCCAAGGAGACGCGCTCCCACTGCGCCACTGCCCCACCCGTTTGTTGCTGCCATATTGTAGCAGACGGCTATCAGTGCGTCAAGGGCCCCAGGCGGGGCAGCAGCCCGACGGTACGGAGGCCCCGGGTGCGGTGACGGCGAAAGGGCGATTGACGCCGGCGGCCCGGGGTGGGTCGCCGGTATGCACGTGACGAGGCTCTTAGAACGGAGAGATCGCGATGCGCATGAAGGTTGGCGTTGTCGGATCCGCAGGTGGAGAGCTCAGCGACGAGGTGCTGGGCAAGGCGCGGGAGATGGGGCGATGTCTGGCGCGGCACGACATCATCGTGGTGACTGGTGCCGCACCGGGTCTGCCGCACGAGGCGGTCCTGGGCGCGAAGGAAGTGGGGACGCTGGTCCTGGGGATCTCCCCCGCGCTCTCGCTGGATGAACACCGTGACGTCTACGGATCGCCATGGGAGGAGTATGACGCTCTGATCTTCACCGGCTCGGGGCTGATGGGCCGGGAGATCGAGATCATCCGCACCTGCGAGGCCGTGGTAGTGATCGGCGGGCGTTCGGGAACGCTCGGGGAGTTCGCGATCGCGTACGATGAGGCTCGGCTGATCGGGGCGCTGACGGGCACCGGTGGGATCGCGGATCATATCCCGGAGCTGCTGGAGGTTATCAACAAGGAGACCGGCGCTGCGATCGTCACCGACGATGAGCCGGAGGCGCTCTTTCAGAAGATGATGGACAAACACAGGCAGCGCGTCGAGAGTGGTGTGGCGTATCGAGGACCGATCATCCACGAGTAGCAGCCGCGACCTGAGCAGGGAGAGGGCCCCGGTGAATGCCGGGGCCCGTTCGGTCCACGGAGGGCTGGCGCTCAGCTGCGCCAGCGCTCCTCCATCACGATCTCATCAAGCGCCGACCGGTTCTTCGGCGGGGCCTCCTGGTCCGGATAGCCGATCGGCAGGAGACCAACGACAATGACGTCGTCGGGGATGCCGAGAAGCCGGCGCACCTTCTCGGCGTTGAAGGCACCTATCCAGCAGGTCCCCAGTCCCTGCTCGACGGCCTCAAGGGTCATGTACGCCATGGCGATCGAGACGTCGATCGGGAAGCAGTGCAGCCCGCAGGACATCACGTGCTCGCTGGTTACCGCGCAGCCGACGATCACCGCCGGGGCCTCTCCGACGAAGTTCTGTCCATTGGCCGCCTCGGCCAGCGATGCGCGCATATCGGGATCGCGGACCACGACGAACCGCCACTCCTGCAGGTTGCGCGCCGACGGCGCAAGACGCGCGGCCTCCAGCACACGCTCAAGTTTGCTGTCCTCGATATCGTACTCCTTGAACTTCCGTACGCTGAAGCGCTGTCGAACCGCATCCATGACGTCCATCCGTTATCACCTTCCCGGCAGCTTGCTTGCCAGTATGATCCATACTATGTCAGGTCACCAATCGGTGCGCCCGGCGCGAACTCCCCGCCGAAGTTCAGAAGCGTGGCGATCGGCTCGTCAGGCAGATGCGCGGCCACGACCTCGCCGACGAAGATTGTGTGATCGCCGGTCAGCAGGCTGTCGGTCACTCTGCACTCGAGGTTGATTGCGGCGCCCTGGAGCAGCGGCACGCTGATCTCGGCCGGATCGGCGGTCCTGATCCTGAACTTCTCGAACTTGTCGATATCACGCCCCGAGGTCGATCCGGTGTCCTTCACGAGCTGGCCCTGCTTCTCGCCCGCCCACGCGAACACGAACTCGCCGGTCTCCTCGATGCATCTGTGGGTGTATCGCGTGAGACCGATGGAGACGCATACGAGGCGCGGGTCACCCGAGCAGATCATGCCCCATCCGGCGGGCATGATGTTGGGCCTGCCTTCGGCATCACACGCGATGATCATGATGACCCACTCTGGATACTTGTGCGCCAGCACCTCCCCGGGCCCTACCTGCTTCATCGCCAGTCACCATGCCTTCAGGATCGTCGCAAGTTCCCGCATCGTCGCGAAATCGCCGTCGTAAATATCGCCATCCTGGTAGCAGAACAGGTTGAAGGTGACCGCACCGCCTGCGGCGTGGAAGTCGCGAACCATCCCGGCAGCGGCCTCGGCGGGCGGTGAGCGCCAGCTTACTGCGCGGTTGTCCGCGTTCATCACCCAGTGCCCGCAGCGTGGCTTGCGGGAATCACCGTGCCACGATACAAACGCGTACCATGGCAGGCCCATCGGCGTGAGATCGCCGCGCGGGATGAAGTTGAGCCGGCAGATCTCGCCTGCCCAGTAGTCCTGGTGATCCGTGTACGAGTGCATGTTCTCGATGCCCGGGTTGTAGCAGACGAGGCGCTCAGGGTGCCCGGCCTTCGCGGCGATCGTCAGGTCGGCCCATGGGGCGCCGCCGATCCGCTTCCCGACGGCCTCAAGCTCATAGCCGCCATCAAACCACCACGCCGTCAGGCGATCTCCGTAGCGTTCGCCGAGGTACGCGATAATCGAGCGCCAGTTATCGAAGAACCGCTCGGCATCGTCGTCAGCGCCGGATGCCTCGCGCCACTCCGGATCGCCTGCGTGCGTCCCTGAGTTGTAGTATACGATAAACCGAAGGCCCGCGTCGGCCAGCGCAGATGCCAGGTCGCCAAGCAGGTCGCGCTCGCAGGTCCGGCCGGGTAGGATCCCGTCCACCACGGGGTGCGGGCATGGGAAGTGGTGACGGCTGTGCGTGGACGTGAACAGCACATGGCCCGCGCCCATCTCCTTGACCTGCGCCACGAACGCGGGCACGTCAAAGCGTGCCACGGCCCTCTCGTAGGCCAGCGGATTGCCCTCGCGGGGCATGGTCGCAGTCGTCCAGTGCACGCCGATGCCGTAGCCGGTGGCCGCCAGCGGCGCGAAGTCGGCCCTCTCGTATGCCATCGATCAGTCCCCAACGCCCTCCCGCGTGAACTCGAGCCACGCGGCGTAATCATCGCGCGGGTTGTCGCTGCCCGGAGTTTCGAGCACCAGCCAGTCGTCGTAGCCGATCTCGCGAATCGTGCCGAACACCGCGTCCCAGTCGACGTCCCCCTCGCCCAGCGGCATGTTCTTGTGGTCGAGCGTCATATCCTTGATGTGGACCTGCTCGAGCAGATCGTGTTCGGCCAGCACGCGCATCCCAGAGGGAGCGTCCCAGCCGAATCGGCAGGCATTGCCGACATCGTAGTAGACGGCGACCGCATCGGAGCCGATACCGTCCACGAGGCGCAGGTGCGTGTCAACATCCACGGTCGTCTCAAGCGCCAGCGTAATCCCCTGGCTCTCGGCGCGAGGCGCGCAACGGCTCACGCCGTGGATCGCGCGGCGAATGCCCTCCTCACCCTCGATGGCCCCGTCGCCAAAGAAGGCGACGAGTATGCGGGGGATGCCGGCCATCGCGCACTGGTCGATGAGGCGAAGCATCAGCCGCTCGGCCTCCTCGCGGACTTCCGGATCGTCGTCCACGAAGTTTCGGAGGTTGTACCGCCCGCCCATGCAGGATGGGATCGCCATCCCGTGCTGCTCGCGGAGATGGTTGAGTGTCTGGATGCCCTCATCGCTCCAGATCAGCTCGTTTTCATACTCGATCTGGTTAAACGGGATCTCGAGGCCGTCGAAGCCGATCTCTCGGCCCTCGCGGAATGCGTCCGTCATGCTCTCGAAACGGAGCGAGACAATGCCGTAGTTCATCTGCAGTCCTCCTCGAGGCATAGCCGGCAATTGCATCTTTCGACGATGATACGCGATGGCCCTTCTCCGGGGCTTCAATGCCCGACGAAAGGGAGGGAACGGGATGGCGTCCGTCGAAATCTTCTGGGCCGCCAGGGGGCAAATTGCGGGGCCTGCGCCCTGGCGCACCTCGACGCACGTTCCTCGGTACAGACGATGACGCTTCAGTGGGCTTTGCGAGGCTCCACGGAAGCGAAGGTGGTTTACGGA
>JALGTR010000313.1 GCA_029821265.1 Candidatus Zipacnadia bacterium
AGGCAGTCGAAGGATGCAACGAGTGGAGGCTCAAGCATGAAGATCTACATCATGACCGATCTCGAGGGCCCGGCCCTCATCAGCCGGTTCAACCAGACCCGCGACGTCTCACCGGAGGAGAAGCCCCGATGGATGCGCCTGCTCACCGGTGAGGTCAACGCCTGTATCGACGGAATCCTGGACTTCGACGCCGATGCGGAGGTCATCGTCTGGGACGGCCACGGCTCCGGCGGAATCCTCGAAGAGGAGATCCACCGGGACGCGAAGCTGATCGCGCGCGGACCGATCAGCCCCCCCTACGCGCTGGACGAGAGTTTCGACGCTGTCATGTTCGTCGGCCAGCACGCGCGGATGGGCACCGGCGGCGTGCTCTGCCACACCTACTCATCCAAAACGATCGAGTACTACAGGATCAACGGCGTCGAGTTGGGCGAGTTCGGCTGTCGGGCGCTGATGGCGGGGACGATGGGTGTCCCCACGGTCTTCATCTCCGGTGACGACGTCGCGGTGGACGAGGCGAGAGAGCTCATCCCCAACATCGTGGGGGCACCGGTGAAGCAGGCGCTGGGGCGGGAGCTGGCGATCCACCTCTCGCACAGCGCAGCCTGCGAGCTGACGCGTCAGAAGGCGCGTGAGGCCTGTGAGGCGGTTGACAGGATAGAGCCCTACTACTTCGATGGCCCATATACGCAGGAGATTCGCTACCTCGAGGGTGTGTCTGTCACCCCGTCTGATCACGAGGGCTGGGAGTTCATCGACGGCCGCACGATCCGCAAGACGGCCGACAACATCTGTGATCTGCGGGTCTGACCGTGACGGAGGCTCGAGACGCTCGCCGGGAGAACGCGCGGGGCGCCTGTTGCTGCAGCGGGTGCCTCTTGCGCATTATCACGCTCGTGTCGACGGGCGTCGTGCTCGGAGTCTGGCTCATCCAGCGCCATATGGGGGAGGACTGGTGGCCGGGCGCCCTCCTCACGTACGCTCCGCAGGTGCAATGGATGATCCCGCCGACGACCGCGCTGCTGCTGACCATATCAGGCCGCCAGCGGCTCCTGTCGCTGATCAATCTCGGTGTGGCCGCAGTCGCCATCTTCTCGCTGGCCGGCTTTCAGGTCAATGCTCCCCCCGAGGCGCCGCCGGAGGCGCCGGTTCTGCGCGTGGCCACGTGGAATGTGTACGCGGGGACGAGGGATCGGGAGCCCACAAGAGAGCGCATTCTATCGTGGGACGCCGACATCGTCTGCCTCCAGGAGGCGATGCACCGGAAGTGGGATGATCTTCTGCCCGGGTATGAGGACGCAGTGGCAGGCGACGTGCGAATCTACGTGCGGGGGCATGTCGTCTCGGCCCGGAAGATCGAGACCGGCGACGGCGGCGTCCATCAGATGCTGCGTGTTGACGCGCTCGTCGGCGGAGTTCCGTTGACGGTCATCGGCGTTCACATCCCGCGGGCTCGCGAGGCAGGACCGATGCCTCGCAAGCTTGCTGAGCTGGGGCCATATTTCGAGGAAGCGGTAAAAACTCGTGACGAGAAGTTCGGTTACCTGCTCGAAGCTCTCCCGACCGACGGCGCGTTCGTGGTGCTCGGGGACATGAATACACCGCCCACCTCGCGATACTGGCGGAGGCTGCGCGAGCGGATGAGCGACGCATTCGACGTTGCCGGGCGCGGCTTTGGACACACATTCGTCTGGCGGCGCAAGCTGGCGTTGCTGCGCATCGACTACATCTGGGTGGGCGGCGCCGCCCTCCCGCTGCGTTGCGTGACCCAGCCGGCGGCGCCATCAGACCATCGTCCCGTGATCGCTGACATCGCGGCCATGAGCGCCCCCTCCGAGGCTCCACTCGGGGCCGCGACCGATCGGGGCTGTGCAAAGGCGAGGTAGAGATGTCCGGCTCTGGCGCCATTCGCGGCGGTCAACTCGCTGAGCCATCTGCGCACCTTCTTCGCCGTGAACTTCGAGCCGTTGTCTGACCTGATGTAATTCGGGGCGTCACGCTGGGCGAACAGTTCCGTCAGTCGCTCCAGCACGCGGTGGCTGCTCAGCCGCCTGTCCACGTCAACCGACAGGCACTCGCGCGTGAACTCGTCGATGATCGTCAGCATCCGGAACGCGCGTCCCTTGTTAGGTCCGATCCTGCACGAAGTCGGAGCTCCCCACGTGACCCGGATACTGCGGGCGCAGGCGCACACAGGACCGTCGTCGTTGAGCCACAGCCGGCATCACTTCCGAGTAGGCACGCGGGTTCCCTCCCCGCCCGTGGCAGCCGATCCGCGGCAAAGGCCTGCCCGCCACTGCGTCGAATAGTCAGACATGCGACTGACATTTCTCGGAACGCGCGGCTATATCGATCCGCGCACCGCGGCGCATTTCAACCATACCTCCACGCTTGTGAGCCATGGGGGAACGTCGGTGCGGATCGACTGTGGCGAGGACTGGCTCGGCACGTGCGGGCGAACTCGGCATCAGGCGTTCCTCATCACTCATTGCCACGCTGACCACGCATTTGGCCTGAAGAACGGCGCTTCTGTGCCCGTCTACGCACCGCCTGAGGTCTGGGAGGAGATGGGCGCCTGGCCGATCAAGGACCAGCGCGTGGTCGAGCATCGCGAGACGATCGAGCTCGGCGAGCTCACGATCGAGTGCTTCCCTGTCCAGCACTCGACGAAGTGCCCTGCGGTCGGCTACAGGATCACCGCGAGCGGCGTGTCAGTGTTCTATGCACCGGACCTCGTCTACATCGAGGACCGGGAGGCGGCTCTGGCCGGCTGCGCAACCTACATCGGTGACGGGGCAACGATCGACCGCAACTTTGTGCGCCGGCAGAAGGACAGCGGCAAGCTGATTGGACATACCCCGGTCAGGACCCAGCTCACATGGTGTCGGAAGCTCGACGTGCCGCGGATGATCGTCACGCACTGCGGCAGCCAGATTGTGACTGGAGGCGAGGACGCGATCCGGAAGCTGAAGGAGTACGCGTCGGAGCGCGGTATCGAGGTCGTTGTGGCCACCGACGGAATGGTGATGGACCTGCCCTGAGGGGGACGGAGATGCGCAGAGTGCTCGAGGCCGCACGGAGGCTCTGGGAACGATTTGGCGGCAATCCGCGGCCCGCAGGAGGCATGAACTGGCTTGGCAGTGGCGGCAGCGAGCTGCACCAGCGCGGCTG
>JALGTR010000314.1 GCA_029821265.1 Candidatus Zipacnadia bacterium
CGGGCCTGGCCGGAAACGAAGGAAACGTCTCAAAGCCTAATGGACGCATACGGCGCCATTCCTCCGTGCTATGAGGACGATCACATCTATGACCTATCCCGCCGGCATCGGGCTTCAGATCGCCGCCTGCTGGGACTGGCCGCCATGAAGCGCCACCTCGCACCGCTCACACCGGCCGCCGTGGAAATGGCCGCCGACTGAGACCTCGCGACGGAAAGGAGGAACCGGCCACTGCGGCGAAGGACCAACCGCGGGCGAGTGCGATCCGCGAATCGAGGTCCGTCGCGCCGGTCTACTGTATTACAGGCCGCGTGAGACATGGAGTGGGAGCGAGGAGGCGCACGGGCCGTTCTCGCTTTGCGGACTCGAGTGTTTCACGTGAAACACTTCGCAAGTATTGTCTGATCGAGCGGGATCAGAAAATGTTTCACGTGAAACATCTATGAGTGCGCGAGCATATTGTTTCACGTGAAACAAAGTACTCCACAACGCAGGGAGCCTGGAATGAACATCGATGGCGTAGCGGCCGTAGCGGGCGTTGAATTGGGTCCGGCACAGCGCGAACGTCTCCTCACGGCGGCCGAGCGGGTGGCTGTGTTTGCCAGAGCCTCAGGTATTTCGCAATATGCCAGCCCTGACAATGCACTTGAGCGGGCCGTCCTGCCCGGGATCTTCTACTTCGCTCTCGCGGATAGCCCTCGCAGCGGCACGCTCGTGGATCTCGGAGCCGGCAGTGGCGCTCTGGGAGCCGCCATCGCGATAATCGAGCCGAATCTGGAAGTCACCCTTGCAGACCGCGCCGAAAGGTCGTATACTGCCTGCGAGTTGCTTATAAGGCGTCTCAGGCTGCCCAACCTCACGGCGCGTCGCTTTGATGCGGCGGCGCCAGGGGAAGATCGATGGGACGTCGTGGTGTTCCGCGCGCTCGCTCGCGGTGAGCAGGCGCTGGAGCTCGCTCGGTCTGTGGTGCGTTCAGGGGGCTACGTTGCTGCCTTTCACAAAGAGGGCGATCCGGCCTATTCGGATGTGAGCGCCATGGGTCTTCGCACCCTGGACACGGTGCCGACGAATGTTCCCGGCCTGGTGGTCACCGGCTATTCGGCGTAATCGCGGTCCGGCGTGGGAAACCCTGTGGAATATGTGCGTTGACCAGCGTCTGTGCTGGAGGGATCCTCTGTGGCGAGAGTGTTCGCTGTCGTGAATCAGAAGGGCGGTGTCGCAAAGACAACTACGGTCATCAACCTGTCTGCCGTCGCCGCTCTCGAGGGGCATTCCGTGCTCGTTGTGGACGCGGATCCGCAGGGGAACGCGACAAGCGGGCTCGGGGTGGACAGGCATGAGATCGATTACTGCCTCTATGATCTCATCACCCGACGCGAAGACGAGGTGAATCCGGCGGTCGACGAGGTTATCGTCCCGACATCCACTCCGAATCTCGACTGCCTCCCGGCTACAATCGACCTCGCCGGAGCGCAACTGGCGCTGGCCAATGTCATTTCGCGCGAGACGCGCCTGAGGAAGGTCCTCGAGCCGGTCATGAACGCGTACGATATCATCATGATCGACACCGCTCCCTCGCTGGGACTTCTGACGATCAACGCCCTGGCGGCCGCCCATCAGGTCCTGATCCCCATGCAGTGCGAGTACTACGCCCTCGAAGGGTTGTCTCAGCTCACCAATATCGTCTGGATGGTGCAGGCCGAGATCAACCCCGGCCTCACGCTGGCGGGCGCAGTGCTCACGATGTACGATGCTCGCACGAACCTGGCCGAGGAAGTCGCTGAGGACGTGCGGAACACATTCCCCGGGCGCACATTCAAGGCAAAGATCCCGAGGAATGTCAGGCTTGCCGAGGCACCGAGTCACGGACTGCCGGCGGTCATATATGACAGGCACTGCCCCGGCTCAGCCGCCTATCGTAGGCTCTACTGGGAGGTTTTCGAGGATGCGTAAGAAAGGTCTCGGTCGCGGACTGAGCGAGTTGATCTCAGGCGAAGCGCTCGCCCGAAGCCGCGCCGTGCTCGAAGTGCAGGTTGACAGGCTTGAGCCAAACCCCTACCAACCGCGCAAGACGCTCGATGACGGGTCCCTCGAGGAGCTGACGCTCTCAATCGAGGCGCACGGCGTCGTTCAGCCCGTAGTGGTCCGACGCACCGATGACCCGGAGGAGTTTCAGATCATCGCTGGTGAGCGCCGGTGGCGTGCAGCGAAGCGCGCGGGGCTGCGCACGGTGCCGTGTGTCGTTCAGGACGCCGATGACGAGAAGGCCCTCGAGCTGGCCCTCGTTGAGAACCTGCAGCGCGACGACCTCGGCCCGCTCGAGACCGCACAGGCGCTGCGGCACCTGATCGACGAATTCGGCCTCACCCAGGAACAGCTCTCCGAACAGCTCGGCCGCAGTCGATCGGCCGTCGCGAATCTGCTCAGGCTCCTGGACCTGCCGGAATATGCGCAGGAGGCGCTGGCCGCCGGCAAAATCACTCAGGGCCATGCCCGCGCGCTGCTGGCGTTGTCCGATACGCCGGATCGAATGCGGGAGGTCTTTGAGCGAATCGAGACCGAGGAACTGAACGTTCGGGAGACCGAGGAGCTCTGTCGTGAGGCCCCGGCGCCAGTGGTGGAGGATGAGGACGAAGATGAGGGGGCACCGCCCCCCACTCCTCAGCCGACCGATCCGCATATTGAGGCGGCCAAGCGACGACTGCGCGATCGTCTCGGCACGAAGGTGACCATCCTGCCGCGGGCCAAGGGCGGCGGCAACATCCACATCACATATCATGACGCAGAGGACCTGGATCGGATACTCTCGCTGATCGCGCCCAGTGGGCCGCGGACCTACCGCACTCTGACGTAGCCCGTGCCGTTCCGGACGACCAGCCCGCCTCCCGGACGGCGTAACTGGATGGAATGAAGCGCGCGCCCTCACGTATGCGTCAGGGCGCGCGCTCGCGTTCTGGCCAGAACACCCCAGGACGACCCAAGCCCGGGGTCGCACGGCCCATACTCGGCGTTCAACCCGGACCGATCGTGCCAGAACGAGCAGTGAGCAGGGGACGAACTCCGGGAAGTTGAGAAGGGTGTGTCGCTCAGAGCAGCTCGACGATTGTATGAATGTCGAGACGCGGAAC
>JALGTR010000315.1 GCA_029821265.1 Candidatus Zipacnadia bacterium
GGCCGGCGTCGAGGCCGTCCCCCTGATGACGCTCCACAGCGCCAAAGGACTCGAATTCCCCGTCGTCTTCCTCGTCGGCATGGAGGAGGCCCTCTTCCCCATCGCCCGCGCCGCCTTCAGCGACAACCCCATGGAGATGGAAGAAGAGCGCCGCCTCTGCTACGTCGGCATCACCCGCGCCGAGAAGCGCCTCTTCCTCACCTCCGCCGAATACCGCACCATCTACGGCGCCACCAACCGCACCATACCCTCCCGCTTCCTTGAGGACATCCCCGACGACCTCATCGAGCCCATGGGCCCCGTCGCCCCGCGCAACATCACCTGGGAGTCAGCCGACGTCACGCGCTCCCCCGCCGCCCAGCAAATCCTCGACGATGCCGGCGTCGGCGAACCGCCATTCCGCGCCGGCGACAAAGTGCTCCACCCCACCTTCGGCCGCGGCATGGTCGTGTCCGTCAACGGCGCCGGCGCCGATATCGTCATCTCCGTCGCATTCCCGGCAAAAGGAATCAGGAAGCTCGACCCCGAATACGCAAATCTAGAGAAGATCGGCTGAGTTGCTCGTTTTTCTGAACGGGGGGGATGTGAAAGCGCGTGAGGTTCTGGACCATTTCCGCTCCATCACCTCCTGGGTCGCGCCCGAAGATTCGGTAGACCGCATCATCGTGGGCGACCCGGACAGGGACATCTCTCGCGTCGGCGTCACCTGGATGAGCACCTTCGAGAACGTCCGCGAGGCCATCGCCCACGGTTGCCAGATGCTCATCACCCACGAGCCCACCTTCTGGACCCACGCCAACGAGCTCGCCACCGCCGAATCCTGGCCCGAGGGCTCCATCAGGCGCCAAGCCGCAAGCCGCAAACTCCGCTTCATCCAGGAGCGAAACCTCGTCATCCTACGCGTCCACGACGCCTGGGACGCCATGCCCGAAATCGGCATCCCTTATGCCTGGGCCAGGCACCTCGGACTCGGCGATACCCCTGCCGCCCGCAGCCCCAACACCTTCCAGCACCGCTATGACATCGACCCCATAACCCTCCATGCCCTCGCGCGCCGCATCGCCCTTCGCACGGCCGAACTTGGCGAGCCATCCGTCCAGGTCGTCGGTCCCCCCGACCAGCTCGTCTCCAAAATCGGCATCGGCACCGGCTGCTACTGCGACCTCGAGGTCTTCCAACAGCTCGACTGCGACGTCTCCATCATCTGCGACGACTCAAACTGGTACTGGGAAGGCATCGCCTTCGCCGCCGACAACGACCATGCCGTCATCCGGGTCAACCACGCCGTCAGCGAGGAGCCTGGCATGATCACCCTCGCCCAGCACATCAACGACACCCTTCCCATCGCCGCCGAGTACATCCCCCACGGCGCCCCCTTCCGGCTCGTCGGCTAAGACTCCGCGCGCCCACCCACCCTCTCCGCGCGCGTCCGCGCCTCCCAGCCCGCACTCCCACCCACAGCAGACGGAACGAGACCACGCCACAGCAGACGGGACGGGACCACGGCCCCGTCCCGTCCCATTGCCACTCTGCGAATGCCAGCTTCAGTTCGTCGTGGCCTCCGCGTCGTTCGAGCAGGCGCCATCCCCGTAGCTGTTGTACGCGATCACGCGGTACACATACGTCGTGCCTGAATCCAGACCGGTGTCGAGGTATGACGTCACACCCGCAGGCGCGTAGTCCACCTCCTCCCAGCCAACCGTCGAATCGCTGAGGCGCATGATGATGAACCCGTCCTCCACGGTGGACAGATTGCTCCACTCCAGCAGGATGCTGCTCGCCGACTGCGTCGTCGCCGTCAGATTCTCCGCCGGGAGCGGCACAATCGGCGTGTACGAAGCATACTCGTACGGCCCGATATCGATCGTGCCGTCCACCGGCCGGCTCACCCAAGCCATCGGATATACCGGCTCCCTATCGGGAAGCGGATTCGCCGAGTTCGTGCCCGCGTCGATGCACTGCGACCCCGCAGTCAGGTGGAAGTCCATGTCCAGCCGGTCCGCCACTCCCGGATCCGTGCCGAACACCGTCCCGGTCAGATCCCCCAGGTTCACCGCTGTCGTCGAACACCAGTTATTGCCTCCCGTCAGGCTCGCACCCATGTTGTCGCGGAAGATGTCGAGCCCCGGGTAGCCGTTGTTGTCGAAGATGTTGTTGTACGCCACACAGTGATCGCTGGTGTCCACGTTGATGAACGTGTTGTTCGGATGGTTCGCCTGGAAGTAGTTGTTCACCGCTGTCAGCGTCCCGCCCTGGCGGCCGGTGAACCCGACGAAGATCGTGTAGTTGGCGGCATCCGGGTCCTTCACCACCCAGTTGCCCACCATCAACGCATCCTGCGGCCCGTAACCCGAATCGCCCGTCATGAAGTCCACCTCGTACAGACCGTTGTAGAAAACGGTGTTGTACAGAAAGTGCACGTCCTGCGAGCGGTTCTTGAAGCCCAGCGCGTGCGAGTGGTGGAACACGTTGTACTGCGCCACGTTCGTGCCCCAACCGTAGTTGTACACGTTGTGGTAGTACCCGTCGCCCTCATATCCGTTGTAGCAGAACTCGTTGAACTCCAGCGTCCACTCCTGACACTCGGCCGCCGCATACATGCCGTGCGCGCAGTCGTGGAGGAAGCAGTCTCGCACCACCAGCCCTGTTCCCGACTGGTAGTAGATGCCGGACGTGTTCGTAAAGTGCCCGTAGTCCTGACCGGTGTGACAAATCTCCAGATTCTCTATGACATTGTAGTCGCCCGTGACATACATCGGCGACTTCTTCCCGGGCAAGGCCGTCTTGCTGATGCTGGCGGCATCGATCACCGGCCTCGGTTTGCCCTCGCCCCGGACGACGATCGGATTGCTCGCCGTGCCGTTCTTGTTCAGCCTCAACGTCTGAGCATAGACGCCCGGACCGAACACCACCTCATCGCCCGGAACCGCCGCATCGTAGGCCGCCTGTGCCGTCGCGTACTGCGTGTACTGCCCATCGTGATACAGATACGTCCCATGGCCGATCCCCGGTCCGCTTGTCGTCGTGTCACACGCCTCGTTCGACCACGCCGAATCGCCGCCCGCGTTATACGCGCGCACCTGGTAGCAATACGTCGTCTCCGGGTCG
>JALGTR010000316.1 GCA_029821265.1 Candidatus Zipacnadia bacterium
GTGATGCTCGGAACCGGCTCTGAGACGCTCAGGCTGAACTCGCAAGAGACGTTGTACCGTGCGTCATCGCATTCGGCCCGCCAGCCGATCGTGGTTGCGCCGAGATGCACCGTCTCCGCCAACCGCAATGTGACGGCCTGCAAAACCGGCTCCTCGCCGACCTGAACAGTGAACTGAGCCGGCTGGGCCGTGATGCCTGCGGGAGGCTCCAGCGCGACCGTGACCTCTGCCGGCCACTTCCCGGCAACGCTCAGCCCGATGGGGCACTGATCGCCGCGAAAGACGCGGGGCGGTGCCGGGGTAATCGCGAGGGGCTTCGTGAGCACGACGTCGTAAAGACACGCGGTCATCCACTCATCCGTCCGCACCTCGGAGACGAAGGGCAGTAGCGTACGCTCAGGGTCTGACGGAACACCGATCGACGCCACGAGAGTGCGGGCGTCCCCCGCCAGCGCGTGGCGCGGTCGCGTGGCGCTGCTCAGCTCGCGCCACGGAGAGATCAGCCGCGTCTCCGACTGCGGGGCCGGCACCGACAGCTCGAGTGCGACATCGGCGTCACGTCCGCGCGCGGCCTCCACGAGACGCGGGCCGGCCAACTCGACGCCCATCTCTCCGGCCGCCACGCAGGCGAGCTCCGCGTGCAGGCGCATCACCAGCTTTGCCAGATCCACCGGTGCCTGCGTATCGATCGCCTCCTGGAGCGCGTCGCCCGCGTCGGCCAGCTCGATGGCCATCCGGCAGGCATCACCGCCTGTGGCGGCCTCACCACGGTCAGCGAGCGCCCGTGCCTCAGCCAGCAGCGCGCGGGTGTCGTCGGTGAGATCGGTCAGGAAAATGCGCTCGATCTTCGCAAGCGTCCGCCTGGCCAGCCGGAATCCACGATCCGACAGCTGCGCGCGGGTTCCGATCCAGTATGCGGCCGAGCCCTCGGCGGGCACCGATACCTGCAGCGTCGTGCCAACGGGCTCGGTCACCGCATGGCCCCGGACGATGTCCACAGCGACAAGCTGCGCCTCCGCGGGAATCCCGAGCGCCTCGCGATCAAGGCGGACGGTGGCGCTGACCTGCCTCTCGCCGTAGTTGCGCAGCGTCAGGTGCAGGTTTTCATCCGTGAAGGAGCCGAAGCGCTCGACCACGACGCCCTCGTCGGAGCGGGCGTGTGGAACCGGCTCCCAGCCGGCGTGCAGAAGCTGCTCGATCGCCGGGACGTACTGGCGGTAGAGATGTCGGTAGTCGCGCCCGGCGGTCTCGCGAAGCGGATAGAGGGCCGGGTAGATCGCATACGCAAGGCCCCGTTCGAAGTGCTTGCGCACGATCTCCGGATCATCCTCGCCCTGGCTGACCCCGCTGGCGCAGACGAGCCAGAACCGCCAGATCTTCTGGTGCGCGGTCGCGCGCAGATAGCGCTCAAGTCTCCCCGGGTTGTTGGGATCCCAGTCGAACTCGACCATCGGCACATCGACGTACGGTAACACGAAGAACTGCTCGTAGCCGTTGGCGTTGCCGTACACAGCCACCTCATACTGCTCCGTGAGCGGCCACCATGCTTTCCGGTGGAAGTCCCAGATGGCGTTCGGGATGCACGGCTGCAGCGACTCCTTGCCGAATGTCAGCGGCAGCAGCGTGCTCGCGAAGTGAGCGCGGCGGAAGTTCGGGTACTTCTGCAGTGCGTGGTAGCCCTCGATGGCATCGGCGGTGAGCGTGGCCTCAAAGGGCATATGCTCACCCTCGGCGGCGTAGCTCTCAAGCTGCCGGCGAGTCCTTTCGGCGAGGAAGTCCGACACCCCCGGGTCCTCATTGACGTGGAAGTTCAGGCCCCAGCCCGGCCAGTCATTGTGATTGTAGCCCTCGTGGGGGCGCCAGTAGCGCGTATCCCGGATGTACCGGATCTGGCCCTCCGGCCCATAGACGAGCTTCTTGAGCGTCTCGGCCGTGGGCACGTAGCCTCGCGGGTTGTCCTCCTCCTCAGCGACCATCTCCCGCAGCAGCTCGCGCACACGCTCATCCGAGGGCATTGTCGGGTCGTCGGAGGGCACCATGCGGAAGTCGTAGCACCCGTGCACATGTGCGATGAAGCGATAGCCCTCGCCGAAGTCGCTCGCGTCCGCAAGGCGAGCGTCGCGCATCACGATCTCATGAGTCGCGGGGTCGAAGCGTTCGAAATTCGCGTAGTTGAGGTAGCGCTCGGGCGTCGGTCGGGCCTCGAAGCTCTCAGCGAACAGTTCGTAATAGCGCTCCATCGCCGAGCGCATGCCCCACTGGGGATCGTGCTCGTAGATCACCAGTGAGAATGGGGCCCGGGAGGGATTGTTGTCGGCATCGGCGGCGAGGCCGAAGTAGAACGTCGCCTGAAGCGCCGGCTCGCGCTGATCATGCTGCAACACGAAGCATCGCGGTCCCTGCGCCAGTGGAAGAGCGACGGTGAGCCCGGTCTCCGGACCGCTGACCGAGGCCCAGGGGTAGACCGAGCAGAGGCCGATCCCCGCCCGGCAGTTGAAGGTCCGCCGATACAGGCCGCCCGGGGCGATCTCCTCGGGCTCCTCCGCATCGTTCCACCATGTCCAGCCCGCTGCGTCCAGCGGCAGCGAGAAGCGCACACCCACCGCGCGATCCTCCCCCGTCGTGTCGCGCACGATCCCATCGATGCGGATCCCACCGGCCTCAAGCTCCGTCGCGGTGGCCTCCAGCTCGAGATCCAGCGCCGGAAGCGCACCGAAGTGCCGGACCGCATCGCCCTCGGCCGCAGACTGCAGTTCGATCGGCGTGTAGCGCCCCTCGTCGAGTTCGAAGATCGCGAAATCGTCCAGCCAGATCGTGCCCGTGGAGCGATAGATATCGCCACGGAGGTTGAGGCGCGTGGTCTCCGGCTGGGTCGTCAACTCCCAGACCTGGTGATGCCAGACGCCGTCGCGATTCGGCACCGCGCGGCCGTACTGCGTGGCCGTGCCCGTCAGATTCCCCTCATCGTCGCGCTCAGTCACATAGGTGCCTGTGACGCCGGTGTTCTCGCGGCGAATCCACAACTCGCAGCGATAGCGCGTGTTCGGTCGCACCGGGACCGTCACACCGAGGTTCGCGTTACCCGGCTGGCCT
>JALGTR010000317.1 GCA_029821265.1 Candidatus Zipacnadia bacterium
CCAATCACCGACAGGCGCGATGACCGGCGCCATCTGCAGGAGATCGCCACGCCGCGAGACGCCCAGCAGATCATCGAGCGCACCCCTCCGTCGGCGCCTGCCGATCTCGTCAAGCAGTCCGCTCCAGCCCAGCGTCACCAGCAATCCGCCGCGGCTGACATAGCGCTCGAGCGCCGAGGCGCGCTCATCACTGAGGCAGCGGACATCGGGCAGGATGACGAGCGCGAAGTCCGCGAGGTGATCAGCGCGCAGCTGGTTATCGAGGATCACCTCGACGGGCCAGTGCGCGTCAAGCAGCAGGTTGTGCATGCCGTGCACCGAGCGCCAGGTGGGTTCGTCGTCTCCGTTGAAGGCGAAGTCCTTCGTGTCCGAAGAGAGCACAATTCCCGCGAAGCGCATAGGCTCGCCCCCGACGAACTCCGCCCGCGGGGCGAGTCGCGCGACGGTCTCGCGGATCCCGGCGTGGTTGTGCCCCGGGCTCACGGAGTGCCCCTCGGAGTGGAAGCCGCCGAACGTCATGCACAGCTCTCCGAAGTACGCCATCTGAGCGCCGGATGCCCCCGGCCCGGGTGGAGTCCGATGGATCCACAGCTCTGGCGGATAGCGGCCGGAGACCTGGCGGAGGTAGCCGAGCATCAGGGGGGCCTGCCACGGCTGCTGGCTGATCTCCGCGCAGGAGAGGCCGTCGAAATCCACCTCGTTCAGCGGGCAGCCGAAGCCCGTCGGGTGCGGCCAGCGGTTGAAGTTGTTGAGCCCGATCAGACCGGTGGGCGAGTGTGCGCGGACATGCTCACAGAGCCTGCGCCAGTACTCGGCGAAGAAGCGCTGACGCCAGCGCAGAAAGCGACGGAATGCCGGGTTCGACCAGTCCTCGAGCGCAGGGATGTGCTCACCGGTCTCGTCGTGGTATCGCTCGTCGCAGCGCGGGCAGCAGCAGCCGATTCTTCCGCCTGGCCAGGTGTTCGCCGGTCCCATGAAGCAACCATCAAACCAGATGCCGTCGAAACCAAGCTCCTCGATGACCTCGACGCAGTAGTCCATCAACAGTTCGCCGTAGGGCGAGTTAAAGCACGGCGACGGATTCTGATCGCCGTAGACCTCGACGTGGCGCTTCGGACGGCCGCTGATCGCGCCCTCCACGGGCTGCAGAAACTGCATCCGCCAGTCCGGATGCTCGCGAGTCGTCAACGGAGAGGTCGCGAGATACTCCCACGACATGATGGCGATTCCGCGTCGGTGGCACTCATCGGTGAACCATTCGAAAAGGCCGGCCTCAGCCTCTGGAACGCTGGGGAGGTACCTGCTCGGGAAGAGCGGATAGCTGCCCTTCGCCGCGCACGAATACCACCACGCGCGCGCTCCCGATGCAACGACCTCCTCCAGCAGCCGCATCATCTCGCCACGAGTCGGATAGCTGTCGGGCAGACCAGGGCGATACTCTATGCGCACCGGAGCCTGCAGGTAGCCCCCGCCGATCCGGCTGTGGCGCGGCGTCTGTGATCGCGTGTGCGGGCTGTCGGCCCTGTGAGCCATGCGATGTCACTCCGAAACGAATCTCATCCGCGGCTGAAGCGCAGCAGCGCGCCCTCCCCGGGCCGCAGCGGCAGACGCACGAGGCGCACATCGAGGCCGTCGACGGCCGGGCACGGCACCCAGGTGGCGCGGGTGAGGTCGAAGCGCTCGACTGGCAGATGGTCGGCTGCGACGCGGACGATCATCATCCGCTGGCGCTCGTAATCGCGGTTGACCACCATCGCGTGCTCTCGCTCGGTCTCATCGACGAAGTGCCCCACCACCCAGTCGCCGCCGATCGGTTGCAGCCAGTGCCCGTCCGGGGCCGCGCGCGTTCCGGTGGGCAAAGGGGGAGCGTGGTAGACCGCGGTCGAGCGCAGACCCAGAAGCTGCGGCCCAAGCGTGGCGACCTCCCGGTTCAGGGCGGCAACATCCTCCCCGGCGGGACGTAGTTCAGGCAGCATTCTCCGGCCCGCAGCGTGCCGGAAGACCACGTAGTCGTTGAACCACTGAATGCCCTTCACACCGTAGGCGAGAGCCGTGTATACGCTGTGCCGGAGTTTGTCGGGATTGTCGAAGAGCCGCGTCTGCCCCTTTTCCCCCCACTCCCAGCGCGGATCCGAACTCCCCTCGATCCAGCAGATCAACGGGATCCCGGCCTCGAGGGCGGCGCGGCGGTGCACCTCAAGCCGCGAGAAGTGGTGTGCCTCGTTCCACCACCACTGGTAATAGTCATAGCTGAGCACACGCGGTTGAACAGCCGCGATGTACGCGGACAGGTCCTGCCACGCCATCAGATTGACGTAGGCGGGATGCGTTGGGTCGGCCTCGTGAAAGGCCGCAACCTCGTCAGCGACGGACGGCGGCTCCTTCGGCTCATCCTCGACGAACCATCCCCAGACCGCCGGATGGTCGCGCAGTCGCCGCGCATCCTCGGGCGTAACGCCCTTCACGATGACGCGCAGCCCGTGCTCATGGCACAGGTCGAGCTGATCCGGGCCGCACATCACAGTGTTGAAGCCCGCGTCGGCCACCGCACGCGCAAGCTCGGGAGTGTGCGGGCAGCCCCAGAGCGAGATCATGAACTCCTGCGGCTGCCACGGCTCAGCCGTCGCCGCGCCGGTCAGTAGCAGAGCGATCATCGCAACGAATGCCGCGCGATGCATAGGCGCTCTCCCCTACTCCAGCATCTCGCCTGCGACGCTCAGGGAAGATCCTTCGGCGAGCAGCCATGCGACCGGACGGTCATCCTCGACGAACACCAGCGCGGCGGCCCCCTCGAGCGTGATCTCGCCAAATGTTGCCCGGCCGCCGGACGCCGTGAGGAGCATCGCCACGGTCTGGCCCGTGGTCATGCGCACGCCCACCGCCTCGGTCAGGGGCAGCTCCTCGCCGTCCTCAGTCCCGCGCAACAGCTCGACCTGCGGCTGGGGCGAATCGCCCCACGAGAGACCTGTGGCCCACGCTGCCTCCTCGGCCTGGATGCGGCTAATGACGAACGGATCGCGGGTCTCCGGCGGGTTGCCCCGCCCCACCGCAGTCATGATCTCGGCGGACGAAGAGGTCTGCTGCG
>JALGTR010000083.1 GCA_029821265.1 Candidatus Zipacnadia bacterium
CAGTTGCCTCCATGGCGGGGTACACGCATGCCCTGATCGTGCTGCTGGTTGTCTATGCCGGCGAGAGACCGGCCGCAGCCCGTCCTGTGCCGGATGCAGATGATCCCGAGGCCGAGTGAGTTAGAATGCACGAGGAACACGGAAGCTGGCTGAACGCGATCGTCCACATGCTGCCCGAGAGTGTGCAGCATCACTACGTGGACATCTTTGTCGTCAACAGCTGGCTCGTGATAATCCTGCTGGTGCTGCTGGCGTGGCTTGGCACGCGGCGCCGCCAGCGCAAGCCGGCCGGCCTGCAGAACGTGTGGGAGATGTACGTCGAGTGGGTCCGCAGCTTCTGTCGCAAGGAGATCGGTCCTGACGGTGAGAAGCACGTGCCGCTGCTGGGCACGATCTTCGTGTACATCCTGTTCCTCAACCTGTTCGGACTGGTGCCGGGGTTTATCACGCCGACGATGACGCTGAACATGACGCTGCCGCTGGCGGTGGTCGTCTTTCTCTGGGTGCAATGGTCGGGCGTTGCGGCGCTGGGCGTGGGCGGTTACATCATGCATTTCGTCGGCCAGCCGGTGTGGCTGGCGCCGATCAACATCCCGGTGCACGTCACGGGTGAGATCGCCAAGCCGCTGTCACTGGCGATTCGGCTGTTCGGGAATATGTTCGGCGAGGAGACGGCCCTGGTGCAGATGGCGGCGCTGGGCGCCACGATCTTTGCCGCGACCTACATTCCGTTTCCGGTGCAGTTCATCAACGTGGCGCTGCACCTACTGGTTGGCCCGATTCAGGCGTTCATCTTCTTCGCACTCAGCGCAGCTTACATTAAGATGGCGACCACCCACGAGGGTGAGGAGCATCACGAAGAGGGCGCTGGGGAGCATGACGAGGCACAATCGGCCGAGCAGGCGGTCTGAGGACATCGCTCGGGCGTACCATATGGGAGGTTGGATCTGATGGACTATGCGAGCGCACTGGCTCTGGGTGTCGGCTTTGGTCTGCCGCTTGCAGTGGCGTTTGCCGCCACCGCCCAGGGCAGGGCGGCTGCTGCGGCCGCTGAGAGCATGGCACGGCAGCCGGAGGCCGCTGGAGATATCCGCGGCACCCTGATCATCTCACTGGCGCTGATTGAGTCACTGGTCATCTACGTGCTACTGGCGTTCTTCCTGCTCAATGGCAAGCTGCCTGCGATCATGGACTACGTGCAGCAGGCCGGGCAGTAGCACCACCGCGCAGAGAGCCGTGAGACCGGACTGAGGTGCCATGGAAGTGCTGGAACAGCTCGGCATCGAGCCGGGCATAATGGTCGTCAACGTGGTCGGCTTCCTCATCCTGCTGGCCCTGCTCAGTAAGTTCGCGTTCGGGCCTGTCGGCCAGATCCTCGATGACCGCAGGCGCGAGGTTGAGGCGAACCTCGACGAGGCAGAGCGCATGAAACAGATGGCGCTCGCCGATAAGCGCGCCATCGAGGAGGAGCTGGAGAAGGTCAATGCCCGGGCTGAGGAGATACTGGCCGAGGCGGAGAGCGAGGCCGCGAAGCGCCGCTCCGAGATCCTCGCGCGGGCCGATGAGGAGAGACGACGCATCATCGAGGAGGGCGAGCGGGCGGTGGAGCACTCGGCGAATGAGGCGCGGCGCCGGCTTCGGGCCGAGACGGCCGAGCTTGCCCGCGAGATCTCCGAGCGCGCGCTTCGTCTGGCGCTGGACGAACAGCGGCAGGCCGCGCTCGTTGAGGCCTTCATCGCCGATATCGAACAGTTGGCTGACGGCCAGAGCGAGGGAGAGCGGACGTGATCGGGCGCTCCGTGGCGCGCAGGTACCTCGCAGCGGCAATGGAGGCCGCCGAAGCGGCCGGTGTGCGCGACGAACTCGGACAGCAGCTCGTGCGCATGGCCGGGCTGGTGGCCGACGCGCCGGACCTCGAACGGCTGCTCAAGCATCCGCGCATGAGCGTTGAGCGGAAGCTGGAGGCGGTCGAGAAGCTGCTCGGCGAGGAGCCGGTGCGGCCGCTCCGTGACCTCATCGGACTGCTGATCGACAACGATCGGCTCGAGGTGCTCGAGGTCGCCGACGAGGTCTACCAGGAGCTTGTGGATGAGACGGAAGGGGTTATACGGGCGTTCGTGACCACGCCGCTTCCGCTTGATGACGAGCAGGTCCGGCGACTCGCGGCCGCGCTGTCGCGATGGCTGGACGGCGATGTCGTGCTCGATGAGCGGGTCGACCCTGACACGATCGGTGGGATCGTGGTGCGCGTGGGGGATCGAATCCTCGACGCAAGCTTGCGGGGACGACTGGATCGCATGACCGCGCGGATGGTCGAGTGATGGCAGTGGCACGGTATGGGAGCGTGACTTGAGGTGTCAGTGCGACCTGAGGAGGTCAGGTCGGTCCTGCGCGACCGACTTGCGGAGTACAGGGACGAACTCGAGCTCACCAGCACGGGGATCGTGCTGCAGGTGGGCGACGGCATCGCGCAGGTCTACGGCCTCTCCGAGGCGATGGCGTCCGAGCTCATCGATTTCGGACACGGCGTGCTGGGCATCGCGCTGAACCTCGAGGAGGACACCGTCGGCTGCGTGCTGCTTGGGCCGGATGATGAGATCAGCGAGGGCGACGAGGTCCACACGACAGGGCGCATCGCCGAGACACGCGTGGGCGAGAGCCTGTTTGGCCGGGTTGTGAACCCACTCGGCGAGCCGCTTGACGCAGAGGAGAAGGGCGAGATCGAGGACTACGAGACCGCCCCGATCGAGGTCATCGCCCCTGGGGTGGTGGCCCGCCAGCCCGTGCACGAGCCGCTGCGAACAGGCATCAAGGCGATCGACTCCGCGATCCCGATCGGCCGCGGTCAGCGGGAGCTGATCATCGGCGACAGGCAGACCGGCAAGACGCAGATTGCCGTGGACACGATCGTGAACCAGCGCGGCGGAGACGTGAAGTGCATCTACGTCGCGATCGGCCAGAAGCTTTCGACATTGCGGCGCCTGGTGGCGACCCTCGAGCAGGAGGGGGCGATGGAGTACACCTGCGTGGTCGGCGCGACCGCTGCCGATCCCGCGGCGCTGCAGTACGTGGCACCCTATGCTGGCTGCGCCATCGGCGAGTGGGTCCGCGACAACGGTGGCCACGCCCTGGTCGTGTACGATGACCTGTCCAAGCACGCGAAGGCGTACCGGCAGATGTCGCTGCTGCTCCGCCGCCCGCCGGGGCGCGAGGCATACCCGGGTGACATCTTCAACCTGCACTCTCGACTGCTCGAGCGCGCGGCGAAGCTCTCCGATGAGCTGGGCGCGGGGTCGCTGACCGCGCTGCCGATCGTCGAGACGCAGGAGGGGGACTTCTCGGCCTACATTCCCACGAACGTGGTGTCGATCACGGATGGCCAGATCTACCTTGAGCCGCGGCTTTTCCACGAGGGCCAGCGGCCGGCGATCAACATTGGGATGAGCGTCTCGCGCGTGGGATCAGACGCCCAGAGCACGATGGTGAAACAGGTGGGTTCGCGCCTGAAGCTGGACCTGGCGAACTACCGGGAGTACGAGGCCTTCGCGCAGTTCGGCGCCGACCTCGACGAGGAGACGCGCAAGATCCTCGCCCAGGGACAGCGCATGGTGGAGGTGCTCAAGCAGCCGCCACTGTCGCCGATGGACGAGGTGGACCAGGTGATCATCCTCTTCGCCGGCACGCGTGGCCACCTGCTGGATATCCCGGTTGCCGATGTGACCGAGGTAGAACCACTGCTGATCGACTATGTGCACGAGAAGGCGCCGGAGCTGGTCTCCGCCCTGCGTGAGACGCAGGAGCTGTCGGAGGAGAACGAGGAGAAGCTCGCGGAACTGATCGACAGGTTCAAGAGCGAGTGGCGCCTGCAGCATCCCGGGGAATAGCATCGGAGTAATCTGACCACGGTGGCTCCTCGCACAGCCGCCTGAGTGACGAACACGAGGAAGAACTGTGCCCGAGAATCTCCGCACTCTTCGCCGAAAGCGCGAAATCGTCGGCGAGATTCAGCAGATAACACGCGCCATGAAGCTCGTCTCGGCCGCCAAGCTCAAGCGTTCACTGAGCTGGCGCGAGGCGACGCAGGCGTACTTCGAGGAGATCGACCGCGCGCTCGGCCTGGTTGCCGGGCAGGTCGAGGGCGAGATCGTGCATCCCCTGGTCACACGGCGTCCGGTGCGGCGTATTGGTCTGCTGCTCTGCGGCGGCGACAAGGGCCTCTGTGGCGCGTTCAATGCCTCGATCCTCGCGAAGGCCCGGCAATTCGTGCGCGGTTCCGACGTGCGCGTGCAAACGTACACGGTGGGGACGCGAACCGCGGAGATGGCCCGCCGGGCGCGGCTGAACGTCGTGCGCGAGTTTCCGGCGATTAGCGAGCGACAGCGCGGCTCGGATGTGCAGGACATCGTGCGCTACATGATGCACGTGTTCGAATCCGGCACCGTCGATCGGGTCGAGGTCTGTTACGCGCGGTTTCTCTCGCGCATAACCAACGAGCCGGTGATCGACAGGGTTCTACCGGCCCCCCTGCCGGAGGCGCGGGTCGCCGACCGGGCGGTCATCTTCGAGCCAGACGTGCACGAACTGGTACAGCAGCTCGTGCCACAGCATGTCACGGCGAGGATCTTCCAGGCGTTGCTGTCGAGCGCAGCGTCCGAGCACAGCGCCCGGCTGATGGCCATGACGGCAGCGACCGAGAACGCCGAGGAGATGATCAGCGACCTGACCCGCGACATCAACCGCGCGCGGCAGGCCGAGATCACGAGCGAGCTGCTGGACGTCGTCAGCGGCGGGGACGCACTGCAGCGCCAGGGGTAGCGTGAGCACCCCGGCTCAGAGCATTTCAGCACGCACCGGCTGAGGCCGGATTACGGAGAAGTGATTGAGATGGCGGCAGGCAAGGTGGCGCAGGTTCGGGGACCGGTGGTGGACGTTCGATTCCCCGCCGACGAACTGCCTGAGCTGCTGACGGCCATTCGAATACAGGACGAGGCGCGCGATATCGACCTCGTCGTCGAGGTCGCCCAGCATCTTGGCGACAGCACGGTCCGCTGCATCGCGATGGACAGCACTGACGGGCTCATGCGCGGTATGGACGCGGAGGACACGGATGGGCCGATTCGGGTCCCGGTTGGCCGTGGCACGCTCGGCCGTATCTTCGATGTGCTCGGACGACCGGTTGATGGCGCTGGTGAGGTGGAGAGCGAGCGAGAACTGCCGATCCATCGCGAGCCGCCACAGTACTCCGAGCAGGAGGTGGCCACCGAGCTGTTCGAGACTGGAATCAAGGTGCTCGATCTGCTCTGCCCCTGCCCGAAGGGCGGCAAGATCGGCCTGTTCGGCGGGGCCGGAGTGGGCAAGACCGTTCTGATGAACGAGCTTCTGCACAACGTCGCCCGCATTCACGAGGGTGTGGCGGTCTTCGCCGGCGTGGGTGAGCGAACGCGCGAGGGCAACGACATGTGGCTGCAGCTTCAGGAACTTGGGCTGCTCGAGACTACTGCCATGGTGTTCGGGCAGATGAACGAGCCCCCCGGGGCCCGGTTCCGCGTGGCGCTTACGGCGCTGACGATGGCGGAGTACTTCCGGGACTACGAACAGACCGACGTGCTGCTGTTCATCGACAACATCTTCCGGTTCGCGCAGGCGGGCTCTGAGGTCTCGGCGTTGCTTGGGCGTTTGCCCTCGGCCGTTGGCTACCAGCCGACGCTGGCGACGGAGATGGGTGAGTTGCAGGAGCGTATCACCTCGACGGCCGACGGGTCGATCACCTCTGTGGAGGCGGTCTATGTTCCGGCCGACGACTACACTGATCCGGCGCCTGCGACGACATTCGCGCACCTGGATGTAAGCGTGGCCCTCTCACGCGAGCTCTTCGAGCAGGCGATCTACCCGGCGGTGGACCCGTTGCAGTCCACCTCGAGCATGCTCGAGCCGCACATCGTGGGGGAGCGGCACTACGAGATCGCTCGCGGGGTACAGGAGATTCTGCAGCGCTACCGCGATCTGCGCGATATCATTGCGATTCTCGGCATCGAGGAGCTGTCGCCGGAGGATCGGCTGGTGGTCGGACGGGCGCGTCGCATCCAGCAGTTCCTCACCCAGCCATTCTTCGTGGGCGAGGTCTTCACCGGACTGGCGGGGGCGTATGTTCCGCTTGAGAAGAACCTCGACAGCATGGAGCAGATCCTCGCTGGCGACTACGACGAGCTGCCGCAGGATGCCTTCCGGATGGTTGCGACGATCGATGATGTGGTGGAGAAGGCAAAGGGGTTGACCTGATCGGATGCCCGAATCCTTCCATGTGCGCATACTGACGCCGATGAGGGAGGTCGCGGACATCGACGCGGTCTACCTCAATGCCACGGCCACAGACGGCAAGCTGGGCGTGATGGCCCGGCATGCGCCGCTGCTGACGCGCCTCGATATTGGGACGATGGTCATCACCGAGCCTGGTGGCGTGCGGCGTCATTTTGCCACGGTCGGAGGGGTGCTGCGGGTGACCGAGCGCGGCGTCTTCGTGCTCGTCGAGGCTGCGGAAGAGGCCGATGAGATCGATATCGAACGGGCCAGGAATGCCCTCGAGCGCGCCAGACAGAGGCTGCGCGAGCGACGGAGTGATCCCTCGATTGACGTCTCGCGCGCCGAGCTTGCGCTGGCGAGGGCCATCAACCGCCTGCGAGTGGCCGGCGCGAGCACGCCCCGCGCCTGATCTTCTCTTGACGCAGCCCTCCAGGTACCTGTATCTTCCTCATTGTGATGCACTTCGCCGCGACCCCGCATCGGTCGGCCAGGACGCCGGCCCCTTCTCCGTGGCCGGGGCGTTCATTGGGGGGCTGGCGACGGCCACCGTTTCAGGAGTGCTGGGAGGCAGCACGTAGATGTCACGTATTCGCATTACCGGCGGCACACCTCTCTCGGGCACGGTGCCTATCAGCGGTTCGAAGAATGGTTCACTGCCACTTCTGGCCGCGGCCCTGTTGTGCGAGGACGAGGTCGTGCTGCATAACATACCGTCCATCCGCGACATCCGCACCATGATCAAGATGCTGCGGGCGCTCGGCGCCAGGGTCGAGTTCCGCGAGGATGGCGGGCTGGTCATAGACAACTCCACGATCAACTCCGTGCACGCGCCCTACGACCTCGTGCGGCGCATGCGCGGCTCTTTCTACGTTGCCGGGCCGCTGCTGGCACGCTACGGGGAGGCCCGCGTTCCGCTCCCCGGCGGGTGTGTGATAGGCACTCGTCCGGTGGACTTCCACGTCAGAGGCTTTAAGGCGCTCGGCGCGGAGGTGGAGGAGCGCGGCGGAGAGATGCACGCCCGGGCTGACCGTCTGCGGGGCACTCGCATCTACATGGACCCGCGACTGCGAAGCGTCGGCGCAACGGTCAACCTGATGTTGGCCGCGTCGCTGGCAGATGGCGTGACGGTGATCGAGAACGCCTCGCGGGAGCCCGAGGTCGTGAACTGCCAGCAGTTCCTCGCCGCATGCGGGGCGGACATCAAAGGCATCGGGACGACCACGCTCACGATTACGGGCGTTGACAGACTCAGCGGCACGGAGTGGTCGGCGATCTCGGATAGGATGGAGGCGGGCACGTTCTTGATCGCCGGCGCGCTGACCCGAGGGGACGTCACGGTGGAGCCTGTGAAGGCCGACCATCTCGGCATCGTGCTGGAGGTGCTCGAGCAGGCCGGCTGCGAGCTCAAGATCGATGAACGCAGCGTCACCGTTCGCATGAGCGAGCGGCCGCTGGCTGTTGATGTGATGACCGCTCCGTATCCGGGATATCCCACTGACCTGCAGCCGGCGACCGGAGTTCTGATGAGCATCGCGCGGGGCGCGTCCGTGATCGAGGAGCGGATCTTCGACGCGCGATTCAACTACGTGGACGAACTGCTGCGGATGGGCGCTGATGTGCGGGTGATGGAAGGAGCGGCCATATTCAAGGGCGTCCCGCAACTGTTCGGGGCGCCGGTGGTGGCCTCCGACATCCGGGCGGGCGCGGCCTTGATCCTCGCGGGGCTCTGCGCGGAGGGAGAGACGGAGGTCAGCGGAGGCGTACTCGTTGACCGCGGATACGAGAATATCACCGGAAAGCTGGCGGATCTGGGTGCGCAGATTGAAGAGGAGCCTGAAGAGGCCCCGGAGGGTCCGGATGCTGAATGCTTAGGTTAGCGGACAAGATCGGCATCGACCTGGGGACCGCAACCATCGTGGTCTACGCGCAGGGCCGTGGGATCGTGGTGCGCGAGCCCTCTGTGGTCGCGACGGACGGCCCCGACGGTCGTGTGCTGTCAGTCGGCGAGGAGGCGCAGGCGATGCTCGGGCGCACGCCTGGCAGTATCGTCGCCAAGCGCCCGCTTCGCGACGGGGTCATCGCCGACTACTCCGTGACCCGCGAGATGCTGGCGTACCTGATGCGCAAGGCCACCGGCCTTCGGGGGAAGATCTTCCGCCCGATGGCGGTCATCTGCATTCCCTCGGCTGCGACAAGCGTGGAGCGTCGCGCCGCGCTCGATGCAACCCGTTCGGCCGGTGCGGGCAAGGTCATCCCCATCGAGGAGCCGATGGCGGCGGCCATCGGTGCCGGACTGCCCATCTCAGCGCCGGGCGGAAATATGGTCGTGGACATCGGAGGGGGCACCACCGATGTGGCGGTGATCTCGCTCGACGGGATCGTCGTCAGCGACTCGCTACGGCTTGGCGGCAACCATCTCGACGAATCGATCATCCGGCACATCAAGCGCGTCTACAACCTCGACATCGGCGAGCGCACGGCCGAGAACATCAAGATCCAGATCGGCTCGGCGTTCGAGTTCGAGGAAGAGCGCGAGATCGAGGTGCGCGGGCGCGACGTGATCACCGGCCTGCCCAAGACCGTCGCCGTGAGCTCGGTCGAAATCCGCTCAGCGATCTCAGAGTGCGTCTCGGCGATCCTCGACGCGGTTAAGAGCATCCTCGAACGCACGCCACCGGAGCTCTCGTCGGACATTATCGAGCGCGGAATCGTCCTCACGGGCGGCGGCGCGCTGCTGCATGGCATTGACCGGCTTCTCGAGCTCGAGACAGGTATCCCGGTGCGCGTGGCCGATGACCCCATCTCCTGCGTCGCGATGGGTACCGGCAAGGTCCTCGAGGAGGCCGACTTCCTCGTCCGCCACGCCAAGTCCATGGAGAGCTACTGGTAGTCACGAATCCGCGCGTGGTGTCACCCCCCGATATGACCTCCAGGCAGGCCTGTTCGCGGCTCTTCCGCATGTCCTCTCCGGCGCCCACGAAGGGTTCTCCGTATGCGCGGCGAACCTGAATGGCGCCTGGCAGGCGACTCACTCGATCACCGGGCGGGCGCCGGCGCTGTGCGATGTGCCGGCGCCCGGCCCAGCTTGCTCAGCCGGCGTCTCTGAGCACAATCGGGGCAGCGTTCGCGGACACTGCCTGTGCGACAGGAGGGCACGCCAATGACACGTCGGAGTCTTCAGGCCGAGATCGTCATCGCGGGGGGCGGCCTGGCGGGAACGTGCGCCGCGATCTCAGCGGCCCGTTGTGGGGCGGATGTCATCCTGATCCAGGATCGACCGATGCTCGGAGGCAACACCTCCTCCGAGGTCCGGGTGCATGCCACCGGCGCGGACTGCTCCGGTGGACGGCCTCACGCGCGCGAGGGTGGCATCATCGAGGAGATGCGGCTGGAGGAGGCCGTGCGTAACCCCCAGCGGTCGAACTCCATGTGGGATATCATCCTCGAGGAGACCGTCAGGCGCGAGGAGAGTATTCGGCTGCTGCTCAACACCTCCGTAGTCTCCGCCTCACTCACCTCGTCCGGCTGCATCGGAGCGATTGGCTGTGCGCGGCCATGGACGGAGGAGGAGTTGACGGTCACCGGCGAGATCTTCATCGACTGCACCGGTGATGGCACGCTCGGAGCCGAGGCGGGGGCGGATTTCCGGATGGGGCGCGAGGGGCCCGACGAGCACGGTGAGCCTCACGCCGAAGGGCCGGACGATAAGACCATGGGCTGCTCGCTGATGTGGATTGCGGAGGACACCGGCAGCCCGGTCGAGTTCACGCCACCGAGTTGGGCGCGGAAGTTCGAGTCTGATGAGGACCTGCCCTTCCGCGGTCACGGAGAGATCCGCCACGGACACTGGTGGATCGAGTGGGGCGGCGAGCTGGACATGATCAAAGACCAGGACCACATCCGCCAGGAGCTGCTGGCCTGTCTGTTCGGGGTCTGGGACCACCTGAAGAACCACGGCGATCACGGGGCCGAGAACTGGGCCCTGCGGTGGTTCGGCGTCCTGCCTGCCAAGCGCGAGTCGCGCCGGCTGCTCGGCCCCCACATCCTGACCGAGAACGACATCATGGAGCTTCGCGAGTTCCCCGATGCCGTCGCCCATGGTGGCTGGAGTATCGACACCCATCCGCCGAAGGGCATCTATTCCCCGGAGCGTCCATCGTGGCACCTGCATTCGGATGATGTCTACGGCATTCCACTGCGGAGTCTGTACTCCCGGAACGTGCCGAACCTGTTCATGGCCGGACGCTGCGCGAGCTGCACGCACATGGCGATGGGCTCAACGCGCGTGGCCGCAACGGGCGCTGCGATGGGCCAGGCTGTCGGCGTCGCGGCGGCCCGATGTGTGGACTTCCTGTGCCTGCCTGAGGACCTCAACGAGGAGGATGTGGCCTCGATCCAGCAGCAGCTTCTGCGCGATGATCACTTCATCCCGAACGTGCGTAACGAGGACCCTTCGGTCGTATGAGGATGGGCACGAGCCTGCGAAGGTGCTCTCTGGCGTGACGCGCCACAGACACGGTGACGACCATCAGTGGCGATCGGCTCCCGGCGCCGGGCTTCCGCAACAGCTCGAACTGCGCTGGAGGGATCGGCGGGAGATCTCGCAGGTGCAGCTCATTTTCGACACAGGCTTCGAGCGGCCCCTGACGCTGACGCACAGCGATCAGTTCAACGAGCGGATCGTGCGGGGACCGCAGCCGGAAACGGTGCGGGACTATCGGGTCGAAGTGGAGACAGATGACGGCTGGATGCCCGTGGCCCGCGTCAGTGGAAACTATCAGCGGCGACGCGTCCACGACTTCGAGAGCTGCGTGACCTCGGCCGTACGCGTGGTCGTCGAGGCCACCAACGGTGACGAGCAGGCACGGGTGTTCGAGCTGCGGGCATACCAGTAGCGGGGCAACCCTACCGGCCGCCGGCCGTGATCAGAGCGCTGACCTGCTTAGTGCGCGAGAGAGCGTGCCGCAGTGCGATGAGGTCCTCGATGTGGTCGCGGTGCCCGTAGCAGTTCAGCCTCCCCTGAAGCCTGGCGGTCCGTGGGCATCCCCCCATGCATGACGGCAGACACCGGCAGCTGCGGCACTGCTCCGAGGCAAATGGATCCCAGCCAGCGGTGCGTCAGCATCCTTGACGTATGGGCCGGTCGGCCGTACAATTGACGCCGCTGTCAGAGCTGACGAGGACGGAGATGCTGAGAATGTCGAAGATCGTGGGCGTACTGGCTTTGCAGGGCGATTTTAAGGAGCACATCGAAGCACTGAACGAGGTCGAAGGTGTCGAAGCGCGCCCCGTCAAGACAAAAGAGCAGATCGCCCAGTGCGACGCGCTGGTGATCCCCGGTGGCGAGTCAACCACCATAGGGAAGCTGATGGAGCGCTTTGGGCTGGATGAGCCGATCCGCGAGATGGCAGCCCAGGGGAAGCCCATATGGGGCACCTGTGCGGGTATGATCGTGCTGGCGAAGGAGATCGTCGAGAGCGACCAGTGGCGACTGGGACTGATGGACATCACCGTCGAGCGAAATGCGTTCGGCAGGCAGGTGGACAGCTTCGAGACTGATCTTGACGTGAAGGGCATCGACGAACCGGTTCATGCCATCTTCATCCGCGCGCCGTACGTACGGGAGGTATGTGAGGAGTGCGGCGTCGATGTGTTGGCGACGTTCGAGGACAAGATCGTCCTGTGCCGCCAGGGCAATCTACTGGCCAGCGCCTTCCACCCGGAGTTGACCGACGATCGCCGCATCCAGGAGTACTTCCTGTCGATGATCGAGGAGTGACTGCGGCCATCTCCCGTTTCTCAGCCACCGGTTGCCGAGCGGAGGTGCCATATTGAAGGGCGTCATACTTGTCGGCGGCCTCGGTACGCGTCTGCTGCCGATGACCCGCGTCACGAACAAGCACCTGCTGCCCGTCTGGCGTTTTCCGATGGTGTACTACCCGCTCTACGTTCTCGTCGAGGCGGGTATTCGTGACATCATGATCGTCACCGGCGGCAACAGCCCCGGGGACTTCCTCGAGTTGCTTTATGATGGCAGCGAGTTTGGTCTCGAGCACCTGACGTTCACCTATCAGCGGGGCGCCGGCGGGATCGCCGACGCCCTGCGGCTGGCGCGCAGCTTTGTCGGGGACGACCGGTGTGCGGTGATGCTCGGCGACAACGTGCTCGGCGGGAGCATTCGGAAGCATGTCGCAGCCTATCGCGAGCAGCGGAGCGGGGCGAAGGTGTTGCTCAAGTCGGTGCATGACCCGCAGCGTTTCGGCGTTGCCGAGATCGACGAACAGGGGAATGTGCTGTCGATCGAGGAGAAGCCGGAGCAGCCAAAGAGCGATCTCGCGGTGGTCGGCGTATATATGTATGATCAGCGTCTGTGGGATATCCTGCCCACGCTCGCGCCATCCGGCCGCGGCCAGCTTGAGATAACGGACGTCAACAACGCTTACCGGGAGGCCGGTGAGTTGACAGCGGACGTCCTCGACTGCGACTGGTCCGACGCCGGCACGCCCGAGAGCCTCTGGCGTGCCTCTCAGATCGCGCGGGAGTCCGAGTTCTGGCGGCAGGCAGATCTGCCGACAGGCCAGAACGGGTAGACCGTCGGGTCACAGGCGCGTTAGCCTCGGCCTGTTTGCCCGTGGTCTGACCGGTATCGTCAACGGTCTGCCTGAGATCGATTGCTCGATCGGCGCCGCTCGCGGATGAACCGCCAGGCTGCGTAGATGAACGCCCCCCAGAAGACTGCGGCGATGATGATGACCCCGGCAGTGCGCAGCCTCGGGAATGCGTCCCAGGCGACGAACCCCAGTTCAGCGAGCTTGAGCGCCGCCATCGCCTGGAGCGCCGAACCGAGGGTGGTCCACACGAGGAATGGCGCGAGTCGCACCTCCCCAAAACCGGTGGCATACGAGGCCCACGGCCGCACCTGCCCGATGAGCCTGGCGCCGAAGACCGTTGCATCGCCATGTCGCTCGTACCAGCGATCGAGCCACTCGAGCGCGTGCCGCAGCCCCGAACCGTTCTTGAGGCGCCTCATGAGCGCGGTGTCGCCCGCGCAGCCGATTGCGTAGCTGACGATGCTCCCGGCCAGGTGGGCCAGCGTGCAGAGCCCGACGGCGGCGAGGAACGTCATCTGTCCCTGTCGGACGAGGTCGATTGCCACGAGAAAGGCGAGAGAGGTCGGCCATGGTATGCCCAGGTTCTCGATCGCGATGAAGGCGAAGACGCCTACAGGTCCGTGCGCTCGAATCCACTCAAGCAGCGCCTCGGTCATCGCGCGGCGTCACCGGTCTGCATCTCGCGCACCATGACCTCCCATGCTCCACGCGTGTCATGGACCTGCCCGACGCTCCGGAGCCGCTTCGCTCGTACATCGACCGCGCCCGCTGATTGTCCGGCCGGACCTCCAGCCGCACACGCTGCGCGCCCTGCGACCGAAGGTGCTCCATCGCCGCGTTGAAGAGCGCCCGCCCGAGGCCCATGCCCTGGCCGCGCGTCAGCCCCCTCGCATCCTACTCGGGGCGCAGCAAGGTCACCTCGCCGGCGGCTGTCGCGATCGCGACGGTCGGGCCATCGGCGGTCTGGACTACCGCAATGCCCTTCTGCGCGGGGCGGCCCTCGACCTGGCCGATGCGCACGACCTCTCCTCCAGCGTCCAGAGCGGCGACCGTGCCGTCGTCACAGGCACATACAAGCCACAGGCCGCCGGCAGGGGTCTCGACCGCGGTCATGACGTTGACCGGGCTCGGCAACGCGCGCGCCCACTCCTTCTTCAGCTCGTGGTCGAGCGCCACCACAAGTGCGCTCGAGGTCGCCGTCACGACCTCCATCGTCCCGTCCCGGTCGAGATCGGCCACCACGAGGTCGCGCATGTTCCGTGTCGGAGCATTGTTGCCTGGCCCGAAGCTCGCGTCGTAGAGCGCGGTCCCGCCGCGGTCCCAGACGGTGACGCGGTTCCAGCTTCCGTTGATCTCGCTTATGACCTCGCGCTCGCCGTCACCGTTGAGATCCTCGTAGAAGAGGTGATAGCGGTTCAACGACGACCACCCGCCGACGTACGTGTGCCCTGGCGGCACCGCGTTGAAGCCACGCCTGTCAGGATCCAGCGTCCTGTTGTTGATGATCCCGACCCGATGGCTGCCGTTGATCCGCCGCGCGGCAAGTAGGTTGAGGCTGTCATCGGGGCCCTCGATGATCTGGAACACGTGCGGATCGCCCCAGAACTGGGGCATGCGATGCACCAGCTGTCCGTTGCCGTCGATGAACTCGAGGGTGCAGGCTGAGCCGATGATCGCCTGCGGCTCACCGTTGATGAAGTTGGCGGTGTACACGCCCCAGATTCCGGCGTGCGCCGGGGCCGACTTGAACCAATAGGTCTTCGCGGCGCGGAAGACGGCCGGATCCATCTCGGAGACGAACGTCCACTGCCGCTCCCCGGAGCGGTTGAAGGCGATGACCTTCTCGTCGGCGCAACCGGCCAGCAGCAGCTCGTGCTCCGGCCACCAGTGTAGCATGCGGATCTGCCCGTCGGTCTCGCCCGTCGCGACCTCTGTGCCATCGGGGCGCAGGATGTGCACCGTGTGGCCCTCCGCGGCGCAGATGAGCTGGCCCGCCTCACCGTCGGGGATCGTGATGATGTCGACAACCGCACCGCCAACGTTCGCGGTCGCGGCGACGGGCAGCGAGGGGACCTCCGGCAGTGCGCCCGGCGGCTCGGCCGCGGCGGCCTCGGCGCGGATGGCCTCGGCATCCTCGCGCTGTGACCGCAGCCAGGTGTCGGCCGTCTGGACGAAGCGGTCGGCGGGCCGCGCGCCGGTGATCTCGTGCTTCCCTTCGGGAATCTGCAGCGCGTAGAGCCCGCCCTCTGTCGCCTCACAGGCGACCGGCATGCCGTCCATTGCGATGTCCACCGGACCCTCGAGCGCTGCCTGCAGCGTCAGCTCCTGGGGCGCCTCCACGTGCATGACGCCGGAGCCGAAGTCCCAGTGCACGTCGATCGGCGCGTCGGCCTGCAGGAGCGGGGCTTCGGCCGTCGCGCGCGTCAGGGCGCGACCGTAGAGGTGGCTCGCCGCGATGATCGCCATCTCGGCCCGGGTCCCGGCATACTCTCCGGCGACCGCCACCGCAGGCTCCGGCAGGCCCAGCGCGGCCGCGCTGTCACTCAGCCGCAGGCAGGCGAGCTGCTGGTCGTCGCCCGTGATGTCGCGGCCGACCACCGAGAAGAAGCGCAGCGTCTCACCCTCCTGCGCCTCGCCATTCCACTCCAGCCTGTGAACCTTGCCGTCGCGCATCGCGCGCACAACCTCGCTGGTGAGCACCTCGTAGCGGATCTCCCCGGGCGGCTCCTCATCCGCGCCCTCCGGCTTGATACTCAACCCGACCAGGCCGATGTATGAGCGCTCATTGCGGCCCTCTTCGATGACCTCCACCCGCAGTGTGTGCTCGCCAGCCTCGAGGCGGTGGTGACCGAGGTCGGCGCGCCCCGGCTGGGCGGTCGGAGCGTATGAGTCGTAGCGCTCCCCGACGATCTCGCCATCGAGAGCGATGCTGAAGACGCCGCGATCGGTGTAGTTAATGAAGTCCGCATACACCTGCCCCTCGACGGGCTCGGGCAGTGCGAACCGCATCTCCAGGTACTGCCCGATTTCCGTTGCGCGCAGCAGGCGGATGCCCAGGCTGTTAAGTTCAGCCACATACTCCGCTCCGGTCGGCTGCGACGCGTAGCGCGTGTTGAGAGCGCGGATGCTGTGCCAGCCAAGAGGGGTGGCCGGACCGGCGACGGTGCTAAGCTGCAGGCCCTGGCGGGCCTCGTCCCAGGTCGCACTCGGAGCCTCCCAGAGCATCTGCACCTGGATGTTCTCGCTGCTTTCGCGCATCGTCAGCTCATCGACCACGACCGCGTAATCGCCGATCTTCTGTGCGAGCGTTCGGCGCCAGTTACAGTACGCCGCGTTCGGCACCTCTCCCACGCACGTTGCGACATCGCCCACGACCGAGGCGTGGCGGAGCGCGGCGTCCATGGCGATCCGCGGCTCGACCATGCCATCAACGCGCGTGAGCACCTGGTTGCGATAGCCCTTTAGCAGGGTGGCGCCGTCGAGGCGCAGCTCGAGGATCGCAAAGGTGTGGTAGGGGTTGCGCGACGCGCCGTTGAAGCCGTCGATCAGGATGAAGTCGCCGCTGGCGTCAGGCGCTGAGCGGAAGCTGCCGAACTGGAAGCTGTGCTCGTACGGCAGGCCGCTGCCCCGTGCCTCCCACATCGGAACCGGGAGGGGGTTGATGCTCCAGTGTCCGACCATATCGTGCGGCAGTTGTGGCTGCAGATGGTCCTCCGGCCAGAATGACTGGCCGAGACGGGGCACGTCAAGGTCCTGGCCGGTGCGCCGAAGGTACTCAAGCCAGCGGCCATCCTGCGTGAGGTATGCCGCCCGGTGCAGGTAGGTGATCGAGGCGGAGTTGAGGTCCCAGTCACCGGACTTACCGGTGATGAGCATCTCCTGCGCGCGCAGCAGCTTCTGCAGGTTGCCGCTCTCCATCGGGCCGCGCCAGCCCGACAGCAGCATGAAGCGCAGGATCGGCGCGGTGCCGGTGTTGTACCAGAAGAGGTTGTCGGACTCCCCGGCGACCCATGCCGAATGCTCAAGCGCCGCGAAGTGCATCTTCGGGCCAAGCATCCCCTGCTGCCAGACCGGGTCGCCGTAGTCCTTCGCAAAATATCGCGCGAGGCAGTAGAGGGAGATCGCCGAGTACTGCCCGTGGCGCGAGCCGACCTGGCGAGGCGGCTCCTGCAGCGGGTAGATACCCTCGCCCTTGCGCCAGTCGAGCTGCCGCGAGAATGCGTTCGTCACCCGCAGGCGCTCCTCGTCGGTGAAGACCGGGCTTTCCTCGATCAGGTCCCAGAACAGGATCATCATGTGGGCGTTGTAGTGGTACGGCCCGGCCAGCGGATCATCCTTGTTCTCGATGCGCTCACCATCAATCTCCGCGATCTGCGCCTTCGCCTCCTCGTCGGGGAAGGCCAGGCGGATGAACTGGCGCGCGTGGTACTCGTCGCCGGTCATGTAGTAGGCGGCCGCGTGCTTTGAGATCGAGTTCCAGCCGAAGTAGCCCGTTGAGCCGTAGCCGCGGGAGGCATCCCAGATCTGAAGCTCCCTCGGATCGTGCGAGAACTCGAGACCCTCACCGAGATCGATCTCCATCAGGCGGCCGATCGTCAGAGCACCCTCGCCGCCGCCCGCAGATTGGAGCGCCGCGATGAGCGTGTCAGCGGCCGCCTCAACGCCCTGGTCGTCGCTTCCCCCGACGAAGATGATGTTGTGCCCGTCACCGAAGGGATTGTGGCAGGTTCGGACGACGCTGCCGCCCGGTCCGGGATAGCGCAGGTCCAGCAGCGTGTAGAAGCGGTTGTAGAGCTCCTCGATCATCTCGTTGGTGGAGCGATTGCCGAGGCAGATGTAGTTCGTGTCCAGCTGCCCATCGTCGGCAGGGACCGCAACGTCGCCATCATCGGCGATCGTCGGCGCCACGCCCGTGATCTGCTCGATTGCCGCCGCGATCTCCCGCGCCGCCATCCCATGGCGCGTGGGGGCGACGATCGTCACCTGCGGCTCGCCATCCCGCACGAGGTCAGTCTGCAGGTGAAGGTCCTTGAGCTGCTCGTAGACCGGCGGCTCGGGGGTGGGCGGCGGTGGCGGTGGAGGAGGGGGTGGCTCCACGCCGGAAACCATGCTCGCGCTGTCCACGATGAACTGCGGGGTCGGGTCCTTATGCGTGTAGATGTACAGACGCACGTACTCGGTATTCGGAGGGGCGAGACCGCGAACGGCGATGCGCGTAAACTCGCTGATCCCGGCTCGGCCGAGGCTCTGCTGTCGGTACTCGCCTGAGGGGTGAAAGCGCAGCTGGAGATAGGCGCCGGCGGCGGAGCCGGGCCGGAGGGCCTTGATCATCGCGCTGGCCTCGTAGGCGACGCCCCCCTCACCCTCGACATCCTGGTAAACACCGATCTCCGCTGCGGGATCGCCGTCGATGATCTTCAGTGCGCGCTCGCCATCCGCAGCGTCATCGACCAGATCCATGCTCGTCTGCTCGCTGGCCCCCGCGTAAAGCGACCATCCCTCGGGGACGCCTCTCTCGTTGGTTCCGGCCTCGAACGAAGGGTTCTCGAACAGGTTGTCGCTGATCTCTCGTTCCTGTGCGCCAGCGCCTGTCATCAGTATCATCGCGCTCGTCGCGAGCGCCATCACGAACACCGTTCGCGTCATCTCGGTAGCCTCCTGATCCGCGTCTGCGGGGAGGGATAAGCGCACATTCAGCCGGCACCGCCAGGTGGCTGCGGTCTCCCGCCAATCTCAGCTTCCCGGCGGACACCGCCGATTCCTACATCCTTTCAGCCGATGACCTCGCGCAGCACCCGCAGGAAGTTGCCGCCGAGGACCTTCAGGACGATCTCGTCGTCGAAGCCGCGCTGCACCAGCGCCTCGGTGAACTCAGGCAGTCGATCGACACTCGACGGGATTGGAACGTTCGATCCCATTCCATCGTAGTCCGCACCGATACCGATGTGATCGGAGCCGACGAGATCGATGACGTACTCGATACTGTCGACCAGCCGCTCCATGGTCGCATGCTCGCGATCGATGAACTTCGGGTGAAATGCCATGCCCATGACTCCGCCGGCATCGGCGAGGGCGCGGAGTTGGTCGTCGGTCAGTCCGCGCCAGTGCGGCGATTGGGCGAAGACCGCACCGTGGGAGAAGATCGGTGGGGTCTGCGAAAGCTCTATGGCCTCATAGAAGCTGGCATCCGATGCGTGTGCGAGGTCAACGACCATGCCCAGCCGGTTGCACTCGGCGATCACCTCTCGGCCGAAGTCAGTAAGGCCCGGCAGGTCTCGGGCGGCCTCGCGATCCTCGGGTGCCGCATAGTCGAAGATGCTCGCCTGCTGCTGTGTCGTGCCCTCGCCGCCCTCGCCGTGCGTGAGGTTCACGACCCGCACGCCGAGCCGGTAGACGTTGCGCAGCGTCGAAAGCTGGCCGTTGAGACATGTGCAACTCTCGAGCTGTCCGACGACCGCCAGGGCGCCGTCCACCTTCGCCTGCTCGATCTCAGCGACGCTCGTTGCGTAGCGGAAGACGTTCGGATGGGCCTCGGCGATCGAGATCGTGGCGTCGATCAGGGTCATCATACGGTCGATCTTCGACGAGCCCACCATAAAGAACGCGCAGGTCAGCCCGCCTTCGATGGCGCGGGGAACGTCGAGATGATAGGCCTCGTCGCGCTCGGTCACATCCAGGGTGTCGCCGCGCGCGTGGCGCTCGACCAGCGTGTCATTGTGAGCGTCCACGATGATCGCGCGGTTGTGAAGCTGTCGGGCGTGGTCGGAGATCTGCATGGTCACGCTCCAGGTCCTCGGGATAGGCGGCAATCCGACTGCACCGGGCGGTCGGTGTCACTCCGCCGCCTGTTCGTGCCCGGGGCCGTGCGCTCCTCCCGTGATGCTCTCCGGCAGCCCCATCTTCGTGATCCACGCGATGAGTCCGAAGACGATGAAGCCGACCGCGCCAGGGGTCAGGCCAATGCGCAGGTCGCCCGTGCGCTGACCGATGAAGCCGATGGCGTTTGTGTTGACGATCGCGAGGAGGTTTCCGACCCAGATCGACGCGCCGTAGACCGCAGAGAAGCGGGCGGCCGAGCCCTCCCGGATCTCAGCCAGCAGCGCCGGATATTCGGTCGCCACGAGCAGCCCCATAAAGACGTAGACGAGAGGGATCGCCAGAGGTCCGCCCAGCCACAGCGCCGCGATCATGGCTCCGCCGCCGATCGGCCCTGGCAGGGCGAGGAAGATGCGCTGTCCAACATGCTCAGGGAGCGCCGCCAGACTGACGCGCGCAACGGCGTAGGCCGCCGAGTAAAGACCGAGCATCAATCCGGTGCCGATGGGCAGTGTCGCGAAGCTGCTCTCCATGAACTTCGGCAGCCAGCTGTACAGCGCGTTGTCCGCGCCGGAGTGCAGCGCGGCGCAGGCGATGACGACCAGCGCCGGGGTGGTGAGAACCTCCCGCAGCCGGAATCGCTGCCGGTCCTCATCGTCGACGATCTCCTCGCCCGCGTCACCGGAGAATCCCAGCAGAAACTGACCGGCCAGGAGCGCGACAGCGAGCACGATGAATGGCCCGTGCAGCGCCGTGGCGAAGTCCATCGCGCCGGCCTCGACGCTTTCGAGCAGCCACTGCGCAACCAACGGAAAGGCCACACCGGGGATCGCCAGAGAGACGAGGCTTATCGTCACCATGCGCCGCCTTAGAGCAGGGTACAGGCAGATCAGGAAGGTCGGCAGTGACACGGCCTTGGCCGCGCCGAAGAACCCCGACAGCGCGAGGCCGAGCTGCAGGGCCCACAGACTTCGACCGAAGCCGCACAGCAGGTAGGCGAGCCCCACTCCGGCGAGAGTCCCCTGCAGCATGCGGCGCGGTCCGAAGCGATCCGTCGCGGGCCCGACCAGCAGCAGCGAGAACAGCGACCCGATCAGCAGTGAGCTGAGGACGAACCCCAGCCGCGCCTCGGAGATCTCGAAGTACTGCTGAGCGCGATGTCCGTAGACGGGGAACGCCACGAACGCGTAGACTGCGGACATCGCAAGGATTACCGACACCGCGGTCAGGAAGATGCGTTTGCGGCGTGGAACCGGCGTGCATGCTGGCTGCTGATCTGCGCTCATGGGCTATTCCGGTGACAGAGTGGCGAGTCACCCGCAACTTCGGTGGCTGCGGGGCATTCACCTGCGCGGGTGATCCCATCCCGGCAGGTTCAAATGCCGGTCACGGGGAACAGTCATCGCAGTGGTCAGCGCCCACATCACATGCAAGGAGCAAACGGCCAAAATGACCTCACGCGAGATCATCCGACGCGTCGTGGAGCACGACAACCCACCGCGCATCGGCTTTTCATACTCGAACTTCCAAGGCAAGTCACGGCTGCGCGACATCGTCAGCGTCGGACCGAAGGCCGACCCTGACTTCGACGAGAACCGCCGCGAGGACGGAAAGGGCGGCGAGCTTTGGGAGGACGAGTGGGGCTGCACCTGGCGGCGCCTGATCGACTGGACCAAGGGCGGTGAGGTCGTCGGGCCGGCCATCACCTGTCGCGAGGACCTCGAGAGCTACGAACCCCCGGACCTCGATGACCCGTCTCGGTACGAGCACGCGCCTGAGGTGCGTGAGAACAATGCCGACCGGTACCTGCTCGGCGGTCTGACCGGATGCTGCTTCAACCGCGCGCGCTACCTCCCCACGTTCAGCACCTACCTCGAATGGTGTGCCGGTGATCCGGACCTCGTGCAGGACCTCAATCGCATGGTCTCCGACGTCGTCCTCGGCCAGGTGGACATCTACGCGGACATCGGCTGCGACGGTGTGTTCTTCTGCGAGGACTGGGGAACGCAGGAGCGGCTGCTGGTCTCACCTGCGATGTGGGAGCGCATGTTCAAATGGACCTTCGAGCGCCTCATCGAGCGCTGCCACTCCCACGGGATGACCGTCTGGATGCACTCGTGCGGCTATGTCTGCGACATCGTTCCTCCGCTGGTCGATCTCGGGATGGACGCCTTCCAGTTCGATCAGCCCGAGCTGCACGGCCTCGACAACCTCGCCGAGTTCGCCGATCGGACCACCTTCTGGTGTCCCGTCGACATTCAGGTGATTCTTCCGACGGGAGACAAGCAACTGATCCAGGAGAAGGCATGCGAGATGGTGGACAAACTCGGGCGCGGCGGCGGTCTCGTCGCGAAGGATTACGGCGACAACGCCTCGATCGGCGTCGATCCGCTGTGGCAGCACTGGGGCTACGAGGCCTTCAAGCAGTGCGGTGTATTCGATCCGGAGAATGCCCATATCGACGATGCCGAGCTGTAATGTCGGCAGGGAACCTGCGGCGGGGCAGGAGAGTCGAAGGAAACACAGCGACCGCTCGCTAACGGCATGGAGCGTTGCAGGACGAGGCAGGGATTGGAGGAGGTGCGCCCGATGGCGCGCATGATATGGCTTACCGCCGCAGCTTTCGGCGTGTTCGCGCTTCTCACCGGCTGCGGGGGCAGTGTCGACTCCACTACGGCCCAGCCGCAGGGAGGGTGGGCCTATCTGGCGCAGGATTCGCCCGGGGATGCCGCGGTCATTCGCCTGAGGCTGGAGAACCCGTCGATTCCACTCGACGATCAGATCTTCGCCTGGCTCTTTTTCCGCAGCGCCAACCAGCGGTACTTCAGCATGACCGCCGATCGCCTCGTGGACGCGGTCTTCGAGTCGACGCTGCCCAACGGCATCTGGGACGACGGCCCCGAGGCGAGACCATTCACTCAGGTCAGTCAGGACTTCACGTGGCTGACCCGCGATGGTGAGGAGACTGGTACCATTGAGCTTGCGTACTCGGATCCGGCGCTTCAGCCCGGTATCACGTACTACCATCGCGTGCGGCGCGTGGTCGAACCGCTGGCGAGGGCCGGTGGTGGCTCCCTGATAACGGCTGCAACTGTCACGCCGTTGCAGAACATCCCCCTCATCAACGTCGATCCGCCTGATGCCCTGAGCGAGGGCAGCAACCCCACCGAGGGCGTGACCTACTTCACCCCGCCGGTGCTCGATTCGCCGCCAGATGGCTCCACAGGCCTCAACACGCGGTCGATCGTTTTCCGCTGGTCCACAACGGTGGGGGCCGACGAGTACGTCCTGCAGGTCTTCCCCGACGATGATCCATCCGGCCTGCGCAATCCGCAGTTTCAGTTCACATTGCGGCAGACGGCCGGCGGGCTGATCACTCAGGAGATCGAAGGGCCGTTTGCGGCCTCCGAGCGGTTCTACTGGCGCGTCGGCGCCCGACGCTCGGGCGAGGCGTTGCCCGTGACCGCGCGACTGAACCTGCGCGGCTGGCTGTTCAGCGACATGCGCACCTTCACTACAGCGATGGCGCCGCCAGCGCCGCCCGGATAGCGCCCTCCGATCGAGCCGACATCCCGATGCCGCGTCTGACCTTGCGAATCCCCTGTATCGGGGAGGTCGTGAGGCCTCGGGCGCGGCATTTCTCCATGTACATCCGGCGGCGCAGGCCTTCGGCACGCCGTCTGACCAGATCGTGAAACGAGGGAGCAGGTCCGATGAGTCTGTTCGATTGGCTGTGTGACGAGGCCACCGCGCTTTCCGCGCAGGCGATGCTCATTCCCCCCGCCGCCGAGCAGCTTGCGTGGAGTGAAGACGAGCGGCGGACGATGTGGCTCAAGAGCATCGGTCTCTGGCCGCTGCCTGAGCGCACTCCGCTCGAGGCCGAGGTGACCGACACGCTCGAGCGCGATGGTTACGTCGTCGAGAAGCTGCACTTCCAGTCGATTCCAGGCGCGCACGTGGCGGCCAACCTTTACCGCCCGCGCCAGATCGACGAGCCGCTGCCGGCGGTCCTATATCTGTGTGGCCACACCCGCGGCAAGGTCAACCTGACCTATCAGCAGAACCCGCGGTGGTTCGGATCCCACGGCTACGTCGCCCTCGTCCTCGACCCGATCCAGCTCGGCGAGTGCCAGGGCATGCACCACGGCACGCATCGCGAGGGGCGCTGGGACTGGTACTCGCGTGGGTACACCCCCGCTGGCACCGAGGTCTGGAACGCCATGCGCGCGCTCGACTATCTTGAGACGCGCAGTGACGTCGATGCCGATCGCTTCGGCGTAACCGGCCTCTCGGGCGGTGGGGTGATATCGTGGGAACTTGCCGCCGCCGACACACGTATCAAGTGCGCGTCGCTCGTCTGTCAGACCGGCTCGATGAGCCAGCTCATCTGCGACCGGGGCATCGACGGGCACTGTGACTGCGCGCACTTCATCAACTACTTCCGCTGGGACACCGCGAACATCGGCGCGCTCATCGCGCCCCGACCGCTGCTCGTCGCCGCAGGCGCCGATGACGCGCTCTGGCGCCCATACGCGTACCGCGATCAGGTCCACCGCATCAGGCGCGTCTATGAGGCGATGGGGGCGGCCGATAACTGCCGACTGGTGGAGGACCTGAGCTTCCACGGATACACCCCGAAGCTTCGCAGGGCGATCTTCGAGTGGTTCAACCACCATCTCAAGGGCGACGACACGCCGGTCACCGACGATGTCACCGATTTCGAGGAGCCGGAGGAGAACCTCCTCGTCTTCGGCGGCAACCTCCCCGAGGATGACACGATGGGGGAGATCGATAGGCTGCTCAATCCCCCCGCGCGGCCCATCGAGGTCCGCAGCGAGGAGCAGTGGCGGGCGCACCAGGAGGACGCGCTGAAACGCCTCCGCGCGGTGAGCTTCCGGCGCATACCGAAGCCGGTGCAGCCGCGCGTGCGCTTCGCCCGCGACGAGGGCGGCGGCAATGGCGTGATATCATATCGCTTCGACATCGACCCCGGCGACGGCTTCGTCACGCGCACCCATCTGCGCATCCTTGTCGAGCAGAAACGCCCGATGCCCACGCTTGTCACCTGCATGGCCGAGGGTCGCACACCCTATGGCGGGCGCGGCAGGCCTGGAGTGCCGGCGGAGTTCGCGACGGCCATCGTGGAGCCGCGCGGCGTTGCGACCACCTCAATCGGCGAGGGCCTGCAATGGACGGTGCGCCGCGGCATGGTCATCTGCGGCTACACGCTGCCCGAGCGACAGATCCTCGACCTGCTGGGGGCGCTCTCGGTGGTTCGGCAGCAGAGCCCGGTGCGCGAGACAGCCGTCTACGGCGAGGGCGCGCTTGCGGTGCACGCCATCTACGCTGCGCTGCTTGACGATGACGTGACGGAGATCGTGCTGGCCGATCCGGCGACCACGCATGAGGAACCCGAGACGCCGGAGCTTCTCGGCGTGCTGCGGGTGGGCGATCTGCCACAGAACCTGGCGCTGGCGTATCCGCGACCGATCACGTTCATCGGGGAGATGCCCGACGCGTATCAGTGGACCGCCGACGTCTATGCGCGATTCGGTATGGCCGAGCGAATCCGCGTGATCGAAGACGCAGGTGATTGGTCTCCGTTTGATGAGTGACCGCGGTCTGACTGTGCACCGATCGGGGCGCCCGGATCCGGGCGCCCCGTCTGCTGCCAGCCGTTCGCGCTTACTTCTCCTCTTCAGCGGCCGGAGGGCTGAAGGACCGTGCGCCAAGCTCCTTGTCGAGCATGTAGAGGGCGTTCGAGCTGTCGCCGATGCGCTTGAGCTGGGCGAGGACGCTCCCGACGTTGTCCTCCTCTTCCACCTGCTCGTTAACATACCACATGAGGAAGTTCTTCGAGGCATGGTCGTTGATCTCGATCGCGAGATCCATCAGATTGTTGATGTTCCCCGTGACCCACTGCTCGTGCTCGAGAGCGTGCTGGAAGACGGCCTGCGGCGAATCCCAGTCTGTGGGAGGGGCGTCGATCGCCTGCAGGAGGACGCGGCCGCCACGCCCATTGACGTAGCGCGCAAACCTGTCGGCGTGGAACATCTCCTCCTGTGTCTGGGCATACATCCACTGCGCCATGCCCGGCAGGTCCTGGCTTTCGAACCACTGGGCCATTGAGTAGTAGATGTACGCTGAGAGCAGCTCGGCGTTGATCTGGTTGTTAATCGCCTCGCACATCCGGTCATCAATCATCGTCGCAGTCTCTCCCTGTCCAAAACGTGAAGCGATTGCACAGCTGTTGACAATGGTTCGCACTTGTCCATAACTGATTCGCGTTCTGCCGCGAGGTTCCTGCACGGATTCAGCACACGTCTTCCCGCAGCGGCTGAGCGGGTCACCACCGCGCAGTGCGTGCACAGCAAAAGACCCCGACACGCGGGGGCTGCGAGGGAACGAAGGTGGTGCCGAAGGCCGGATTCGAACCGGCACGGGAGAGTATCCCACTGCCTCCTGAGGACAGCGTGTCTACCAATTCCACCACTTCGGCACGTCGCCAATTGTGCCATCCATTATATCGCGCGGAATCGCCGCTGTCAAGTCTGTCATGACCGTCGTCGAGGGGCCGCGCGGCTGCACCGGGCAGGCGTCGCCCCGCTCGCGGATGCGGGCGGGG
>JALGTR010000318.1 GCA_029821265.1 Candidatus Zipacnadia bacterium
GTCCCGGTCGTCTCTGAGACGATCCCCGGCCGAACATTGCCTGCGCCGATTGCGCCGGCGAGCTGATCGTTGCACCCCAGGCAGACCGGCGTGTCGGGGCGGAGGCCAAGCTCCGAGGCCGGACCGCGGCGAAGCCCTCCAACCTGCGTCGCCGGCGGGTGAACTGACGGAAGCTGTTCGCGGTCAACGCCCGCAGCACGCATCATCGGCTCTGACCACGCGCCGGTGCGCAGGTCGAGCAGACCGGACATCTGCGCGATGTTGAAGTCCGTCACGGCCTCGCCGGTCATCCGCCAGATGAGGTAGTCCGGGAGGCACAGGAAGCGATCCGCCGCCGCGTGCACCTCGGGTTGATGCTCGGCCAGCCACGCGATCTTGAACACCGTCAGGCCCTCTGGCAGCCACGGGTAGCCGGTGATCCTCCGGCATAGCTCCCGGCTCAGCCACTCTCTCTCCCAGCGCCGCGCGATCTCCAGCGCCCGAGTGTCCAGCCAGTTTATCACCGCCGTGAGCGGCTCACCGGCCTCGTCGAGCGCAACGAAGCTCTGTGCCTGCGAACTGAAGCCGATCGCGCGAATCTCCTCGGGCGTGACCGCGGCCGAGGAGAGTGCCGTGCGGCTGGTGACGACCGCCGCCCGCCAGTACCGCTCCGGCGCCATCTCAGCGCGTCCCGGAGCCGGCGTCTGAAGGGCGTACTCCGCCTCCTTCAGCGCCAGAACTCGGCCGTCCTCGCGCACGACCGCGGTCTTCAGCGCAGTTGTGCCCACGTCGAATGTCAGGTAGGCCGCCATCGCTCAGCTCCGCTCCATGCGGGTGCGCCTCAGTATCCCAGCTCGGCTTCGACCTCGTCGATGGCCTCTTCGATGATCGCGAGGCCCTTCAGCGCAACCTCCTCCTGCATCACGATCGGCGGCGACATGCGCAGGATGTGCCAGGCGGGCACCCACGCGACGCCCTTCTCGAATGCCCGCTGGTAGACCATGCGCCCTGCCTCCTCGAACGGCTCCTTCGTGTCGCGGTCCCTGACAAGCTCAATGCCCAGCAGGCAGCCGAGGCCGCGAACGTCGCCGACGATCGCGTGGCGGTCGCGAATGCCGCGCATCTCCTCGAGCATCAACTCGCCGAGGCTGAGCGCATGCTCGAGCAGCCCCTCCTGCTCCATCGCCTCGATGCTTGCGAGCGCCGCCGCGCAGGCCATCGGGTTGCCCCCGTAACTGGTGGACGCGGAGATCGACGCGATGGCCTCCTTGTACTTCGCTGAGACCATCATCGCAGTGACCGGAAAGCCGTTGCCGAAGCCCTTGCCGACGGTGACGACGTCCGGCGCGGTGTCCCAGTGCTCCATGCAGAAGTACTTCCCCGTGCGGCCCATGCTCGTGAGGACCTCGTCGGCGAAGAGCAGAATCTCGCGCTCGTCGCAGAATCTGCGCAGCTTTGGGAAGAAGTCGTCAGGTGGGAAGATCGAGCCGGCCCAGCCCTGCACCGGTTCGAGGACGAATGCGGCCACCCGCCCGGTGGTGGCCTTCTCGATGAACTCATCGTAGAAGCTGAGGTAGGCGTCGGTATCGATCTCACCGGAGCTTCGCGTGAACATCGGGCGATAGGGGTCCGGCCGCGGGACCAGGTAGAACCCCTGCGCCCGTCCGGGGCCGTTCACCGGCTTCATGCGCCCGAGGCTCACCGCGTGCCCCGTCTTGCCGTGGAAGTCCATGAAGCAGGAGATGAACTCATCCCTGCCCGTAGCGGCGCGACAGACCCGAAGCCCGGCCTCCACAGCCGTGGTGCCGCTGTCGTAAAGCTGCATCCCGGTGAGGTCCCAGGGCTGGATCTGGGCCATCTTCTCGAGCAGCTCGACCTTCACCGGCGTGTTGAAGTCGTGGCAGTTCATCAACGTGCGCGCCGCTTCTGCAACGGCCTCGGAGACCTTCGGGTGGCAGTGCCCGAGCGTGGTCACGTAGATGCCCGACGAGAAGTCGATATAGGTGTTGCCGTCCACGTCGGTGAGTGTGACGCCGTGGCCTCGCTCGAACGCCACCGGAAAGAGGCGAACCTGACTGGAGTAGCCGATCATATGCTCAGTACCGCGCTCGTTCAGCTGCCGAGACCTCGGTCCCGGGATCGCGTCGCTGACCAGTCTCGGTGCGCTTTCGGGGTCGATCTTCGACCAGTAGTCGGCCGGGAGGGTCATGGCTGTGAACTCCTTCGCGTGAGAGTCGGCCTGGTGCGATGGCTTGACCTGTGCCGCCAGCGTGCTATTCTCCCACCGGGCGCGACATGCCTTCGCGACGGTGAGATGGCCATGGGCGACTACCGGGACGTGAAGCTGCGGGACGAAGAACGGGAGCGAGTAATGGAGCGCATTCGCAGCCAGATGGTGGAGTGGGGGCTGACGCTGCCGGACGTGGAGCCGCTTGCGCTCGACTTCGGCCTCGGGTGCTTCCAGGAGGTGGGGGAGACCGAGTTCTGGATCGCCAACGAGGAGGAGCACGGGTACTGCGGCAAGCTGCTCTTTCTGTTCGACGAGCAGACCTGCCCCCGGCACAGGCATCGGCGCAAGCACGAGACCTTCTACGTCGTCAAGGGCCGGATTCGCATGAACGCAGGAGATGACGAGTGGGTGATGGAGCAGGGGGCGACGCTAACGATGCCCCCGGGCGTCGCGCACTCGTTCACGGGAGTCGGGAACGCGCTGGTGCTGGAGGTGTCGATGCCGTCGGTGCAAGGGGACAGCTTCTTCGACGACGAAACGATCGGCAATGAAGGAGTTGTCTGATCGTACGCCCTCCTGGAGGACCGGAGATGAGGTCACGGAGCCTGCTCGTGGTCATCGCCATGCTCTCCGCCGGCGTCTGCGCCGCCGCCGAGTTCACGCTGGTCGAGGACGGGCAGCCCCAGGCGACCGTCACGCTCGGTGACGCCCCCACCGACGTCGAGATGCTTGCGCGCCAGGAGCTTGTACGCTACGTCGAGCTGTCCACAGGGGCGACACTGCCGGCCGAGGGCGATCTGCCTGGCGAGATCCAGCTTGCCGTCAGTGACGGCGCCGCGTTGCGCATCGGCCTCGACGTCACGACCGAGCTGCCCGGAGAGATCGGCGAGATCGTGCCCGAGCACTCGACTGTCACCATCCCCGTCGGGACCGCCGCGACCACGCCCGACTGGGATATACGCACGTTCTTTCTGCGCGACGACGAGGCCCAGTGGTGGGCGCTGCGCAACGGGATCAACGGATGGTTCAACCATGACTTCATCGAGGCGCTGGGGACGGGCGTCGGTGATGACCTTGTCTACCAGCAGCCTGGGGTCAGCGGCTTCCACGCCTGGGCTCGAATCCTGCCCCCCGAGAAGTATCGCCCTGAGCATCCGGAGTACTACGCCCTCGTGAACGATCGCCGGATGGAGGGCGGCCTGCACTCCGGGCAGATCTGCACCACGAACGAAGAGGCGCTGAACATCATCACCGAGGGCGCGCGGGAGTATTTCGAGGCCCATCCGGACGCGCGCTGGTACTCGGTCGCCCCCAACGACGGATACGGCTGGTGCACCTGCGATGATTGCATGGCCCTGCAGGAGCAACTCGGGGGCGTGCGCTACTGGCGCGGCGGCGACCACCAGATCCTCAGCGACCGGCAGCTCGCCTTCGGCAATGAGGTCGCGCGGCGGCTGGACATGGACGATCGGGAGCTGATCGTCTTCGCCTACGTCAACCACGCGCCGCCACCGATGAACATCCACCCGAACGACGGAGTCACGGTGTGGCTGTGTCACTACCTGCCAGCATGCTACGCGCACGCGATCACCGACCCAACATGCCCCGACAACGCTGAGTTCTACGGCTACGTGAAGGGCTGGGCGCGATGGTCTGAACGCATGGGATACTACGCCTACACGGATAAGAGCATGTGGCAGGGCCTGCCACGACCGGTTGTTCGGCCTATGATGGAAGACCTTAAGATGCTCCACGACCACGGCTGGCGGCGCTACGTCGCCCAGAGCAGCGCCCGCGGCTTCGGGCAGAACGGGCCGCTCTACTGGATGACGGCAAAGCTGCTCTGGGACGTGGACGCGGATGTGGAGGCCCTGCTCGACGAGTATTTCCGAACGATGTATGGTCCGGCCGCGGCCGAGATGCGGGCCTACTACGAGGCACTCGAGTACGCCATGCTACACCCGCACGTTCACTTCACGTCGAATCCATACGATGAGGGGCCGAAAGTGTTCTCGCGCGAGGAGATCGACGTGGCGCGCGAGCATCTCGTCGCGGCGCTGGCGGAGGCGGATTCCACGGATGTCGAGGCTCGTATCCGGGAGCGTCTGGCAAGCCTCGATCGCGCGATCCCAAT
>JALGTR010000084.1 GCA_029821265.1 Candidatus Zipacnadia bacterium
ACCGGGTCGTGGAGCCCGAGCATGCCGCGCTCGATGAGCTGCATGGTGGCCGTGGCGGTCGCGACAGGCTTGGTGACCGAGGCGAGGTCGAAGATGGTGTCCTGCTGCATCGGGCGCCGCTCGGGCTCGAGCATGCGGTCGCCGACCGCCTCGTGGCAGATGATCCTGTCGCCGCGGCCGATCAGCACGACCGCGCCGGGTGTGCGTCCTTTTTCAATCCCCCGCGCGATCGCCGCTCGGATCCGCTCTCGGGGTGTCGTCATGTGATCACCGCTTGCGGGAATGTCTGTCCGGCATACCCTTTTCCCCGCCACTTTCCGCCGGCCCTCCGGGAAGGGAAACCGTGGTGCGATGACGCACACCCGTACAGGAGGTGGCGCCATGGAAGCGAGGATCTGTCGTCACGCGCTCGACCGCGTCCCGATCTCGCTGATTATCGATGACTCGACGGTGCTGGTAAACCTCAACTACTTCTTCATGCGCGACCGCAACCGCGTCGACGGCGAGGGCAGGCGATGGGAGGACGTGCCGGTTGTGCACCCGGAGAGCTTCACACGCGAGTTCGCGGAGTGGTGCCTCGAAGCAGGGGTGCGCGGCAAGTTCTCCATCGTGCCATGTCCGGCGGCGCTCGGGCGGATCGACGAGGGTTTGCCGCTGGTTGACCGCGCGCAGCAGGAGAGCTGGCTGGCGATGTGCCGCGAGGTCATCCAGCCGGCGTGGGACATCACGCCCGAGATGATCACGCACACGAAGGTCGTCGATCCGCGCACCTGCGAGCCCGTCGAGCCTGAGATCTGGGAGCAGTACGACTGGGTGGCGTTGCCCGACGACGAGGAGCTTGTCTTCGAGTACATCGCGACCGCCTGCCGGATCCTCGATAACGTGGGCCTCACGCCTGAGGGCGTCACCTCCCCGGGGGGGTTCGGTGGGAAGACGCTGGAGTTCTACGCGCGGGTCGCCGGCGAGGCCGTCCGTGAGGTCACGGGGAACGCGCTGCCGTACTTCTTCAAGCGCGTCAGCCTCGAGGCCGTGGAGACGCCAGTGTGGTATGCCGACCGGAAGGCGGGCACCGCGGTGGGGGAGATCATCGCCTGTACCGGCGACTGGACGGGGTCATGGACGGGCTACGGGGAGGTCAATCCCGATCGGTACATCACCGCCGACCTGCAGGGCGGCCGCCTGCCGGCCGTCATCGACGCCGGCGACCCCGCGGTGATGGTCAGTCACTGGCAGGGGTTCTACGGGCTGCACAACGATGATCGCCGCGGCTTTCGGGCGCTCAAGACGATCGTTCGGCGGCTCCACGAGCGTGATCCGCGCGGCGAGCACACGCGCTGGCGCAGGCCGGGGGAGATCACGACCTACGCGTGCATGCGAGAGATGGCCCACCTCCGCTGCGACGGGAACACGATCGCGCTCGATCTCCCCGTGCGTGCTCCGGAGCTGACGCTGCGGATCACCGGAGGGGCGGTTGGGGGCGTTCTCGTCGAGCAGCGACCGCTGCAGCGCGTCGAAGAGCGCAGCCGCTTCGAGTCGGGGACGTACCTCCCGACCGGGGATGGGGCGCTGGTGGCCTTCGATCCGCAGCAGCGACACGTCGCCGTGAGCGTCACGCAGGCCGGTACGTAGCGTCGTCCGCTCGACATCGGCGAGGCCCACAACCGCGCAGCCCATCACACGATCGACGTCATCGGCACGTAGATCTCGACGTCGTCCCGGTCGCTCAGTCGCGATTCGATCTGCGCCACGGCCTGAACCAGTCGGACCAGATCGACCGGCCCGGCAACTCGGGCTGCGCCAACCTGCACACCGCGTCCGGCTGAGATGATCGGGACGTCCTTATGATCCCATCGCTCCCGATAGAACCACGGATCGCCCGACTCACCGTCATCGGCGTAGGTCGCGAACTGCGCCGGTCCGGGCTGGCCACGTACACCGCCGCTGCACGGCCAAACAACGTTGCCGGCGCCAGCGCGCCTCTTGCGCGTCTGAAAAGTGCTTTCGCCTCTGAGCACCTCTCTGTGTCCCCGCCCAGGGAACGTCGATATCCCGGACTGTGACTGTGTCGTCCGAGCATTGCGCAACTCAGGCTGCGACAGAACCGGAGAATGCCCCCGGTTTGCCGTAAGGGAAACCACCAGTCCGAGCAGGCGCTCAGGGTCGCCCTAAAGATGCCGCCCCGAGCGGCGCTTACCGCTCCCACGTCGCCGTCAGCGGGATCCTCCAGCGCTCGCCGGAGTGCGCTACGAATCCCGAGCCGTTCGTCTTCGTCAGCACACGCGTCTGTCCGTCGACGCGATCGATGCCGCGGATCGGGTAGCCGCGCTCGGTCTCTGCGTCGGTCACGAACATGGTTGCGCCAGCGAGCGTGTCATCGTCAGCGAGCTGAGCGTCCACCACGAAGAATGATTGGTCGCGGTTGCCTCCACTTCCGAGGATCGCTCCCTCGGCTGCGCTCACGGGCAGCAGAAGCTGGCAATCAGCGATTGTCAGGCGCGTGCCCTCGACCATCGTCGCCGCCACGGGTTCATCGCCGGCGAGTTGCACGACGGCGAGCCGGGCGTCGGTCGTCAGAGTGCCGGCGGGCGTCGGGATCGTAATCTCACGTGCTTCGAGCATGCTCACGATGATATCGACGCCGCCGGCGCCACGTACCGCCAGCGCGACCGCGCCTTCAGGCGCGCCATCGGGCAGCGGCAGGTGCTCAACGCTGGTTACAGGACGCTGCTCGGCGGGCGCGCCGGCGAAGACCGCGCTGAATGTGTCCATCCCCTCGCCCTGCCGCCTGCGGATGACGTAGGGCAGCGTGGCGCCGCGATCCGTGTTGCGGTGGTTGCGCTGGCCCCATCCGTCGCCGATGAGCACGCTCTCACCGGCATCGCCGGGGAAGAGCGCGTCGAATCGGTAACCGTCCTCCCACGTCCAGGCGATCGACCACGGGCCGGCCCCGTCGGCCACCTGCGCATTCTCCAGCCGTTCGTCCTGCGGATCGAGTGTGAATGTCGCCTCATGCAGCGTCCACTCGTCGCCTGGTGTTGCTGCAGGATCGGTCTGCAGGATCGTGTGCATCCGATCATCCGCAGATGTCGGATCGTTGGGCCATGCCACCGTTCCAACGCTCACGTTTCCGACAGTGCCTCGGAGCGCGAAGCGAACCCGGTAGCGCTGCCCGCGGGTGCCCAGCAGCGCGTTATCGCCGCGATAGCCGTTCGAGTCGCCACAGATCAACGCCACGTTCACGCGACCTTCCTCGTCGGGCGCAGTGGCGTTGAGACGCGCGCTCCAGGCATCGCCACGGCCAGCGCCGACGCCCATCTCCGCACTTCCGTTGCCGACGTAGAGCCCCCAGTCTGACGGAAGCTGTGCGCCCTGAGCCACCGTGGCCGCCGGGTTCGGGACGATGTTCTCGCCCTCGTTGCCTTCTTCGTCGAGAGGTAGGATCTCCACGTCATCGACGAGGATCTCGCCGACCTCGGCAACGTGGAAGCGCAGTGCGAAACGGATCGGCTCGCCGGCCTGCTGCGAAGTGTCCTGAGGCTCGATGCCCGCCAGCTCGTAGTCGTTGTGCGGGCCGTGGAAGACATACTCCCGGACGCTGCCGCCCTGCACTCGGAAGATGTCCGCAACGTAGGCCTCCAGGCCGGGCCGCTCGACCTGCACCGTCGTGCGGCGGTAGATGCTCGCGTTGTCGTAGGCGTTGGAGGAGGCCTCCATCGTCTTTACGCGCGGGGTCGTCGTGAAGAGGTGGAAGCTGCCCCCGCGTCCGGAGTGGCGCTGGTCGGCCTCGTTGACCATCACGAGGTTATGCGCCCACGTGCGTCTGGTCTGATAGCTGTCCGGATGATCCCACAGATAGCCGAGGTCGCTCAGCAGCTCGCGGCCGTCCTTCCAGTAGTACAGGTCGAGGCTGTCGTAGTGATGATGATTGCCCCAGTGGCTGGCGTTGAGCATGAGCGTGCTGTCGCGGCCGTGTTCGCCCGTACGCAGGTAGCCCTGCTGGAGATAGGGGAAGACCACATCGGGCAGAGAGAACGGCAGGGCTTCCAGGGCGTGCAGCTCTGGGTCGCGATACAGCGTCGCAGCCCGTGGTGAGGCCGGGCGATCCTCACCGCCGGCCTTCTCTCGCAGCAGCGCCATATGCTGAGGCGTGGGGTAGATGCGCGCGAGTATCTCGGCAGAGTACGTTCCGATGCTGGTCGTCCGGTAGGAGTCGGCGTCCGGGGTGTGCCTCACGTCGCCCTGCATCGTCCACTCCAGCGCCTGCCAGCAGTCCGCGTAGAGGGTGTCCCGCGCCGCGTTGAAGCCGTCCAGTCGCTCCCCAGCGGGTGTCGTGTATCCCACCGGATCGGAGTAATCGCGGAACGCCAGCGGGAAGTCCTGGATGCCGCCCATGGTCATCATCGCGTAGGCCGGGGACTCGGAGGTGCCACCGTCGGGCAGGAACCACTCGTTGACGGTGCGCTCGAAGCCCTCGACGCCGAAGTGCACGAGGCCCGGGTGCCCGACGCAAAGGCCCACCATCGCGGCTGCGGTGCGGTTGCCCACGGACTTATTATTGATCGACCGGTCGCAGGCCAGCAGGTAGCTGCTCTCGAGCAGCACGTCGCGCTCGATCAGGATGCGCTCTTCATCAGAGTACACCGGCTCGCCATTGTCCTCGGCGAGGCAGGTGAGATCGTATGCGAGCGTGAGCCGCGTGACCGGTCCTCCGTCCATCCCGCTGGTGCCGAGGCGGCTGGCCGACCAATATCCGGTGTAGATCTTCCGGTCCGGCCTGTTGGGCGGGTACACCAGTTCGTCCTCGGGCAGGTTGTTGATATGCTTCGCCGCCACATGCGGATCCATGCCCGCGTACTCGCCGTAGCCGTACCCCGCGCGCACGAGGTAGCCGGGAATGACCTCGGCGAAGCGCAGGAGGATCTCTCGCGCCGCGTGAGCGTACTTCGGGTCCTCGGTCAGCGCGTAGGCGTAGCCGATGGTCCAGACCTTGTGGATCATGTACTGCACCTTCGCCCGGCGGACCATGCCGGAGAAGCTCGGGCGCTCGTACAGATAGCCGAAGGTCTTGAACGTATCGCCACCATAGAAGGTGATCGTCTGCCCCTCGCCCCACTCGCTGTGTACCGCGACCGTCTCGGGGTAGTCATCGTTCGGGAATGAGACATGGCAGACCTGGCATGTGACGACCTCTGGGTTGCTCGGGCTCCAGGAGAACTGCCCGTTGGGGTGCCATGGGAGTCCCTTCTCCCGGCAGGACGGGCACGGTCCGTAGCCGCCGGGGGTAGTGCGGGGGATCATCTGCTCGAGGTACTCGGGCGAGAGCCGTTCGATGACCTCCTCGGCGCCGCTGACCACGTCCTCGAGGTAGTCCTGCGCCCACTCGTAGCGTCGGATGTTCTCCCGCGCGCGCTCGAGGTCCTCGGGCTTGATGGACGTACACGGGTGGTTGTCAACGTTGCGGTATTTCTCCCAGTCCGACCAGTCCGTCGGGTCCAACTGTTGTGCGTGCACCGCTATCACCGCCGGCAGCAGAGCAGATGATACGAGCGCGAGAACGATGATCCCTTTTCGGCCCAGCACAGCTATCAACTCCGTCCACGACCGTGATCGCCGGCCCTCGCCCCGCCGCGGGCAGATGCCCCTTCATCCAGGACGCGACTCATTCCTTCTCTGATGGGCGGCTATGCAGGGCAGCCGCAGGCCCGTCGCGAAGATGCCGGGCGCATCCAAACGACTGAGGCGGAGGCCCGCAATGCCAGAAGAGAGGCCGATTGAGTTCCGACCTGAGCACTATCACACGACCTTCGGCCCGCACGAACCTGCGCTGACGATCCAGCCTGGCGACGAGGTCGTGACGTGGTGTCGAGATGCCCGCGGCTTCGATGAGGACGGGGAGCCGTTGGACCTCACGCGCCTCGCAGGCCCTGAGGGTGCCCGCCAGCGCGCAGGCAACCCGCAGACCGGACCATTCGCGATCGAGGGCGCGGAGCCGGGCGACTCGATCGCGGTGCACCTGCTGGATGTCAGGCCGACCCGCGACTGGGCGTGGTCGACAACACCCGGGACCTTCGGCTTCTTCAGCATCGAAGAGGGCACCGGGCCGTTGAACTTCGCCGAGCCACGCTGGACCGATCCCGACCGCCAGTCGTTCCGCTGGGAGCTGGACCTCGAGCGCGGGATTGCGCGACTGCCGCTGGAGCGCAGCCGCATTGACGCGATCGAGATTGCGCTGCATCCCTTCCTCGGCTGCCTCGGCGTGGCTCCGGAGCACGGCGAGACGATCAGGAGCCTTACGCCCGGCCACCATGGCGGCAATATGGACTGCCCTCAGGTCCGCGCGGGCGCGACGATTCACCTGCCGGTCTATCTCCCCGGCGCATTGCTGCTGATGGGCGACTGCCATGCAGCACAGGGTGACGGGGAGCTGTGCGGTAGCGCGCTGGAAACCTCCTGCCGCGTGCGCTTCAGGGTGGATCTGCATCGGGGCCGGGAGATCCGCTGGCCGCGCGTGGAGGATGACGAGCATATCATGGCGATTGGCAGCGCGCGGCCTCTGCGCGACGCCTTCGCCGCCGCGCACGTCGAGCTGCTGCGCTGGCTGGTCGATGACTACGGCTTCGACCGCCTTGAGGCCTACCAGGCGCTCTCGCAGGTCGGAACCGCACGAGTGGGCAACGTCGTCGACCCGGCGTATTCGGTCGTTGCGCGCTTCCCCAAATCCCTGCTGCCCTGAGCGACCGGAGGTGCATAAACGTGCGCCGAGCAATCCCTCTGCAGATGGTGGTGATCGCTCTGATGAGTGCAGGCGTGTCGGCACAGGACACACAGCAGCCCGTCGCGATCGGCTCGAGGCTGGAGCCGCTGGTGGACGACTATCTCATCGATGAGATGACCGGGGACGCCAGGCTCGAACTGCACCGTCCGGTCCGGCGCGAGATCGTCTACCGCACTGACGCGCCGTGGGAAGGCAATGCGAGCGCATTCTGCTCGGTGTTTTACGACACGACCGTCGATCCGCCCGTATATCGCATGTACTACCGCGGGCTGCACTACAGGCACTCAGGTGAGCCGGCGCAGGCGCTGGAGGATCACCCGTGGGTGCTCTGTTACGCCGAGAGCGATGATGGCTTGCACTGGCGGCGGCCGGAGCTGGGCATTCACGAGTTCGCCGGCTCGACCGCCAATAATATCGTGCTGACGCCCGAGGCCGTCGCGGAGATCGGCGGCGATCCGGCGCATACAGCCACGTGGTTGGACACGAACCCCGATTGCCCGCCCGACCAGCGCTACAAGATCACCATCGTCGGTAAGCCGAGGGGCCTGTACGTGCTCGCCTCCGACGATGGAGTGCACTTCAAACCGCTCAGCAATCAGCCGGCCGTCACCGAGGGCGCCTTCGATTCGCAGAACCTGATGTTCTGGGATCCCCACATCGGGAAATACCGCGAGTATCATCGTGGCTTTCAGGACGGCGTGCGGGCGATCATGACGGCCACGTCCGATGACGTCCTGAACTTTCCCGAGCCGCAGTGGGTGCAGTACGTGGACTCTGAGCCCGAGCATCTCTACACGAACCAGATCAAACCCTACTACCGCGCGCCGCATATACTCATGGGCTTTCCGATGCGCTACACCGACCGCGGCTGGTCGCAGCCTGTCCTCGAGCTGCCGATGCTCGAGGAACGGCTCGCGAGGGCTGCCGCCAGCCGCCGCTACGGTACGGCCATCACCGACGCGCTGTTTATGACCAGTCGTGACGGCCTGACCTTCAAGCGCTGGGCCGAGGCGTTCATCCGGCCCGGCCCCCGCCAGCGCGAATCGTGGGTCTACGGCGACAACTTCGTATTCTGGCAGATGGTCGAGACGGCCTCGACGCTCGAGGACGCCCCGAGAGAGATCTCACTCTACGCCACCGAGGGCTACTGGGAGGGCGTGGACACCGCGTTCCGGCGCTACACGATTCGCATTGATGGCTTCGTCTCCGCCTCCGCGCCAATGTCGGGCGGCGAGCTCGTCACCCGGCCCCTCGTCTTCGAGGGTGGCAACCTGGCCCTGAACCTCGCGACCTCCGGCGCCGGCAGCGTGCAGGTGGAGCTGCAGGAGCCGGACGGCACTCCTATCCCGGGCTATGCGCTGGCCGACTGCCCGGAGATCTACGGCGATCACCTGCGTTTTGTCGTGCGCTGGAGCGACGTCGGCGGCGATGTGAGGCCGGTTCAGGGCCGGCCCGTCCGGCTGCGCTTCGTGCTGCGCGACGCGGACCTCTACTCGTTCCCGTTCATCCCCTACGAGCCGGAGCCCGCGTATCCGGACGTGACGTAGTTTGGCATGATCCCGGCGAAAAACCCCGAACGCGGGGCATTCATAGTCGTCGACGATGAGTTCGAGGGACACTCGGCGGAAACCAGCCCAACCGGCGATGATCTCGACCCGGCCGTCGGCGACAGGATCATCGTCGAGCGCCTGTAGCGCTCACTGATAGCTGATCATCAGGTCTACCCAGGCGATCGTGAGAGGTGCGGTTGCCTCGGTGTCACGGGCCTCGTACTGCAGCCGGATGACATTGTGCTCGAGGCGCCACCAGTCGGGCTCGGTCGCGAGCCGGTGCTCGCCGCGCCTCCACCATTCGCGGTCGTAGACGAAGTCCTCGTGCCGGTCGCGGCGCAGATCCACCAACTCGGCGTCTGCCCGCGCCATCTCCTCTTCTGAGCTGCCATCAATGGTGACCGGGCCGTTGCCGTTGATGTAGACGTGAAGCCGCTCCCCGGGCTGCAGAGCGCGGGAGTAGAACAGCAGCTCGGACGTGACACTTCGCCCGGCCTCGGTCGCCGCCGGCAGATCATCGCCCAGCCGCATCACGATCGACCGCGTTCCGCGCGCAGATCGCTGCTGCGGGGCCGGAAACTGCACCGGCAGGTAGGGGCCGGGGTCGGCCATGTAGTGCTTGTCGGCTGTAAGCAGCGCCTCTGGATCGGCCATCTCGTCGAGCCACGGCTTCTGCGTGAAGTTCGCGGCGGGCATCGCGAGCTGGATTCCGTCCGCGCCGGCGCGGTGCAGCATCAGCGCCTGGGCGTAGTACATCTCCTTCGTCTTCGGCTTATCATAGCGCCGCTTGCCGGCGTCCTTGTCCTGCGGGTTAAGGTCGGTCGTCACGAAGCCCAGGCTGTGCCACAGGCAGCCGTAGACCGGCACCCCCGTCTCTTGACTCGCCTGCACGAAATCCTCGATCGGGATGTCGAAGTAATCGGGAGCGCGCAGGTGGCTGACCACCACGCAGTCCACCAGCCCCTCGCGCATCCAGCCGATCGGATCGAGTCCAATGGCCTCATTGCCCTCGTGCGGTACGCGCACCACCAGGTCCACCTCGCGGCCCTGCGCCGCCCCGACCTCGTCGCACATCGCGCGGATATCGCGGATGTACTCCGTCATGATCCGCACGTCCGGCTCCTCGAAGAACGGGGGATAGACCACGAAATCGAGCGACAGCCCGTCCGCGCCCATCTCCACTGCCTCACGCAGCACCGCGAGCTTGTGCGCACGGACCTCCGGGTGCTTAAAGTCAAGCTGCACGCGGCCGGGGATGCGCAGCTGCGGGTTGTCCTTGTTGAACCGGCCGACCAGCGCCACCCACATCCAGTTGTCGTCGCTCGCCGGGCCGTATTCGTGCTGCATCTCGAGCCGCGCGAGGACCTTCAGCCCGAGCTGATGGCCGCGTTCGATCGCAATGCGCAGCGGTCCGGCGCCCTCTTCGATGAGCCCGATGACGTTCTCGTACACCCAGCGGTCGCCGTCGCGGAGCATCTCCCACTGTTCGTCGGTGACATTGGCCCCGTACAGCTCCCCGGCCTCCGTCTCGAAGCAGAAGACGCTGCCCGGCCCGAGGCCCCAGACGAGTGTGGTGACGTTGCTGCCCTCGAACGGATCGATCAGCCGCTCCTCGACGTCCGCCCGGGTCATTGGCGGCCGGCAGAAGTACTGGCTGAAGCCGTCGTTGCGGTAGGCCAGGGGGATACGCCGCAGCGGTCGGTCGCGCCAGGGCGTGGGCGCGTCGTCGCTGAGCTCGAAGACGCGATCGATCACCTCACGGTAGGGCGCGTTGATACGGAAGAGGCCCGCCTGACGCGCCTCGGCGCCGGTGAGCTGGCCGTAGGTGTACCTGTCGGCGTCCGCGAGCGAGTAGTTCTCGAAGCCGTTGACCTCCCGCGGATCGAAGTACCGTTGCTCACAGCGCTGCGCGCGCTCCTCCCACGTCCACTGCTCGCCGACATCCTCCTTCACCGCGTCCGGCTGCTGGCGGATGATCTCCGGACTCGCCATCAGCTCGCGCACAGAGGCCAGTTTCCCGTCAGGCTTGAGGAAGTACACGCCACAACGCGGATCGATGTATCCCCACGAGCCCTCGATAAACGCCTCGGCCGCAATATGGCCGCCGATGTCGTGCATGACGATACGTGCCGGAATTCCAGCGACCTCACAGAGGGCGACGTAGAGACGCCCGAGCGTCTCGCAGAGCACTTCACCCTTCTCGATGAGCTGCTCCTCGGTACCGCCGTAGATGTAGCTGTCGCCGGAGCCCTCGTTGCGCCGGTAAAGTTCGCGGGTGAAGCGCATCAGCGCAAGTGCGACCTCCTGCTCGCTGACGCAGCCGGCCGTCTGCTCCTTGACCACGCGCTCGAGCTGCGGCCTCGAGCCGGGCTCGTAGCGGCTCTGCAACGGGGTGAAATCGCCGTAGAGCACCGCCTCGGTCTGCGGGCAGAGAATGACCTGCTCGCGGCGAAGCTGGGCCTCAACGTTGTCGCCATAGTTGGCCGCAAGCTGCTCGTAGTTGAGCATATACGCCAGCCTGCGATCCTCGCCGACGATTCGCCTCAGGGCGTTCAGTCCTGTGTAGGGGCCCAGGTCAGCCACGCTCTCGGCCACCGGGCCGGTGAAGAGATCTCTCATTTCGTCACTCCGTTCGTCGGCGCCGACCAGCGAGACCGCCGCCGCGATGCAGATGCATGCCAGATACCCGCTCATGGTGCGCTCACCAGCCGTATATCGTCGATCCGCACGGTCGCCTCGGGCCGGGAGCAGGGATCGAAGCGGAATGCGGTGATGAGGCCGCGCCACCGATCGCTTTCGGCTACCCGCAGCACGTAGTCGTGGTATTCGCCGTCGCGCACGACGTCGAAACGCACACTGGTGCCTTCGGAAACCTCCTGAGTGGACGTGGACCAGAACAGCTGCGCCGGCTCCGTCCCTCCGTCGCCGTCGAGGCTCATGCGGATGTGCACCTCGGCCACGTCCGCGGCGCGCACGTCGGGGAGCGCGCAGGTGATGGCGGGGTCGGCGCTGGTCGTCTCGAACTGCAACGCACCGCCTTCAGCGCGCAGGTTGGAAACGCCCATTAGTGGGCTCCAGCCCTGCGGTCCGTCTGCGAAATCCCACACGCTCCGGGCCTCCGGCTCTGGCAGATCGTACGGGCCGAGGCCGACGTCCTGCGGCGCGATGTTCGGCGGCCAGCCTCCCGGCGGCTCGTCGCAGAACGTCTCGCGCAGGGCATCGTACATCCCGAAGCCAAACTCGCGGTTCGGCTCGATGTACGAGCCCTCGCCCCACTCGTTCAGCGGCCCCACGGCGATTCGTCGCAGTCCGCTCTCGTCGGCGAAAGTCCGCACGTCCTCGCAGATGCGGCGGAACAATGGCACGGTGCGGCCGTGGACGACCGTCGCGCGGTCGCCGTGCCACGGACGCGAGTCCCACCCGGTGCTGATGGCGGGGAAGAAGGGGATGATGTTGGCCTCGCGCCGTGCGCGCAGGAACGGAAGCGTGGATTCGGCCACCAGCTCGAACGGATAATGGCGCGGGTCCTCGGCCGCCCCACCGTGGCCCATGTAGTGGTAGATCGTGGTCATCTCGAAGCCCTCGTTGGCAAAACCCCCGATCAGCGCCGGATCGGTGCTGGCCTCAGGGAACTTCATAGCGACGAAGCAGATCCCCGGGTAGCCGGCCTCACGCGCCATCTGCTGGGAGATTTCGAGCAGCCGTCGCACACCTTCCGAGCCGCCCATGTCCTGCCGCATGCGGCCCGGACTCCAGATGATTACCACCGGCTTTCCGTCGATCGTGTAGTACTCGTCCATGCCGAAGTAGTGCTCGAGCCAGTACCGCGTGACGGCGCGCTGGTCATCCTCCGAGTGTGAGCCGGGCGGGTTGTGATTCGCCCACATGAGGCAGAACTTGAGGTAGCTGCGATAGCGCGCATTCATGTACGCGTGCTCCAGCCAGTGCATCAGGTGCGTGGAGCCGGCGTTCCAGTACCAGTCAACCATGAAGAAGCTGATTCCGTGCTCGACCGCCCATTTGATCTGCCAATCGGCCACCTCCGGATTGCCCTCGTCATACCACCCGAGGACAGGCTTGCGCTGCGGCGCATCCCGGCGCACCGGCTCCCAGCGCGCGCGGGTGGCCCAGCCGGGGAAGTAATATGCGCCGATCTCGTACTCGCTGCGCACCGGTCGCGGCTCAGGGACGTACTCCGCCGGCGGCAGGCTCAGCGCCTGAGTTATGCGGATGGGCGCCTCGATGGCCGTGGCTGGCGCCCCCGGCCCGTCAAGCACGATCCGCACCACGCCCTCGACGGGGCGTGACGCGCGGAGGATGAACTCGTGCGACGCCGGGGTGAACGGATCGACAGGCGGCAGCTCCCGCCAGCCATCGCGCTCCACCACGGCCACGCCCTCGGGCAGCTCGATCCGGGCGATGCGCAGCGTCTCCGCCGCCTCGCCGCCACGGTTCGTCAGGTGGATGGTGAACGGGATCTGCTGCCTCGACCGGTTGATGGCGTTCGTCGGCCCGGCGAACCGCACCTCGACCTGCGGCGGCCCGACGGGCTCCTCGGCGATCGCGATACGCCGCACAGTCGCCCCCGGAGGGACCGTCACCGCCAGCATCAGCAGGTCGCCGGACCACTGCCTGCTGCCCGACATCTGCACGTTATGCACGCGCGGTTCGCCATTGCCCTCGATCGTGAAGCTGCGCGAGTGCAGGCCGTTGTGCTCCCATGAGACCCACTGGATCAGCCCGGATCCGCCCCCGCCGCTGAGCTCGAGTGCAAGCCACGGCCGACCGTCAAGGGGCACGCGAAGACCACGCGCTTCGAGCCGACCGCCCTCTGTTTCCCAGCCTTCGGCGGGCAGGCGCCAGTCGCCGTCACCGGGCACCGCTGCCGGCGCACCGGGATCGACCACCCGTATGTAATCGACCGCGAACTCGTACGGATCGGCTGGCTCGGTTCGAGGCAGATCGAGACGGAGCAGGATGATGCGTTCCTCGACGTGCCACCACGGCTGAATGCGGTAGGTGTGCCACTGCCCGTCCCCGGTAACCTCGAACGCTGTCTCCTTGCCAGGCGAGAAGCCCTCGTACTGCGTCTGCGTGGTGTTCGTCCAGAAGATCTCGGCCATGCCGCCGATCCGGGATCGCAGCCGCAGCTCGACGACCTGCCATGGCGTCGCCGCGATCTCGAACTGCGGGCTCGTCACGAACGGGTCCCAGTCCGTCGCGCGGCCGATCATCGCGCCATCGTCCGCGCGCAGCCCTTCGACGTGATTCGCCGCGCGCCAGCCCTCGAGTCCGGCGTCGAACCGCCACTCGATCAGCGACCGGGGCTGGCCCCACGCGATCGCGCACGTCATGGCGGCGGCGACGATGAGTTTGCCGCGCATCTCTCAGGGCCTCCATCCGGATGATCTGCCGCGTCCGTGCGGAGGCTTCCCGCCGAGGGGGGCACGATCCTTCCCGCAGGCAGGAAGTGGCGACGGAAGATGAGCCAGCGGCAAAGGCTTCTCTCGGGCGCTCGGCGAAATCCCCGCCCTGCCACCAGAGAAGCAGATGCCCTGCACGAAAGAGGTCGCAGATGCGCACACTGGCGCTCACGGTCGCGATTGTCTTCACGCTCACCGCTACCTGGGCGGCGGCTGACGCCACCCCCTGGGACCTCACCGCCGGTCCGCATGGCCCGGCGCTTGAACTGCCGTCGGCGCATTTCACTGAGGCGGTCTTCACGCTGCCCGATTCCGCGCCCGGGCCCGTTCGGCTCTACCTGCAGGCGATCATGCGCTACCGGGCGCTCAGTCACACCGCTGGCGTCCTACGGATCCAGGTCAACGGGAAGCCGCTGAGCGCCGAGCACGCGGTCAACAAGGTCGAGGAATGGCGTCCTGCACCGCAGGGGCCATACGCCGGGCGGGCGTGGGCGCTGCCGGCTCAGCCGGCATTCGCTTCGGGCGAGCGCCCGGACCTCGGCGGCCTTGGCTATCTGTTTGACGTGACGCCGCTTGTGCGGCCGGGGCGGAACACCCTTCGCATCACCCATGCCGCAGCCACAGACATCGCGCTGCTCCGGGACCTGACATTGCTCCTGGGCGATGAGCGCATCGCGATCGACCTGGCCGGGCCGCGGGTGCAGGAGAATGACCCGGCGAAGCTGCAGTGGAACTTCGCGCCGAACATCCTCGAGCGCCGGGGTCTGTTCCTCGCCCGCGGGATCCTCCAGCCGGTCGAGTTTTACGTACGTAACGAGGATGCTGCCGGTGCGACGGAGATCGGTCTGGCGTTGGAGCTTCCCACCGGCGTGGAGATCGTCACGCCCTACATCGCCTGCCGGGATGGCTGGACCGACCGCGTCCGCATCGAGGAGCGTGGCACAATCACTCGTGGCGGCGTGGAGCTGGTACGCTACATCCTGCGCCTGCCGCGGGAGGCGGCGGTCGCCGGTGAGACCGACTGGCACACATTCGAGGGACATCCGCTGACGCTCTATCTGCGCTGCAGCGCCCCGGTTGGGAGCTATCGGCTGGCGTGGCGCTCGCTGTCGCAGGGCGGCGAAGGCCTGCTCATGTCCGCCCCGCTGACCGTGCTGCCCGAGCCGCCGGACGCCCCTCGGCCGATGCGCTCGCTGCTCGGCGTCTGGGCCTACCGGACCGTGCGCGAGGGCACCTCTGACGCCGAGCAGCAGCTTCGCCGCCGACTTCGGGAGCAGACCTGCGCCGTGCTTGCGCGCCTCGGCGTCAGCCGGCTCGTGCTCAGCGATCCTGACGAGATCCCGGCCGCGCGCAGGCACGGGATGCTGGCGAGCCTCGCCAGCCCCTGGAGCTTCAACCGCACGGTCTACCCGACGGGCACGACCGATCCCGCGCTGGCGCTGCACGACGAAGCCGGCGCGCCGGTCTTCAGCGATCGGCGCACCGGAGAGATGCAGTGGTGCCCCACCTATGCGGGCCGCAACGGCGAGGCGGTCTTCGGGCTGATCACCGAGCGCATCCGCGAGGAGGGCTGGGATGGCTTCGACCTCGACCACGAGGGCGTGCACCACCAGTGCTTCTGCCAGCGCTGCCGGGAGGCGTTCGCAGAGCGCGAGGGCGTCGATGTGGACGCGATCACATGGCCGGATGATGTGCTGCCAGACGGCGACCTGCATGAAGCATGGCTGCGATTCCACGTCTGGAACGGTGGTCGCC
>JALGTR010000319.1 GCA_029821265.1 Candidatus Zipacnadia bacterium
CTGCTCGATGTGCGGATCATCGAGGCGCCGGGCGAGCGAATCGAGCTTGCCCTACCGACGACGCGTGACATACTAACGATGGCGGTGCTGGCCAACTCGCCCGCGCGCGTGTTCTCCGTCGATGGGACACGCGTGAACTTCCACGGGACGGACGTTCTCGACGCGAGCATCGAGGCGACGCCGACGGGAGATACGATCCGTCTGAGCGGCACGATGCCGGAAGGCGGGGGCGAGGCGCTCATCGTGGCTCCACGGGGCCGACGCATCGTCGATGATGCTGCGCGCCTCGCGCCGTTCGGCGACCTGTGGCTGGCGGTCGTTCCGCTTGAGGCGGGGAAGAGTACGCTCGAGCTTGCCCTTGAGGACGTGCCGCCCACGCATCCTGACGGAGGGATCACCGGTGGGCAAAGCGAGATCGAGGCAGGCGAGGCGCTCGCTCTGTCGTTCGGCGCTGGTGGACCGGTCACCGCGATGATCACGCGCGATGATGTGCCGTTGTACCTCGGCCCGGCGCCGGTTGTGGATGGCCGCGTGACACTGGCTGTCCCCGAACAGCTTGAGGCGGGGGAGATCGAGATTGCGCTGAGCACCGAGGCCGACGGGCGGCTGTTGCGCGGCCACTTCCGCGTCAGTGTCACCGGCTCCTACCAGCCCGATCTGCCGCCCTGGCGTCTGCCATACACGGGACCGTTCGGCGAGGTTGCGGAGGTGGACGTCGAGGCACGCGGCCTTCACGTCATCGGCGCTGCGACCGAGCACTTCGACGGACGCAACGGACCGCAGGTGGGGATCGCCGAGCCGGAAGCGCTGTGCTTCGGCGGTGGCATTGCTGACGCCCCCGTCACGCGGTACGGCTACGGGTACGGAGCTCTGGAACTCGAGGACGCCCGCGTGCTCAGACTGAGGATCACGAACACGTTCTTCGACGCGTGGACGTTCAACCGTGGTATGCCGTCCTACCATCCGCAGTACACCAGCACGTTCGCGGGGATGTTCGTGGACTATCACACCGACGCGGGGTACACCCGTCGCGTTGCGCTCGGCCTGGGGATCATCAACCCAAAGCGCGAGATCGGCCGCCCGGAGTGGGGTGCAGCGGCGGTACCGCAGGAGTATATCGCCCTTGCCGACGCGATCAACGAAGGTCGCGAGACCACGGTCACGATCGACCTCGCGCGCTGGGCGCCCGAGGGCTGGGATGGTCGCTGCTGGTTGACCGCCGGCGCCGAGAACGTCTACCCCTCGCGCAGGCTCTACGTCGAAATAGTCGAAGCTTTCGACAGCCCGGAGGGCCACAGTATCCTCGAGGGTCAGGCGGTTGGCGACCTCTTCGCGATCCGAGATTACACCGTCGTCCGGGCCGAGCAACCGCCGACGATCGACGGTCAGCTCGATGACGAGGCATGGCGCGTCGCGAATCCGGCAGCGGACTTCCGGCTGCTCGGGAAGGTCTCCGGCTCCGAGCAGGCGACGACAGCATGGGCCGTCTGGGATGACGAGCATCTCTACGTCGCATACCGCTGCCCGGAGAGCGAGAAGCAGCAGCCAACGCTCACGTCCGAGAAGATCTGGAATCGTGACACGGTCGATACGGCGCTCGACCCTGACGGCGATCGGGAGGACTTCCAGCAGGTGATGGTGGATGCCGCAGGCAGGGTCGAGCAGTTCACGAAGCGCCCGGACGGGCTGACAGAGTGCTGGGATGTGCGGACGGCGGTCGGAGAATACGAGGGCGGCTGGAGCGTGGAGCTGGCGATTCCGTGGAGCGAGATGGGAGTGGAGCCCGCCTCCGGCATGACCATGACGGGCAACTTCGTGCGCTATCGGCCTTATCCGCCCGTCGATGAGATGCACACGTGGTCACCGATGCCCGGCCCGGCGATCAATGATCCAGAGCGTTTCGCGATCTTCACGCTGCAGTAGTCATCGGGACTGCGGCTGCGAACAGCAGCACCGAACGCTCGTCTGTTCCCTGTTTCAGACGCAGATGACCGCCACGACAGGTCATCGTGGCGGTCATCTCGTCCGGGGCCATGTGGCGTCATTCGTCAAGGGGGTGTCCCCAGAGCAGAGCCAGTTCATCGCCCCCGTGGATCATTCGGTCGAGCGCCATATTCGCGGGGCCATCTGCGGGGACCGTGCAGAGACGCGAAACGCCGGCAGGCATCACTGCCTGCCGGCGTTCGCATCAGATAAGGGCCCGGACGAGTTACGGATTCGGGTTGATATTGCGCTCGGAAGCGAGCTCCGTGATCCACTTCGCGTGTCCGTCGGCATAGCCAACATTCGCCCCGCCATTATGGCGACGGTGGATGTTGGCGTAGCTCGTATCCGAGAACGCATGCGTCGCGTTCGATACGTAATTGTCCCAGCTGCAAGGGCGGTAGCAGTTCGTGTCGCAGATCATGATCAGCTCGGACGGGTAGTCGTACTCGGCCATCCGCATCTGGTCGGCCCAGATGTTCAGCCCGTAGGCACCCCGGATCCCGCGGCAGTTCGAGCCAAATGGCTTGCTCGAGGGGCAGACGAAGATGTTCTCGTTCTTCACATACGGCTGCACGGTGTCGTACCAGTACCGATAACCGTGATCGTAGTCCGGATGATCGGCGGGCACCGGGTAGCGCCACGGCACCCAGGTCTCGTCATAGTCCTGAGCGTAGGCGAGCTGAGCGAGCATAATCTGCTTCTCATTGCTCAGACAGCTTGTCTGTCGCGCCTTCTCACGGGCCCTGGCGAATACCGGGAACAGAATCGCCGCCAGGATCGCGATGATGGCGATGACCACCAACAGCTCGATCAGCGTGAAACCTCGCTTCACGACAGCACCCCCTCTCTCTCAGGATAACAACACCATTTGTGATTTCGCGGTTTGGTGGTGTGCTTCCTCGCGCTTTTCGCAGATTTCGTGGCTACTCCCCCGGGCTAATCTCCCTGGCTTTCAGCGTAGAGCTGCACACCGCGTATGAAGTCCTCCGTCTCGGCCAGCTTCCAGCGCCGTCCGCCATCCCGCGAGACCAGCACCGCGCGGTGGTGGTAGCGGTCCGGGAACTGC
>JALGTR010000085.1 GCA_029821265.1 Candidatus Zipacnadia bacterium
GGGTGGTGTTGAAATGCACCTCGTTCTCGTGCGTGGTGAAGAAGAAGAGCACGTTCTCGCGCGGATTGTCGATCTCGCCGCGCTCTTTCGCCGCCTCGTACAGCTCGGTGACATCCGCGCGCGAGGGCACGCGATCGAGGTCCACGTTCACCATGCGGAAGCACAGCGTCATCGGCTGGCAGAGGCCGTCCTCGTCGCGCCCGATCTCGATCTCAGCGCCCGCCCAGGCAGCGAGGTCGCCATCGCCGGTGCCATCGACGTAGACGTCGCCGCGAACCGCCTGCAGGCCGGACTTGCTCACAGTCGCGATCTGGCGCACGCGTCCATCGGCGGCATCGACGTCCGCGAGCATCGTGTGCAGCATCAGCTTCACGCCGGCCTCGGCGCACAGATCATCGGCCACGAATTTGAACAGCTCATCGTCGAATGCGCTGCCCTGCCGCGGCCCGGCCCACCCACCATAGTCATCGAGGCGCTCCACAATGCGCTCGAAGAGCCCGCGGATGATCGGCTTGCCGCCGGCGTGCCAGGTCATAAACGGATTCACCAGGCCAGCCGTCGCCATCCCGCCGAGAAAGCCGTAGCGCTCGATCAGCGTGACGCTCGCGCCCTCCTCTGCAGCCGCCACAGCGGCACACAATCCCCCGGGCCCGCCTCCGACCACCACGACGTCCGCCTCGACCGCGACGTCCAACGCGTCATAGCTCACCGCATCACTCATTCGATCGTCTCCTCATGGTCGCGATCAACGTGTATTCGGACGCCCTCCTCGGCCGCTTCACGCGCCAGCGAATTCCACTCCTGCATCTCCTCGAACTCCTTCGGCGAGCACGGGAGCAGTTGAAGATGCAGGTCCAGCTTCCACTCCTGCTGCAGCTCCGGGAGCAGCTTGCTGAGGGGTTGGCCCTCGTATCGCTCCGAGAGCAGCAGCAGATTCAGGTCCGAGTGCGGCCGCGCATCGCCCCGGGCCCGGGAGCCGAAGAAGATCGCCTCCTCGACGCCCACGCGCCGCATGAACCGCCGGATCTCCTCGATCAGCTCTTCGCGCGGTACTGCGCCTCGATCCATTCGAAAGCCTCCTGCGCCAGCTCCACGGCCTGCTGCGCGTCCTCGGGGTCGAACCTCTCGGAGGGCGGGCCGCCGGCGGCGTCAACGTAGCGCGTGGACATGTAGAACGGGTTCAGCCGCTTTATGATTTCCCAGATCTCGTCGGGTATCCTGCCGAAGACCTCGTGGACCATCGCCTGCAGGGAGTGCTCGCGCGGCATCGGCCGGCCTCCCAGCACCGGGTAGCCGACCTTCAGCAGCTTCTCGAGGGATTGCCGGGCCAGGAAGATGGCGATGTGGGGGATGCAGTGCTGCGAGAGCACACGCGCGGCTTCGAGGTCGACGCGCGCGTCGGCGATCCATCTCTCGTATCGCTCCTGCAGCATCCGTCAGCGTTCCCTGCCGGTGGGCTCGCCCGCGTTCTGCTCGCGCCCGCCAGCATACGTACTGTGCCCGTCGCCCGGCGCAATCCCCTCTACGATCCGTTCCCGCACCAGCACAGTCAGCGCGAGGGCCTGCATCCGCTTCCCTCCCGTGCGCACCTGTGGCCTGGCCGGCGGCCGGCCCCTCAGGTGAGCTTCTCGCGCAGCATCTCGTTGACCATCTGCGGGTTCGCCTGGCCCTGGGTCTTCCGCATCACCTGGCCGACGAGGAACCCGATCGCCTTGTCCTTGCCGGCGCGCACATCCTCGACCGGCCCCGGGTTCTCCTCGATGACCTCGTCGATCACGCTCTCCAGCGCCCCGGTATCCGAGATCTGCTCGAGCCCCTCCTCCTCCACGATCTCCGCCGCGGACCTGCCGGTCTCGAACATCGTCGCCAGCACGTCCTTTGCGATCTTGCCGGAGATCACATCCTCCTTGATCAGCCGCAGCAGCTCCGCGAGCATCTCGCACGAGATCGGGCTCTGGTCGATCGTGATCCCCGCCTCGTTGAGCAGGCTCATCACGTCGCCCATCAGCCAGTTGCTGACCATCTTCGCGCTGCCCTCAAACCGCTTGCAGGTCTCCTCGAAGTAGTCGGCAAGCTGGCGGCTCTCGGTGAGAACTTCGGCGTCATACCGCGGCAGGTCGTACTCGGTGCAGAAACGCTCACGGCGCTCGGCCGGCAGCTCCGGACAGCTTGCGTAGATCTCCTCCACCCACTCGGGCTCGGGCTCGAGCGGTACGAGGTCTGGCTCCGGGAAGTACATGTAGTCGTCCGAGGTCTCCTTGCGCCGCATCAGCACGGTGACGCCCTTGTCCTCGTCCCAGCGTCGCGTCTGCTGGAACAGCTCGTCCTCGCGTCCCTCGGCGACGGCTCTGCGCTGCCGCTCGATCTCGTAGCTGACGGCCTGGTAGACCGCGCGAATCGAGTTCAGGTTCTTGATCTCCACCTTCGGCGTGGCCTCACCGGTCTCGCGATCGACGAGGTTCACGGTGGGCTCGGCGCGCATCGCACCCTCCTCCATGTTCGCGTTTGAGACCCCGATGCAGCGGAGGATCAGCCGAAGCTGCGTCAGGTACTCGCGGCACTGCTCGGCGGTGGTGAAGTCCGGCTCGGTCACGATCTCCATCAGCGGAATACCGGATCGGTTGTACTCCACCAGAGAGGAGCCGGTCGCAAGGTGGATGTTCTTGCCGGTATCCTCCTCGAGGTGCGCGCGCCGAATCCTGATGCGCACCTGCTCACCATCGACATCGAGGTCGATGTACCCATCGTGGGTGAGGGGCTCATCGTACTGGGAGATCTGGAAGTTCTTCGCCAGATCGGGGTAGAAGTAGTTCTTGCGGGCAAAGCGGCACCGGGCGGCGGTCTGGCAGTTGAGCGCCGCGCCGGTGCGGATCACATACTCGACAGCCCTGCGGTTCGGCACCGGTAGGGAGCCGGGCAGTCCGAGGCAGGTCGGGCAGACGTTCGAGTTGGGCTCGGCGCCGAACTTTGTCGAGCACGAACAGAACATCTTCGATTCGGTGTTGAGCTGAGCATGCACTTCCAGACCGATCATCGGCTCCATGGGCATCTGGATCACCTTACGGCGGGAATTGGGAATTGGCAGCGGGCACTTGGGAAACGCCAGGCCATACAACGCGCCGGGGCCTATGATACACCGCACGGAGAGTCTTGTCGAGTTTCGGGCGCCCGGAAGTCATCTGCCGTGTGCTATTCGCGGCGGCTGTCTTCGGGCCGGGGTCGGACATTCGCTTCTCGGCCGTCACCACAAAACGCAGGGGCATCCTGTCCATTCAGCCCCCACGCGGTCCGTAATACCCCTCCGCCACGTGGATGGCCGGGGTGCCGCCGAGTGATTGCACCCCCGACAGCTCGAACCTCCGCTGCCAGTCCTCCGGATCCTTGAGCACCAGGACTGCAGGCCTGCCCCGCAGCGCGGGATCGCTCAGGTCGGTGTCCGGGAAGTAGTCATACTGCGAACCGCGCCGGCCCACATAGCGCCCTGCGCCGTAGACCGTTGGTCTGCCGGGCAGATAGTACGCGAGCTGGCTGGCCTTCCCGTAGCTCGCCGAGATCACGATCGGCTCCTTGCCCGTGCGCTGCCGCAGCATCTTCATAGCGCCCTCCACGCGCCCGGCGAGCTGAGTCGCGCCCTGGATGCGATACATCGGCACGAGGTCGCCGATGACCGGAATGCGCGCGTAGAGGTTCGGGAACATGACCACCGTCAGGGTGAAGATCCCGAAGCCGACGATCCATGGCCAGATGGCGTTGACCCGTCGCCCCGTCCCTCCGGGCCCTGCGCCTGCGTTCCGCGCCAGCGTCATCTCTGCTGCGAGCGCGATCAACGTCACGTACCCCGCCACGGGCCAGTTGGCCTCGACGCGTGAGACCAGCGACACCGCGAGGAAGAAAACGATCGTCGGGATCCCACAGACCAGCAGGTAGAGCCGATGAGGCCAGTGCCCGGGCTGCTCGCGGCGCCTGCGGACCGCCCACTGTGTCGCGATGATCATCAGGATGAGCGCCGGTGGGCCAATCACGCCGATCTCCGACGCCACGAATTCGATGGTTGAGAACCCGCCGAAGGGCTGATTCCACTGGGTCGGCACATCGCCGCCCGGAGCCCCCAGGTGGCCGAGCGTGTGCCTGTAGGTCGGCCAGTCGTGGTGGGCATTCCAGATGATCACCGGGCTCATCGCCGCAACCATGGTCACGACCACGAGGATCGCGCCCAGCGTCAGACGCCGGTCCCAGGGCAACTGCTTGCGCCGGATCACCGCGTAGGCCAAGAACGCAGGCGGCAGAAGCACGATCGTGTACTTGTAGAGGAAGCCAATTCCCAGCAGCAGCCCCGTCAGCGCCCAGAGCCCCCACGGGCTCTGTCGGGCCTCATGTCGCCGGAACGCACGCCATCCGGTCAGCGCGGAGAGGGTCCACAGCGCCACGAACGGTCCATCGATGGTCATCAGCTGCCCCTCGAGCTGGTAGATGGGGATCAGCGAGAACAGCGCCGCCGCCGCGAAGCCCGCGCGCTCGTCGCCGCTGAGATCGATCGTCAGACGGCCGAGCGCCAGCGCGCCGATAGCGTGGAAGGCAACCGCCGGCAGGCGAATCGCCCATTCTGCGTCGCCGAAGATCGCGGTGGCGAGCCAGATCGACCACGCGACCCCGGGGCCCTTGGAGTAATACGACAGGCTGAGTCGCCGCGACCACTCCCAGTAGTGCGCCTCATCCTGCACCAGATCCCACGGGCAAAGCCAGACGAGGTAGACGATCCGCACGATCGCCAGCCCGAAGACCAGCAACAGAGCTGCGCGCCCGTCGGCTCGCCTCAGCCAACCGCGCTCAGCCGCCTCCGCTCGCTCCCCCTGTTGCGCCACCGCTACGGCCTCCGACATCCAGAACCTCCAGTCGTGCCGATGTCCCGCGAAAAGCCAGCCTGATCCCCCGCCTCACAGGCGCAAGCCCGGAGAGGCCACAGAGCCGTCCGCGGCGAATTACCTCCTGTCACGCAGGGCGTCGTATCGCCCACTCCACGTCGAGGAGCAACAGCCGATGAGCCGGCCCGACCCGGGCGCGACGTCAAGCCCCGAGATTTCCATCGTCATCCCGGTCTACAACGAACAGCAGACCATCCCCCACCTGCACAGGGCCCTCACCGAGGCGCTCGAAGATCTCGAGCGCTCCTGGGAGGTCATCCTCGTCAACGACGGCAGCAGTGATCACAGCGCCGAACGTCTCGACGAGGTCGCCGCCGCCGATCCACGCTTCGTCGCCATACACCTGCGACGGAATTTCGGCCAGACCCCCGCCATGAGCGCAGGCTTCGACCACGCCCGTGGCGAGATCATCGTCGCAATGGACGCCGACCTGCAGAACGATCCCGCCGACATCCCGAAGCTTCTCGCAAGGATCGATGAGGGCTACGACGTCGCGAGCGGCTGGCGAAGGGACCGTAAGGACAGCTTCCTCACCCGCATCCTGCCCTCGAGGGTGGCCAACGCCCTGATTTCCGCCGTCACGGGCGTGCGCCTGCACGATTACGGGTGCTCGCTCAAAGCGTACCGCCGTGAGATTCTCGAGGATGTCAAGCTCTACGGCGAGATGCACCGCTTCATCCCCGCACTCGCCTACTGGGCCGGCGCGCAGATCACCGAGGTGGAGGTCTCCCACCACCCGCGGAAGTACGGAAGCAGCAAGTATGGCCTCTCCCGCACCATCCGCGTCTTTCTTGACCTGCTGACGGTCAAGTTCCTGCTCAGCTACGTCACCCGCCCGATCCAGGTCTTCGGCAAATGGGGGCTGCTGTCGGGGACGATCGGCTTCCTCATGGCCCTGTGGCTGAGCTTTCGCAAGTTCTACTTCGGCGAGGACATCGGCAACCGCCCGGCTCTGCTGCTCGCCGTCCTGCTTATCCTCGTCGGCTTCCAATTCGTCACCATGGGCTTGCTCGCGGAGCTGCAGACGCGCACCTACTACGAGGCCCAGAACAAGCCCATCTACGCCATCCGCCGGATCACCGGCCGGGAGACGTAGCGCGTCCTCAGAACGGCTCCCAGCCAAGCGCATTGAGCTCCACGTCGAGCTGGTAGTCGAGCCGATCGGCCTCGTTAGGGTAGACCTCCGCGAGGTTGCGCTCCTCTCGGGGGTCGTTCTCGCGATCATACAGCTCCCGCCGGCCACTCTCGCCCGGCTTGAGCAGCGTCCAGCGTCCGTCCCGGATCGCCGCCGCGGAGCTGTGAATGCCCGTCAGTACGTAGTCGCGCACCCAGTCGATCTCGCCCCTCACCAGCGGTAGCAGGCTCGTGCCGTGCGTTCCGCGCTGTGGCTCGACGCCGGCGGCCTCACAGATCGTCGGCGCGATGTCCGACAGACTCACCAGCGCCCGCCTGCGCTCGCCGGAGCCCGCGCCGTGGGGATGTCGCACGATGAGCGGAACTGCCGCAAGCTCCTCGTAGAGCCACGGTCGGGCCTTGCGCACGATCCCGTGGTCATCCAGCGGCTCGCCGTGGTCGCTGGCGAAGATGATCAGCGTGTCCTCGAAACGCCCCATCTGCCGCGCCGCGTCGAGCAGCTTCCCCACCCAGCGATCCACCAGCGTCACCTCGGCGGCGTAGAGGGCCCGGATATTCGCCATCTCCTCGGGCGTCAGATAGCCGTCCACCCGGGACGGCACCGGGTCGATGATCTCCTGTCCGTGGTATCCAGGATTGTACTGCTCCTTGAGCTCCAGCGGCGGATCCCACGGCTCATGCGGATCGAACAGATCCACCCACAGGAAGAAGTTCTGCAGGCCGTCATGACGCTCCAGCCATTCAATCGCCCGCTCGCAGACCTGGGCGCAGAAGTAGTCGCTTTCGCTCTCCCGCCCGGCGGTGTTGCGCAGGTACTGCCGGAAGCGGTCCTCGAAGCTCTTCGACTGTCCCGCTACGGGGTTGGGCTTGAAGTGCTGCTCGAAACGCCGCTCGACCTCGGCCTCGTCAACGTCACCGGGCAGCACCCACGGATCGTACTCCTGCCCGCGGATGAAGATGGTCTCATCGAAGCCCCGGCCCATGTTCATCGCCGGCTTGTGCATGTGATAGACATCCGTAATCAGCGCCGAGGTGAAGCCCTTGCCCCACAGATGCTCGGCGATGGGCCTGTCCGCCTCCTCAAGCGGTTTCCAGGGCCGATAGGGGAAGCAGATCCGCCCGGTCCACATCGACGTGCGACAGGGGATCGTGTTGAGCGAATCGGCGTAGGCCCCGTCCAGGACGCAGCTCTCCGCCGCCAGCCGGTCGAGGTTCGGGGTCTGTATCCAGTCGTTTCCGTAGCATCCCAGATGGTCCTTGCGCAGGCTGTCGGCGACGATAACGATGACGTTCACTGTGCGCCCTCCTCAGCACATCACGTAACGACCCGGGCCCGCGGCCGCGCGCTCCTGTAGGAATATCGGCCGCCGACGTCCCGATCTGACCTCGAAGGTCCGGGCGGACGTCAAATGGAGAAATCGTTACTTCACCGCCGTGGTCTGAAGACCCTCCTGCGATGACGACACCATCCGAACTTGCAGGAGCGGCCCGCGGTGTGGTTGAATACAGATGGGGAAGCCCGGAGAATGGCGGTGTGAAAGATGGAGCCGCTGGAGCGAAAGGAAAGCCGGAGATGCCCGGTCTGCGGGACCGCGCTGCCCGAACAGTTCACCCTCAGGCGCTGCCCCAACTGTGGCGCGAAGACGCTCTGGGGCAGGCGGGAGTCGGAGCCGCGAGTGGAGTTCGGCGTCGTCCTGTTCAACGCCCGCCTCTGCGGGATCATGGCCGGCATCCAGCTCGCTATGATCGCGCTGATGCTCACCGGCGCGAGCCACCCCGTCTGGTGGGTGACGCTCTCGATGGTTGGCCTGCCGGTGCTGGGCTACATCGCGGGCGGGGCGGCCGCGCAGCAGGTGCCCCGGTCCTGGCGCACCTCGCTGCTCGTGATCGTGCTGGCGCTCAATGCAGGGCTGCTGGCCGCTCTCATCAGCGCCGTGCTGGGCATCTACGATATCCTGTTGCTCGCAGGCATCGTCGCCGGTGTCGGTGCCCTTCTCTCAGGCATCATCAGGACTGCGATCACCCGCAGGCCGCACGACGACTGACTGCGGCCCTGACCGCCACCTGAGACCACACCATCACCGTTCGCGCCACGACGCGAGCGAGACGCTGTCCATCAGAGATCAGACTGCTGGAGGAATTACCATGTCGGTACAGGACCAAGTGTTGCATGCTGCCCAACGCGCGCGAGCTGCCAGCGCGAAGCTTCGGAATCTCGACGCCGAAACCCGCGAGAACGCCCTCAGAGCGATGGCCGAGGCCCTGCGTGAACACGCCGCAGCGATCCAGAAGGAGAACGAGAAGGACATGCAGGCAGGCCGCAAGAGCGGCCTGTCCTCGGCTATGCTCGACCGACTGCTCCTCACTGACGAGCGCATCGAGGACATCGCAGTTGCCCTCGAGGAGATCGCCGACCTGCCCGATCCCGTCGGCCACGTGCTCAAGGAGTGGGAGATCGAGAACGGGCTGAGGATCCAGCGCGTGGCGGTGCCGATCGGCGTCATCGGCATCATTTATGAGTCCCGTCCGAACGTAACGGCCGACGCGGCAGGGCTGTGCATCAAGTCCGGTAACGCCTGCGTTCTGCGCGGCGGCTCCGAGGCGATCAACTCCAACCTCGCGATCGCCAGCGTGCTCTCGAAGGCCGCCACCGAGGCAGGGCTGCCGCAGGGCTGCATCTCCATGATCCCGGTGACCGACCGCGAGGCGGTGCAGATGATGTGCCGCATGCCGGACCTGATCGACCTGATCATCCCCCGCGGCGGCGAGGGACTGATCCGCGCGGTCACCGAGAACGCGCAGGTGCCCGTCCTCAAGCACTACCGCGGGATGACGCAGATCTACGTCGATGAGCACGCCGACCTCGACCTCGCAGTCAAGCTTGTGCACAACGCCAAGGTCCAGCGGCCGGGCGTCTGCAACGCGGTCGAGAACCTGTATGTGCATGCGAACGCGCCCGAGGTCCTCAACGCGATCATCGAGGACCTGCTGGAGGCCGGCGTTGAGGTCCGCGGCTGCCCACGCACCATCGAGATGGCCCGGGCCGAGATCAACGAGGCCACTGACGAGGACTTCGACACCGAGTATCTTGACCTGATCCTCTCGGTGATGGTCGTCGATTCGCTCGACGAGGCTCTTGAGCAGATTGCCGCACACTCCTCGGGTCTCACCGAGGCCGTCATCACCGAGGACGAGGAGGTCGCAGAACGCTTCCTGCGCGAGGTCGATTCCGCAGCCGTCTACCACAACGCCTCGACCCGACTCACCGACGGCGGAGTCTTCGGCCTCGGCGCCGAGATCGGCGTCTCGACCGACAAGATCCATGCGCGCGGCCCGGTCGGCGCTGCAGAGCTGACGATATACAAGTACGTGTGCCGCGGTCGCGGTCAGATCCGGACCTGAGGGGGCTTGCAGTGGACTCTGAGACGGAAATCAAGCGGCCACGTCGCGTGGTCGTCAAAGTTGGAACGCGTCTCGTGATCGACACCGAGGGCGCGCCGCGGTGGGAGTTCCTCAGGCGGATGGCGCGGGAGATCCGCGACCTGATGGACGAGGGCATCGAGGTGCTTCTGGTGACCTCCGGTGCCGTCGGCATCGGCCGCAGGATGATCTTCGAGCCGGGCAAACAGCTTCGCCCCCACGAACGTCCCTCCGCCGCGGCCGTCGGTCAGCCGGTGCTGATGCGGCACTGGGCCGAGGCGCTGGCCGAGGTCGGCCTCACCCCCGCCCAGGTGCTGCTCACACAGGACGACGTGGTGAACCGCGAGCGATGCATCCGCCTGCGCGACACACTCGAGGATCTCCTCGGGTGGGGCGTGCTGCCGATCCTCAACGAGAACGACAGCGTCTCGGTCGAGAGCGTCACATTCGGCGAGAACGACCTGATGGCTGCGATGGTCGCTGTCGCCATCACGCCCGCCGAGCTGCTCGTGATCCTCTCCGACCAGGCGGGTCTGTACACGGCCGACCCCCGCGAGGACGCCTCGGCGCAGCTGATACGCAATGTGGGGCCGGATCAGGACGTCACGCAGTACGCGTCCGGCGCCGGAGGCCCGGAATCGCTCGGCGGCATGGCGAAGAAGGTTGAGGCCGCCCGGCGCGCCACAGACTGCGGCATCCGCGTCGTCATCGCCGACGGCAACTGCGACGGCGTCCTGCAACAGGCCGTAAACGGCGAGGAGGTCGGCACCTGCATGAGTGCGCGTCCGCGCATGCCGTCGCGGAAGGCCTGGCTGGCGATGCATGGGATGCCTCGCGGCACGATCGTCATCGACGACGGCGCCCGTGAGGCTCTGCTGCAGCGCGATGGCTCCAGCCTGCTGCCAAGCGGGATCGTGGAGGTTCGCGGCGACTTTCAGCCCGGCGACCTCGTCACCGTCACCGACCGCGCCGGGCACGAGGTCGCGCGCGGCCTCGTGAACTACTCGGCCGCCGAGACCCGGAAGATCAGGGGCGAACACTCTGCGAGGATCTCCGAGATCCTCGGCCGCGAGGGCGCTGAGGAGGTCATCCACCGCGACGACATGGTCGTCGCCTCGGCGTAGGCCCTCCGGCTACCCGTACGTGGAAACGGCCCCCGTCAGGCGGGGGCCGCTTCTACTTTACTTCAATCGCCGCAAAGCGGCGGATCGAAGAGGCTACTCACCAGCGGGCGGCATGGGCGGCTCGTCCTCGGGGACGCCAGCGTCGTCAGCCGGCATCTCGTCGGTGGCCTCGCCGTCCACGGCCGCGTCAGCGCCGTCTTCCTGATCCACGCCCGCGTCAGCGCCGTCTTCCTCTACGCCCGGCTCCTCAGGCGCGGGAGCCTGGTCCGGCGGAGCGATGTCCGGCTCCGGCGGGAGTCCCGGGTCCATCATCGGCTCGGGCTCCGACTCCGGCTTTGGGCAACCGCTGATCACAAGAGTGGTCAGCGCCACCGCGACGATCATGACGACCATCGCAAGAATGCCCCAGTTCTTATGCATCGATGCAGCCTCCTTTGTGCTGATGCTACGCGGATTGCGCAGCTTATGCGTCGTCGCCATTCACGGCGACCGAAAGGCAACCCGGGTCCAGGCCCGGGGTTCATCCCCAGTCGAGGATATCCGAGGCGCTGTAGCTGCGCCGCAGTAACTCGGCGGCGCGACGCACCTCATCCTCGGTGATCGGTCCGGCTATCGTGCTCTTTTGATACTCCCAATCCTCGCGCGAGTCAAGCCCCAACTCCTCGCTGATCTCAACCTCGGCGTGGAGCGAGGGCCGCGCAAAAACCTCCGCAGCCTTCGCAAAGCTCGCCTGCGCGGCGTCCTCGAATCCGGCTGCGCGGAGGATATTGCCGATCCACCAGTGCATCTGTCCGTCGAAATCGCCGCCGGTCAGTCCGTCCTGGAACGCCCGGACAGCACTCAGACACGCGAGGCGGAAACGATCCTGATCGTCGACCTCCCGCGTTCCGGTGTCCGGATTATACCTCGTGAAGGCCTGTGTTGCCAACTCGTAGCGATTGTACCCCAGCGCGAACAGCACCGCGGGGTGGTCAGCGCCGGCCTTCACAGCCTCCTCCAGTCGCGCCACCACCATCTCAATCATGCCGAGCTGGTAGTGACACTCCGCCGACAGCAGCAGACGTCCGATCTCCGCATCGCCGCGCGCATCGTCAACGCTCAGCTGCTCGAGGAGCACGCGGAGCCCGATATCCCGCTTCTCAGCGGCCGAACGCACGTTGCCGAGCGTGACCTGGTCCTCGACAGTGAAGACCTGCAGCGCCCGATGATAGCGCTCCATGATCTCGAGAAACTCGAGCAGGCGCAGGCGCAGAGCCCGCGCGTTTCGTCCGCCTCCGGCCAGGTAATCCGCGATCAGCTCGTAGTAGGCGAGCGCGAATCCCGAGACCGTCTCGTGCTCGGCGAGTTGATCAAGACGCTCCCAGATCTCTTCCTGCTCGGCAAAGGACATGCTCCGCGTGCTGACCTCGCTTATTCGGCTCGATGACGTCCCGGTGTGTATTTCTACGCGCGGCCGCCGGGACCTCTCCGCAGACGACATGATGCGACGCTCGTACGGCGGTGGGCCGGCCCCGTCGGCCGGCCCACCATACCAGTGACCTCCGCCGTCAGCGCAGTTCGACTGTGGCGCCAGCCTCTTCGAGCTTCGACTTCATCTCCTCGGCTTCCTCTTTGGAGACCGCCTCGGCGAGGACCGCGTCGGGAGCGGACTCCACGAGCTCCTTGGCCTCCTTGAGACCGAGCGAGGTGCTGACCTCGCGGACGGCCTTGATGACCTTGATCTTCTCGGAGCCCGCATCCGCAATGACCACGTCGAACTCGGTCTGCTCCTCCTCGGCCTCGCCAGCACCCTCCGCGCCGGGGACCGCGGCAACGGCGACCGGGGCCGCCGCGGACACGCCGTACTTCTCCTGCAGCTTGTCCTTGAGCTCCACGAGCTCCAGGACGGTGAGCTTGTCTACCGCTTCAATGATCTCGTCAACCGTCATCTGTCTCTCTCCTCTTTCCGCCTGTAAATTCGCGTATACGCAGCTATGCCGCCTCGCCACCGCGTTCGTCCGCGACGGCCTGCAGCGTGTACACCAGTTCGGACACGACGCCACCGAGCGTGAACACCAGGTCGCTCACCGGGCCGCTGAACGCCCCGACGACCTCGGCCAGAAGCTGGTCGCGCGGCGGTACCTTCGCGAGGCGCTCAAGGGCGTCGCCCTCAATGCGCTCACCGTCAACGATGCCGACCTTCACGGGCGGCTGCCCATGGTCCTCGGCGAAGTCCACGAGAACCTTCAGCGGCGCGATAGGATCCTCGCCGCAGTAGGTGACGGCATTCGGTCCGGTCAACAGGTCCGACACGATCTCGAACGGCGTGCCCTCGATGGCGATCTTGAACAGCCGGTTCTTGACCACCTGCATCTGACCGCCGGCCTCCAGCAGCTCGCCGCGCAGCTCGGCCGCCTCAGCCACGGTCAGGCCCTCGAAGGCGGTCAGGTAGATGGCGTCCGCCTCTTCGAGGCGCTCACGCATCTCCTGGACCATCTGCCTCTTCTTCTGCGTGGGAATAGTCACTCACCTCCTCAACTCGTGCGGCGCCCGGAAATGCGAAGCGGGAGCGCCCAGGACAGGGCGCTCCCGCGAAAGCTCAAGGCTTGCTGGAACACATCCTGGCCTCGGCAGGCGGAGCGAAAGCTCCATTACGCCCCGACAGGGCACCGGCTGTCTTAAGCCTGGAACGTCAGTTCAGTTTTCGCGCGCTGCTACGCCGCCCGGCGCGTCACGACATCGGAGACCAGCACCTTCACGCCGGGCCCCATCGTCGATGAGAGCGTGATGCTGCGGATATACCGGCCGCTGAAGGACGCGGGCCTCGCTGCGACGACCGCTTCAATCAGCGTCTCGAAGTTCTCGCGCAGCTGTTCGTGCGAGAACGACTCCAGCCCGATCGGAACGTGCAGCACGGCGCCGCGATCCATCTTGAACTCGACCTTGCCCGACTTGAGCGACTCGACGGCGCTGGCGACGTCATCGGTGATGTTGCCGGCCTTCTTCGACGGCATGCGGGGCCCAAGCTGCTTGCCGAGCGGGCCGACGATGCGCATCATCTGCGGCTGGGCCACGAGCACGTCGAAGTCATCCCAGCCCTCACGAATGGCCTCAACGAGGTCCTCGCCACCGACCCGGTCGGCTCCTGCGGCCTCGGCCGCACGGACGGCCTCGCCCTCGGCGAAGACCGCCACGCGCGGGACCTTGCCGGTGCCATGCGGCAGCACAACCGTGCCACGGACGTTCTGGTCGCCCTTGCCGGGCGTGACGCCGAGCTTGATGGCCACGTCGATCGTCTCCTCGAAGTCCGCGGTTGCGGTCTCCTTGACCAGATCGATGGCCTCATCCAGCGTATAGTAGTGCCGCGGGTCAACCTTCTTGCGGGCCTCTTCGTATCGCCTGCTTGTTTTTGCCATGCGGCTCACCTCAGTGTACGACGAATCCTGCGGGGCGGGCAAGCGAGTTACTCGCCCGCTTCCTCCTCGACCTCGGCCTCGCCCTCGGTTCCCCCTGCAACGGGCTGCGCAGCCGCGGCGCCCTCGGTCTCCGCGACGGTGTCCTCGGGGGCGACATACTCAGTGTCAGTGGCTTGCTGGACCACCTTGATGCCCATGCTCCGGGCGGTTCCCGCGATGATGCGGGAGGCGGCGTCGAGGTCACGGGCGTTGAGGTCCTGCATCTTCGTCTCAGCTATATCTCGCACGTCGTCCCAGGTGACCTCGCCCACAAACATCCTGCCTGCCTGACCGCTGGCGGTCTCAAGTCCGGCGGCTTTCTTGAGCAGACTCGAGGCGGGTGGGCTCTTGCAGATAAAGTCGAAGCTGCGGTCCTGATAGACCGTGATCTCGACCGGGATGATATCCCCCATCTGCTGGGCGGTCCGTGCGTTAAAGGTCTTGCAGAAGTCCATGATATTCAGACCGTGCTGACCCAGCGCCGGCCCGACCGGCGGTGCCGGGGTGGCCTTGCCGGCGGGAACCTGCAGCTTGATGACCGTCATCACTTTCTTCGCCATGTCGGGCGCTCCTCATTGCCGCCTGGTGGCGGCGATCGTCTAAAGCTTCTCTACCTGCGTGAAGTCCAGCTCGACCGGCGTCTCGCGGCCGAAGATGGAGATGAGTACCTTGAGGGTCTCGCGCTCGGGGTTCACCTCGATGATCTTGCCGGTGAACTCGCCAAACGGTCCCTCAATGACCCGTACGCTCTGGTCGACGGACCAGACGCTCTTGGGCTTCTGGCTCTCCTCGCCGACGGTCTCGAGGATCTGCTTCACCTCGTCAGGTCGCAGCGGGACCGGCTCATCGGACGAGCCGACGAAGTGGGTGACGCCGTTGGTCTGACTGATGAGCTGTCGCATCTCGTCGGTGGCGTCGACTTCGATCAGCACGTAGCCGGGGTAGAGCTTGCGCTTGACCTCTCGCCGCTGCCCGCCAGAGGAACGGATCTCAGTCTCCGTGGGCACGAGGATGCGGCCAAGCAGGTGCGAGAGCTCCCTGGCCTCGGCCATCTTCTCGATGCTGGCCTTGACCTTGTTCTCTTTGCCTGTCAGCGTGTGGACGACGTACCACTGCTTGGCCATCTGTAAAGCTCCCGTGACTGCTGATAGGCGCGCCCTCAGCCGCTACTCGTAAAGGCGAAGCGCCCCGACGATATTGGTGAAAAGGTAATCGAGCAGGCCGATCCAGATAGCCACGATCGCGACGCCGACGATGACCACGCCGGTGAAGGCCATGGTCTCCTCGTGGCTGGGCCAGACGACTCGCTGCAGTTCCTTCCAGACGTCCTTGAGGAACCGCGAAAC
>JALGTR010000086.1 GCA_029821265.1 Candidatus Zipacnadia bacterium
GGCATGGTGTCATCCACAAGAACACGGCCGATCGGCGCAAGGCCCGGCTGGTCAGTCGCGTTCGTCGCGTGCTCGGCGAGGAGTAGGCTCCCACGCAATCGTTTCCGGGCCGGCGCGCCGCCGGCCCGTTTTGCGTGTACGCACATGTGCGCTGCCGCCGGTCCGCAGCCCTGCGGCATCGCGGCTGCAGGACCTGAGGGCCGGACGCCGAACTGAGCCACGAGAAGCTTTCAGGGGAGGGGACACTGATGCCGCGATCATTGCAGCGACCGAATGTGCTGATTCTGCATACTGATCAGCAACGGTTCGACACGATTCGTGCTGCCGGCAACGATGTGATGCATACCCCAAACCTCGACCGCCTGGCCGAGCGCGGAGCGCTGCTGGAGCGCTTCTACGTTCAGAACCCGGTCTGCATGCCGTCCCGGGCGTCGATGATGTCCGGCCGCTATCCGGGCGCCACCACTGTGACATCCAACGGCATTCCGATGCCTCAGAACGTCCGCTGCATCCAGCACATGCTTGGGGACGCAGGCTACTTCACGGGGATCATCGGCAAGCTGCACTTCCTCCCGCACGCAGCACGGGACCATCGAGAGGCCCATCCGGCCTACGGCTTCGACCACCTGCAGATCTCCGACGAGCCCGGCTGCTACCGCGACGCCTACCGCGAGTGGGTGCGGCAGCAGGCCCCCTCGCAGCTTGACGCGATCAACTGCGGACTGCCTCCCGCGCGCGCCAGTTGGGAGCGCATGATGGGCTGGCCGGGCACCGTGCAGCCACCCGAGCCGCGGGCCGGCTTCCGCCCCCGGGTCTTCGAGGCTGACGATCACCTCACGAACGCCTGCTTCGTCGCCGACCAGAGCGTCCAGTTCATCGAGGAGCGGGGTGACCGGCCGTTCTTTCTGTTCGCGGGCTTCTATCACCCACACTCCCCGCTGATGCCTCCCCAAAGCTGCCTCGACCACTACGACGACCTCGACTCCATCCCCCTACCGCATCGCGCGGAGCACGAATCGCTCGCGCCGCAGGCGGAGGGGATGACGGATCGCGATTTCCGGGAGGCGCGGCGGCACTACTACGCGATGGTCACGGACGTGGACCGCAATGTGGGTCACATCCTCGCGGCGCTCGACGATCGCGGGTTGACAGAGAACACGATCGTGGTCTTCACAAGCGACCACGGCGACTACATGGGTGACCACGGCAAGTTCGGCAAGGGCATGCCCGGCCACGACTGCATCATGCGTGTGCCATGCCTGATCAGCTATCCCGGTGAGATCGAGCCGGGAAGTCGAATCGGTGGTCTGGTGGAGGCCGTGGACCTTGTGCCCACACTCCTCGACTACGCGGGCGTGGTGCGCGAGCCCGAGATCCAGGGCCGCTCGATGCGGCCGCTGCTGGCCGGGGATCCCGATGCTGCGCGCAATTCCGTCTACGCTGAGGGATCGCGCCGTTGGGCGCCGTCGTGGGTACACGTTCGGACTGAGCGCTGGATGTACTCCGCGAGCACCGGCGGCGCCGAGTTGCTCTTCGACCTCGAGAATGACCCGCACGAGTTGAACAACCTCGCGACGGAGAGTGAGGCGGCCGATGCGCTCGCTGAGATGCGCCATCTCGCGCTGATGAGATCGCTCGAGGCGCGACCCCAGGCGTCGCGGGTGGCGCCGTACTGAGGGCGCTTGCGCGGGGAGGTGTGGCGTGAGTGAAGATCTGGGGGGCGGAGACGGAGATCAAGCCGAGGCACCGCCGCGAGATCTACGAGGACGTCGTCAGCCTCTCGCGGCCCGGTGGGTCGTACTATGTGATGGTCGCCCTCTCCACTGTCATTGCCTCCTATGGGCTTATCATCGATAGCGCCGCGGTTGTCATCGGTGCGATGCTCGTTGCCCCACTGATGGGACCGATCTTCGGCACAGCGCTGGCGATGGCCTCCGGCAGCCGACGGCTGCTGTGGACATCGTTCATCTCTGAGTTCTGGGGGGTGCTCCTCGCGATCGCGGTGGCGGTCGTCATCGGCCTTTGGCCGCTGCGCATCCCTCTGGGCGCCGAATGGCTCGTGCGAACTCAGCCCACGCTCTACGACCTGGCGATCGCCCTGGCGTCAGGCTTCGCCGGGGCCTACGCCATTATTGACGAGCGCATGTCACCGGCGCTCCCGGGTGTTGCGGTGGCCGTGGCCGTGCTGCCGCCGCTTTCAGCCTGCGGCCTGGCCATCGCGACCGCGCGGTGGGAGATGGCCATCGGGGCGATCACGCTGTTCGTCGCCAACTTCTTCGCGATCCATATCGCCTCCGCCATCGTGTTTTCGATGTTCGGGATGCTGCGAGTGGTCGAGGCCCGGCGGCGGGAGCCACTCGATGAGAAGATCGGACTGATCCAGTTCGCCCGCCGCTTCTGGCCCAGCCTTCTCGTGTTCGCGATCGTCGGCATATTCCTCACCCGCACGCTCGTTGGCCTGATCGTCGACAAGCGGCTGTCCTCGGCGATCGAAGGCGCTCTGCGGGAGGAGATCACGCAGGTCGCGGGGGCGGAGCTTGACAGCTTCACCTTCGAGCGCGCTTCCGATGAGCTGGACGTGACAGCCACGGTGCTCGTGCCCAGCGCCTTCGGCTCGGCGCAGGTTGCGGAGATGGAGCAGGCGATCGAGCAGCGTCTCGACCGGGAGGTGCACCTTGTCGTCCGATCGCTCATTGCGCGAGATGTCGATCGCACCGGGCGGGCGTTCATGAGCGCGAGCGAGCAGGCCAGCGCGCAGGAGGAAGCAACACGCCGGGAGTTCCTGAACGCGGTCTCTCGCATCGTCTCGTCGAAGCTCGATGATGAGGCCGGCGAGGAACTCGTGGACCTGCGGCGCGATCAGCCGGACGGGATCCCGGAGATCACTGCGGTGATTGAGTCCCCGCGCGACATCACGCCACGGCGGGTCAGAGAGATCCAGGACGCGCTGAGCGAGCAGCTGGAACCGATGAAGCTCACTGTGCGTCGTATCGCCGTCATGGAGGCGAGCGCGGAGGAACTCCCCGCCGAGCGCGTGCTGCCGGCCGAGGAGGAGCGCGCCGAGTGGCTCTCGCGAAAGGCGGAGGAGGTTATCTCGGCATGGCTCGAAGCGAACAAGCCCGGCTCGACGATACGCGGCATAAGCACAACGCGCACCGACGGCCGCGAGCTGGTGACGGCCGAGGTGCTCACGCCCTCTCCGGTGACTGCCGAACAGGCCGCCGAGATCGAGGGACGGCTTCGCTTTGAGACGGGCTCAGAGATCGATCTGAGCATCCGCTACGTGCTCGGCGGCAGGATCGAGCCTGAGCTCACGTCATAGCGGGGCCGGGGCCGCGGGCGGCCGTAAGCGGGAGGCAGGCGCAGCCCTGTCATCCTTCCGTTTCGAGGATGAGATTGCCGTTGGCGCCGAGTCGCAGGACCTCGTCAGGCGCCAGATCAACACAGTATACCGCGAACGCCGGCGCGTCATAGACGAGGCGGGCGCGTCGGCCCTCTGGCAGGTACTGCCGCATGCCCGCGCCAAGCAGCAACAGACGAGTGGCATTCGGATGGCTCACCGGTGGTGCCGCGAGGCCCGTGGTCAATGTGTGAGCGTAGTTCGGCATGGTGCCGGCAGCCCCGAGCATCTCCAGCGGGAAGAGATAGACGTGCGCGTTCGGCAGGAGATATCCCGCGTGTCGGAACGGCACGTAGCCACCACGCGCCTGCGGCTGGTCGCCCATGGTCGTGAGAGCAACAGTATGCTCATCCGCGATCGGCTCGAGCGCCCGGGCCAGTTGCAGGAACTGCGCGTCTGCGCGAAGCCTCGGCACCACGACCCCGGCCCAGGTCAGCCACGCATGTAACAGCACCACGGCGATCAGAAACGCACCGCGCCCTGTTCCACTCGCCCCCTCGAGAAGCATCGCCGACAGTCCCCCAGCGCCGACAGCCAGCAGCGGTGCCGCGACGATCATGACGTAAAGCGGCGGGCCGGTATGCACGAGAAGAAAGAACGCCAGAGGCGGGAGCAGCCACAGAAGCAACCATGCAGGCGGACGCGCGATTGGCAGCCTGACTCCGCGCCATAGCCCGACCAGCCCCACCCCCCCGAGCATGAGCAGTCCGTAACCGACGCGGGTCGCATTGGTTCTGAGCGCCGCGAGTCCGCCGCCGCCGATGGGCGTGTGTTCCATGACCAGCTCCCCGAGGCGACCGGATATCTCGAGGTAGCGTGACAGTCCGCCCACCTCGACCATAAACGGCACCGCCCAGGCAGCCACCGCAAAGAGCGCGCCGACGCCGGCGGTCAGAGCGCTGCGCCAGCCTGCGCAGAGGATCGCCCAGAGCCAGACAGGGGCAATGAACATGGCCGCAGTGGGACGAAAACCGGCCGTCACGCCGAGCAGAATGCCCGACAGCAGCAGCCACCGCCTGTCGCCCTGGGCGATCCGCCAGCTCAGGTACCCGACGACGCTCGCTCCAAGCGCGCCAGTCATGTATGTGCGCGCGTCCGTTGCGGCCTGGCAGACCAGCGGGCTGAACACGCTCAGGACGGCCGCGACCACTCCGGCTCGCGGGCCGGACTGCTCCGCGACCCACCAGACGATCAGGCCCACCAGTCCGGCCCCGGCCAGAAGGCTCAGGACGTATAGCGCGTCTGCGTCCCCGAGCCCCAAGCTCCGCAGAAGCGCCGCGGACTTGACGTGAAGGTAGTACCCCGGTGGATGGGGTTGGTGTTTCTCGAGATCGAACTCCCGAACGGCGAGGATGTACTGCACCGCGTCCCATGACTGCGGGACCCGGGGGACGATCAGCGCGCGCAGCAGCGAGAGCGCAGCGGCCACGCTCGCGAGTGCCAGCGGTGCGGCGGGTCGCCCCTGCTCGAGGGCCGCCCGCCTATGACCGGCCGTCCCGCTGGCCGCGCTCCCGGCGGAGATCATTCGGGACCCAGCACCGGCGTGCGCAGGACGCCAATCGGCGGGATCTCGACCTCCATCATGTCACCATGCTGGAGTCGGATCCCGCGGTTCTTCCCCACGCCGGCGGGTGTGCCGCAGGCGATGACATCCCCGGTTTGCAGCGTGCAGATCATGGAGATGTACGAGACGATCTCCGCGACGTTGAAGGTCATCTCACGGGTGTTGGCCTGCTGCATGATCTCCCCGTTGAGGCGCAGCGTGAGATCAAGCTGATCGGGGTCGCCGACATCCTCCACCGGCACCGCGCACGGCCCCATCGGCGCGAATCCGTCGCACCATTTGCCGTTGAGCCAGTCGAAGAACCTGTCCCAGTCGCGCTCCTCCTGGCGCTCCCAGATTACGAGTTCGCGCTCGGAGATGTCGTTGAGTATCGTCACCCCGGAGACGTGTGCGGCCGCCTCCTCGACGGGTACCTCCTTCGCCGGCGTGCCGATGATCACGGCCATCTCGGCCTCGTAGTCGACGAACCGGTTGACCGCGCTCAGGCGCAGCGGCGCTCCAGGGCCGATGACGGTATTCGGTGAGGGCTTCATGAACACACGCGGGGTGTCGAGTTCCCGCTTCTGCTCACCGCCCTGCAGTCGTTGCGAGACGCTCTCCTGCATGTGGGACATGAAGTTCGTGGCGAGGCAGAAGAGCTTCGGCGGCCAGGGGATCGGCGCCAGAATATCGGCATCTTCAATGAGCGCCTCCTCCGCCGGATCCTCCAGCGCATGGCGCACCACCTCGAGGCACTCCGGGCAGGCCAGCAGCGCCGCAACGCTCCCGATGCAGCGATGGTCGGGCAGGTCGAGACCACTGTAATCGAGTGCAGCCGCGATATCGACCGCCGCATCCTCGATCAGAGCGCCGGTGCGCGTGACCTCTGTGTCGGCAGGACGATGGCTGATAAGTCGAAGTGTCATCGAAAGGCTCCTCAGTCGCAGCAGGTTCGTTGGATCGATCCATCCGCAAGGCCCGCGCGCAGGGCGCAGACCGCAGTCACGTTGACGATGTCCTCGACGGTGGCAGCCCGCGACAGGTCCATGGCCGGTCTCGCCAGCCCCTGGAGCAGCGGCCCGAAAGCGCCGGCGCCGCCGATCCACTGACTGAGCTTATAGCCGATGTTCCCCGCGTCGAGGTCCGGGAAGATCAGCACGTTGGCCCTCCCCTCGACCGGGCTGTCGGGGGCCTTCCGCTCGGCCACCTCCGGGACGAGAGCGGCGTCAACCTGCAGCTCACCGTCCACGATCAGGTCAGGCCTGCGCCTTTGGACCAATCGCAGGGCGGCGAGCACCTTGTGTGCGTCCGGGTGATCAGCGCTACCGTGCGTGGAGAAGGAGAGCATCGCGATACGCGGTTCCGTCTCGAGATACGCCTCGCAGCTTTCTGCGGCGCTGATCGCGATGTCAGCGAGTTGCTCGGCTGAGGGCTGGGGCACAACGCCACAGTCGGAGTAGATCAATGCCCCATCGACACCGAACTCCGGCACCCGGGTGGTCATGATGAAGCAGCTCGAGACCGTATCGACATCATCGGCGCAGCCGATGCAGCGGAGTGAGGCGCGCAGGACATTTGGCGTCGAGTTCACAGCGCCTGCGACCATCCCGTCGATCTCCCCGAGGCTGACCAGCGCCGCTGCGGCATACAGGGGGTCTTGCATGACCTCGCGCGCCTCCTCCTCGGTCGCCCCCCGGTCTTTGCGCCGCTCGTAGTAGAGATCCGCGCACCTGGCGCGGATCTGATCATCGTTGACGTCCACGATCTCCATCTCGTCCAGCGTGACGCCGTGCTGAGCGGCGAGGTTCTTGATCACTCCGGGGCTGCCGACCAGCACGACATCGGCCAGGTCCTTTTGCGTGATCTCGTCCGCCGCCAGGATCATTCTCTCGTCATCGGCCTCTGGCAGGGCAATGCGTTTGCCGAGCCCCGAGACCCGCTCCCTTATTCGCGCCATCACGTCCGGCATGAGTGTCACCTTTCCTGTATGGGCAGATCAATGATCAATGACTGGATGCCGGCGGCAAGAGGGTGCCGCCGCGGAATACTTCCGCGACGCGCGCGGTTCTCCTTCTCCAGACGGCGGAGTCCGGGCATTCTGCAGGACTTGCGGTCGATGCGAGCGAACACATTCACGCGAGCAGTGTTCGCACGTTTGATGACGGCCCCGACGGTCGGGGCCGTGGAAGGCCTGCCGCAGGGATGGCGCGCGGGCACAGCCTGAGGTGACGACGCCTGGCCTCACGGATGAGCTGCCCCGGGGAAGATCCCTGACGGTCTCTGGCCCCGTGCTCACCGGATGGCACTTCAGCGAGCGCAAGGGAGGCACTGCACCATGCCTGACCGGCCAGTGGCGCGTCCTGCGACCATGAGCGGCAATGGCGCGATCATCGACATCGACCGGCGCGAGAACGGCTGGACGGTCAGGTTCGCCTCCGAACCCCGAACCAGCCCACAGCCGCTATGGTTCAACATCGAGGTCGAGGGCATCGACGGAGAGACCGTGCACTTCGTCTGGGAGAACCCCGACACCACCCTCGGGCCGAGCAGCGAACTCGATCAGATACGCCCTGTGCTCAGATGCGATGACGGCGAGTGGTCCCGCTGTGAGGCGGTCGAGGTCGCCCGGCTTCCGGACGGTCGCGCCCGATTGCACTTCAGCGCGGGTGCCTCCCGGGGGACCGTACAGGCGGCCTTCTGCTACCCGTACGCTCCCCCGAACCTGGAGCAGACGCTGCAGGAAACTGGTGACGCCTGGGAGCGGAGCGTCATTGGCGTCACCGGACAGGGGAGGCCGCTGTGGAGACTACGCTCCAAACGGGGCTCCGAGGAGGACAACCGGCCCGGTCTCTACCTGCTCGCCCGCCAGCACGCCGGCGAGACGCCAGGGTCGTGGGTGCTCGACGGTATACTTCAGTTTCTCGCCGACGATCCCGACGGCTTTGCGGAGCAGCTTGACTGCTGGGCGGTGCCATTTGTGGACCTCGATGGGGTCATCGCGGGGGATTACGGCAAGGACGCGCTGCCTCAGGACTTCAACCGTTCGTGGGAGGCGCTGCCGATGCGCCCCGAGGTCCATGCAATAATGGCCGACTTTCGGCGCTTCGCCGCCTGCGCCAGCCCACGGCTCGCGATCGACCTTCACGGGCCCGGCCACGCCACGCCCGGGATCTACGTCCAGTTGCCACGGGAGCAGCGGCCGCGCGAGCACCGTATGCTGGCGGAAAGCTTCGCCCAGGCCCTCGCTCCTCTCTTTCCCGAGCTGGATGCAGGAACCATCGCCCGCCCGACCACCTATCCCAGCCGCTGGAACGCGCTGGCCACCGTCGGCTCATGGGTGTGGGACAGCATAGGTACGCTCCTGGCCACCGTGGAGACAAGCTACCAGCGTATCGGCGATCGGCCCCTCACTCCGGAGGGCTATCGGGACGCCGGCAGACGGGTCGTGCGCGCGGCATGGTCCTGGCTGCAGCACCATGGAAGCTGAGCAACTGCGTACGGCGGGGTCTCTCAACATCACTGTCGCTGCAGGCTCACGGTGCCGTTCGCAGGTCCGCCCTGCGCGAAGTTCACCAGGTAGGCCGACGAGATCGTATTCCCCTCGCGTGAACCGCTCGCCGTGACGCTCTCGATCCCGCCGCCGGGGATGTCGGTGATCTGCACCTGTATCTCGCTGTCGGCGTTCACGGACACCGCGACGTCGCCGATCTGCGTGTCATTCACGCTCCCGGTCGCACCCTCCCCGTCCCAGTTCACGCCGATGACAATCGGATCGGGGTCGATCTGCCCGAAGACGGGACCATCAAGGTCCACCGTCACGTTCGCGGTACCGTTCTGGGTCGGTCCCACCGCGGCCGCCGCGTTCTGTATCACATCGACCTGCACGCCGACGGGGCCCTGGCTGCCAAACGTCGCATTGTTCCACTGCCCCAGCCAGAGCCCATCCCAGGTCGTGGCATCAAACCCCTCGGGCGGTGCGCCCCCATTCCCGTTCGGAGGCGGCAGCATGCCATCCCCATCGCAGCCGACGATGATGAGTACGGTGACCATCAGCGCGGCTCCGAACAGCCATCCCCTGTCACCCATCGCCCTCACCTTTCCTGCGTCAGTGACGAACCCAATTAGCCTTGTTCGGTCGAGAAAGAGAGAGTCCTGCCGCTGTCATCCACCAGTACAGCGCGGCGGCCGCGGGAGATCTCCTCCCGCGGCCGCCAGGTCGCTTCTCAGTGCGTTACTGGGCCCGTGGGCAATTCCCCTGCTGGTGCATGCCCTGTCCCTGCCTCATCCGACCCTCGGGACCGAGCTGCAGGCCGCCGCCGAACTGCCGTCCGCGCCTGTGCATTCCCTGGTCCGCCTCCGGCCGCACGACGTACTGGCGCAGATTCTGACGCTCAGTCTGCAACTCGCGGGCGAGGTCCCGGATCTCCTGCTGCTTTTTCGCGATCTGCTCTTCGCCGGCCCCCTGCGTCTTCAGGGCCGAAAGCTCCCAGACCTTCTGCCGCATCTGAGTCTGCAGACGCGTGATGCGGTCGTAGATGCGCTTCGCCTCGGGTCCGGTCTCTATGTAGCCCTGCCCCATCCCCGGCCCCGCGCCCATCATACCGCCGCGCCGGCCGAGCATCGGACCGGCCCCCATCTGCCCGCACTGCATCGGTCCCTGCGCCTGCATCTGTCCGTGGGGGCCCTGCCCGTGGTGAGGCCCCTGGGCCGGCTGGGTCCAGCCGATCGCCACCAGGCCCAGAATAAGCGCCGCCACACCTGCAATTGCTGCCACATGCTTCATCTTAGCCACCTCCATGCGCTTCTGTGCGTTCACCCATAAAGACGCATGTCCTGGTGCGTGATTCCGTGAATCTCGACCTCCGTTGTGGAGAATACCGGAATCGCGCGGAGCGAACGGCCAACCCGCGCCGTCAGCGCCTCAGGGCAGCCGTGTGCGGGGATCCGCTGCCTGACATTCAGCACCGACACGGCGCGCGAATCGCCGCAGCGACAGTTGCTTGTCCTCGATGGCTTCACACGAGGCGCCGCATCCCCGCATTGTCACCAGTTCCCTGGCCTCCCGGAGCATTCTGCGGCGCAGCGCGCGGATGGATTCGCCCCCTGTGCTCGGTTGCATCACTGTCACACTCCAGCTCGCAGTCTTTTGACCGGCAGCAGGACAGACGCTTGCGGGGCCGAGGTGATTCCGTTGCATCTGCAACTTTCGTGTGGAGCGACGACGAGACCGCGGACGATATCGTCCGCGGTCTGCAGAGAGGCGTTTGTGGCTGCCGGCCTCAGTCGATCGGCTCCAGCCCGTTCGCGACACGCTCCAGTTTCTCGGCCGGCAACGGACCGATGACGATCGCGATCGTCCCATCCACCGCGCGACGCACCGCGTCCCCACCGACGCCGCGCATTCGGTGCATCGGCCCTCGCATCACCCTGCGATCGACCCGCTCCGCGCGGCGGTCCTGCATCCTCTCGCGCCACATTCCCGAGCCGGGCGGTTCCACGCCATCGCGCTGCTCGGACCGTCGCTGTCCATCCGGAGCGGTCTGCGCAGCGGGGCGTTTCACGCGCGGTCGCTGGATGATGATTAACGCCCGCAGGCCGTCGCTGTAGCGCAGCTCCACGACACGGCCAATATGCGTTTCGTGGAGGAACCACCTCTCGTCGTTGAAGCCGTCGGGCAACCAGGTGGCCCGGAGCAAAGCCCAGTCGACTTTGCCGCGTAACTCGGCAAGGGTCGTCGCCTCACGCCGGGGGCAGACCGGTCCACACTCCTCAGGAGCGGGCGGGTCGCGCCTCGGCGGAGGCTCGACGGTGAAGTCCGCGCTCTGCCAGATCGTGGAGCTGATGAGCTTTCCGCCGGGATCGGTGCGACGCATGCCCAGCGGGAACGACGTCTCCGTGTCCACCGCAACGGTGAGGCCCCCGCCGGGTCCGGTTCCTTTGACCACTCGCACGGCACGTCCGGCCATCGAACGCTCTCCGGCCATGCGGAAACGCCAGTTCCGCTCGAGCAACTCGCGCCGCATGGAGCGCTCGCCCACGTCCGCCCTGCGATGGACGCCGCGCGGTCCCTTTGCCCAGACGACGCCCTGCTGGCGATAGACCTCTATGCCCTCTGCCGGGCCACTAAGATACTCTATCACCACGCGTCCGTCGCCCCGGTGAACGATCGCGCGGCTCTCGACGAGGCCGCGCGGCGTGCGAACCCTGGTCACCACCTCACCGCGCACCGCCACGCTGTCAAGCGCCGCGGCGGCCTCGCGAACAAGTGCCATCGCGGCCGGGTCGGGCTCCCGGCTTATATGCCACGCGACCGCGGCGGCGAGAACCACGATAACCGCGATGGCCGCGGACACGATGATCTTCCACGTCCGGCCCGTCACTGCGCATCAGCTCCGTCAAGGCTCGCGAACATCATCCCAAGCGCCGCATCGTCAGCAAGAGGCTGGGACCACTGCGCGAGGATCTGCTGCTGCTGGTACTCGGCCGCGAGGGTCTCGGTCGTGTCGGGCCCTTGCAGCGGCCCGCCAACGCTCAGCCAGATCCCGATCGCCGCGAGGATGACAGCCGTGCCGGCCGCGATTGCCATACGCGGGGACTCGCCCCACCACTGCCGCAGGGCCGCCCACACGCTGCGTCGACGCGGCTTCATCCGGGCCTGGACGTTCGTCCACAGTTCCGCCGGGGCCTCAACGCGCTCCACCGGCTGCACAAGCTGGTCGAGCCGCTCGAGCGCCGCGAGCTCCTCACCACACCGCTGGCAGCCCTGTATATGCTGCTCGATCCGCGCCCTCTCGGGGCCCTCAAGCAGCCCAAGCTGATACTCGGTCAGACGCGTCCTGACTTCTTCGCAGCGCACGCTCATCGCTCTCCCGGAGCTTCGATATACGGCGCCAGTCTGCGCCGCAGGTTCTCGCGGCCCCGCGAAAGCCGCGAGACCACGGTCCCCTTCGGCAGGTCTAGCATCTCGCCGATCTCGGCGACTGATCGGCCCTCCACGTAGTGAAGGGTCACGACGCTTCGCTGATGCTCCGGCAGGCCGAGTATGGCCTCCCTCACCGCATCCTGCTGTTCAGAGAGCTCAACGCTTTCGGCCGGCCCGTCCTCCTTGCTTCTCAGCGGCCTGTCCTCAGGCAGGGGGTCCTCGTCCCTCGCAGCCCGAAAATGGTCCCGGACGAGGTTCATGGTCATCTGGCGCAGCCATCCACCGAAGGCGGCGGGCTCCCTGAGTCCGGGCAGTCGCTCCCACGCGCGGACGAAAGCGTCCTGTGTGATATCAGCGGCGATCTCCGGGTCCCGTGCGAAATGGAGGGCCAGGGAGTATATGCTGTTTTTGTGGGCGCGGAAAAGCGCCTCGTACGCCGCCTCGTCACCGGCCTTCGCCGCCTCAACTGCCTGGATCATCCCCGCTTCATTCATCACAGCAAGCTCTCTCTATGGCATAGGACGGACGCGCTATCGGCTTGATTCCACCTTTACCGCAGGTGGCCTCCCCGGACGAGCAGGTTACAGCTTCGTCGCCTGCGCATCGTCCGAGGATCACATGCCATACTCCCGTCGCCGGTGCAGAAGGTAAAGAAAGAATGGCGCCCCGAGCAGCGACGTGATGATACCCAGGGGAATCTCCGTGGGCGCCGCGACTGTTCGGGACAGCACGTCGGCGAGCGCAAGTAGCACTCCGCCGGCCACGCCGGAAGCCGGTAGCAGCACGCGATGATCGGGGCCGGTCACGATCCGCATCAGGTGCGGGACGATCAGCCCCACGAAGCCGATGACTCCGCTGACGGCCACGGCGGCGGCCGTCAGCAGTGATGACAGCGCGAGCAGGATCAGACGAACCTGCTCGACGTTCAGTCCGAGGTAATGCGCGGCATCGTCGCCGAGACTGAGCACGTTGAGGTCGCGGCTGAACACCCAGGTGACGGCCCCGGCCGCGAGCACGTAGGGCGCGATCAGCGTCACATGCGCCCAGGTCTTCCCGGCGACGCTGCCAAGCATCCAGTAGACCACCAGATCGAGGTCTCGTCGCGTCGGATCCTGGCCCGTCACCAGGATAAGGGCGGCCAGCGCCGACATCAGCGAACCGATGGCGATTCCGGTCAGCAGCAGCACGCCCACCGGCGTCCGACCGCCGCGGCGAGAGAGTGCGTATACCAGAGCGGTCACGGCCATGGCGCCGACGAACGCTGCGACAGGGATCGGGCCCAGCCCGCCGATTCCGATTGAGAGGCCGGCTACAACGGCGATCGTCGCCCCCACTGAGGCGCCCGCGGAGATGCCTATGATCGAGGGGGCAGCCATCGGGTTTTGGAAGAAGGCCTGCATAACCACGCCCGCCACCGCCAGCGCGCAGCCAACCAGCAGCGCCAGCAGCAGTCGCGGCAGGCGCAATTCGAATACGATGGTCTCCTGCGCCCGTGACAGGCCCGGATCGAGGCCGCTCAGGCCCGGGATGCGGCTGAGCACAGCCAGCCCCGCGTCCGTGGCCGCCAGGTCAGCCGCCCCCAGAGACAGCGACAGCGCCGATGCCAGCGCCACCCCGGCGACCAGCGTCATGACCAGCCCGGCGCCTCTCATGACGTCGGCCTCCGGCGAAGCGGCGTAACTCGCGGCCGCCCCTCGGGGCCACGATCGACGTGCACCTCACAGCCGTAGAGCCGACCGATCTCCTCCTCGGTGATGACACTCTCCGGGGGCCCCTCAGCCGCGACGACTCCCTGCGCGATCGCCACAATGCGACTGCAGTATCGGGACGCGAGGTTCAGGTCGTGCGAGATGCACAGGATGGTCCGCCCTTCCTCCTGGTTCAGGCGCAGGAGCAGATCGAAGATCTCCACCTGATGGCCGATATCGAGGTGTGACACCGGCTCGTCAAGCAGCATCAGCGGTGCCTCCTGCGCCAGAGCCCGCGCGACCACCACCCGCTGGAACTCGCCCCCGGACAGCTCGGTCACCGGGCGCTGCGCCAGATCCTGCGTCCGCGTGAGTTCCAGCGCCCGTTCGATGGCCGCGCGGTCCTCTTCGCGCTCGCCCTGCAGGCGCCCGAGATGCGGCGTCCGGCCCATGGCCACGACCTCGCGCACCGTGAACTCGAACGGGGCCGCGGAGATCTGCGGCACCACCGCGAGCACACGCGCAACCTGTCGTCTCGGTATTCTCTCAATCGGTTCGCCTCGCAGCTCAACCCGGCCCGAGTCGGCCCGCATGCGCCCCGCGAGCGCCCGCAGCAGTGTCGTCTTTCCCGCCCCGTTCGGCCCGATCAGGCCCACGAACTCGCCCTGACGAAGTGACAGGGTTACCCCGCGGATCACCTCGCGTTCCTCGTACCCGCACCGCAGACCCACGGCTGCAAGCACAGGATCATCCATCCTCAGCCGCCTCCAGCACCACACTGTGGGTGATCTCCGCCATCGCCTCGAGCCCGTCGAGCAGCCGCGGTCCCGCCCGCGTCGTGAGGTCGGGATCCAGCGCGTACACTCGACCCTCGCGAACCGCCGTCAGCTCCTGCCAGCCCGTCCGCGTGCGCAGGACCGCAAGCGGATCGACGCCCTCGTCCACGTGGCCCTCGAAGGCCGCTGCCACGATATCCGGATCAGCCTCCACGTCCGCCTCGAGCGATATCTGCGGCCACGGGCTGCGCTGACCGCCGCCCATCTCCGCCACGGCGTTCCGACCGCCCGCGATCTCGATCATGTCGTCAACGAACGATCCCTCGCCGGCCACGAACACCGGATCCACCTGCACTGTGAAGAGCACGCTCGGGCGCTGCGCCCCGGCCTCCGCCAGGACCCTCTCCGTCCGCTCCTCGACGGCTTTCATCCGCGCAGTCAGCCCCTCGGCGACAGCGTCGGCGGCCTCTTCCTCGCCGAGATAGCGCCCCAGTTCTCGCACTGTCTCGATGACATCCTCGAGGCTCGAGAGACTATGCGCGATGACAGGAACACCGGCGGATCGCAGGCTGTCTATCGTCTCCAGCGGCGTCCCGCGGATCACCAGCACGAGATCGGGCTCAAGCCCCACGATCCTCTCGATGCTCGGGTCTATGAGCTGCCCCACCGACGGGATTTCGAGCGCCTCAGGGGGGTAATAGCAGAAGTCGCTGCGGCCGACCAGACGGTCCTCCGCGCCTATTGCGAAGATCGCCTCGGTGAGCCCCGGAGATATGCTCACGACCCGCCGGGCGGGTGCCTGAAGCGTTACCTCGGCGCCGAGATCATCGGTGAAGGTGCGGGGCCAGTCGTCCGCGGTGGTCGCTGCCTCGGTCTCAGGGGGTGCCGCATCCCGCGCCGTTCCGGGAGCAACACCCGGACAGCCCTTCGCGACAAACAGCGTAATGACGCAGGCAATGATGCCTGTAACG
>JALGTR010000087.1 GCA_029821265.1 Candidatus Zipacnadia bacterium
AGCCCGTGACCGTCGCAATCCCGTCAGAGTGAGAGTGGGGACGTGAGGAGCGGCGCCACGCGCTGCGCAGGGGCCTTAGGGAGCTGAAAGCATGCCACAGGAGAGCTTCGAGATCGTCGAGCGGCCGGAGGCGTTTATCGCCGGCGAGCCGGTTACAGTGACATTCCGCTATCGCGTCGGCGATGACGGTCTTCCGGAAGGCAGCAAGCTGAAGCTTGGGCTGCCGTCCGCCGGGTGGGGCGAGCCGCTGGTCAACCACAAACGCTACTGGGAGATCGATCCCGCCGACGGGCGCCGGTGGCTGCATTACAGACGCCTGAACACCACCTTCGCGATCGACAGCGACACGGAGGCGTACCTCGAACCGTACGCGCGTCACGAGACGCGGCCGGGCGACACGCGCTGCATCCAGCGCTGGTGGATTACCTTCGAGGTGATTCGAGGCGACTTCGCGCCCGGAGACGAGGTCACGATCGTATATGGTGATACCACATGGGGCGAGGCCGGGGCGACGGTTCAACCAGTCGTTGAGGCTGAGGGCGACTTCTCGCTCTTCGTGCAACCGCCCGGCGCCGAGCCGCCGCTCGAGGAGTACTACCGCGAGGTCCCCGGCTCTCCGATCTGGATCGAGGTGGTCGCCGGGCCGCCGACCCGAGCGCTGCTGCGCATGCCGACCATCGCTCGATCAGACGCAAAGCCCGAGCCCCGCGTATATCCGATGGACCGCTGCTGCAATCCCGCCGCCGGTGAGGCGCTGCAGCTCCGACCGCGGGTGGAGGTCTGCGGGGATGTGAGGCGTCCGGTCGCCGAGCAGCCGGGGATGACGCTCGAGACGCAGCCGTCGATCGCTCAGGAGGATCCGAAGGAGTTCGTCTTCTGGGGCGACATCCACGGTAAGACCGCCTTCTCGGGCGACGGGCTGGCGCCGATCGACGACTATATCCGCTACGCGCGCGACACTGCCGGCGCGGACTTCACCTGCGTCACGGATCACTCCGGCTGCAACCGCCCATCGTGGATCACGACTCAGGAGAAGGCCGCACAGTACACCGAGGACGGGAAGTTCGTGGCTCTCAAGGGCTTTGAGTTCTCGTACGCCCATGGACACCGCAATGTGTACTTCGATAACCATCAGATCGAGGACGTCTGGCCGTCCGAGCGTCTCGACCTCGACCTGCGGCCTGATGGAACCCGAGCGTTCTTCGAGTACCTCCGTACGCGCAGGAATGAACTGGTGAGCATTCCGCACCATACACTGGTGTGGACCGACTGGGACGTCTACGACCAGGAGCTTGAGCCGGTGTGCGAGATCTACTCGATGTGGGGCTGTTCGGAGCGTCCGATCGGGGCGGGCAACCCGCTGTGGGACAAGTCCTGCATCCCCGGGGGCGGGGCGCAGGCTGGCCTGGCGCGCGGATACCGCTTCGGCTTCAATGCGGCCAGCGACACCCACTCGGGCTTTCCCGGCCGTCAGCACCCGGACTACTACGGCTTTTGCTTCAGCTACAAATCCGGGCTCACCGCAATCCGCGCGACGGAGTTGACTGCTCGGGCGATCGTCGGCGCGCTGAGGTCTCGCAACTGCTATGCCACAACCGGTGCGAGGATATATCTCGAGTTCAGCGTCAACGGGCATCGGATGGGCAGCGAGGCTGCGATGACCGATACACGCGCGATTTCGGGCCGCGTGGTCGGGACCGCGCCGATCTCGCGCATAGATGTGGTGCGCAACAATGAGGACTGGACGACGCTGCGCCCGGATTGCGATGATTACCAGTTCGCCCTCGAAGACGAAGACGTTATCGCATCGGGATCATGGTATTACCTGCGCGTATGGCAGGCCGACGGCGAGATGGCATGGGCCAGCCCGGTATGGCTCGACTGACCGTGAGGCGGAGAGGCCGCCTCACATCAGATCGAGGCAGGCGAGCGTCTCCTTGTTGCGGATGATCAGCTTGCCGTCGGCGACGATCGGTGCCGTCCAGCTCTGTCCGCCCAGGGGCTTTATGCGCCCGAGTTCGTTGTATCCTGCGGGCGTCGCCTCGACCATCACCACGTCGCCTGCGTTGCCGCTCATCGCGATGATGGTCCCATCCACGCCGACAACGCCTCCACGCTCGAAGCCCCGCTGCTGCCACATCACGTTGAGGTTGCGTGGATCGAGGCAGACCAGGTTCGGGTTGCTGGGGCCGTAGAGATAGCCAGCGTAGTAGACGGGCGTATTGAAGTGGGCCGCCATGCTCTGTGACTCACCCAGGATGCGGGCCCCGCCCTCCTCGACCGCGATGACCGCACAGCCGCGGTTGTAGTTGCTTGTGACGAACACGTGATCGCCGGAGACGATGGGCGTGCAGGCGTTCACGTCATATGGGGTCTCCCACCCGACGCGCCAGAGCAGCTCGCCATCCGACGCGCGCGTGCCGATGAGCGACTTGCCGGTGAAGACCACATACTGCTCGATTCCCTGAATCGTGGCCTTAACGGGAGTGGCGTACCCGGCGATGTCGTCAGAGCCGCCCTGCCAGATGAGCTCACCTGTGTTCTTGTCGAGGACCGCCACACAGCCGTTCGCCGCGCCGGGGACGACCACGACGCGATCGCCGTCGATCAGCGCAGACATCGCGTAGCCCCACGTCGGAATGCGGCCGCCGAGCTGACCGGGCATGTCGACCTGCCAGATGATCTGCCCATCGGCGGCGTCGAGGCAGGTGACCTTCCCGAGAAAGCTCACTGCGTACAGGCGGCCGTTGTCGTAGACCGGTGTGGAGCGAGAGTAGCCGTAGTTCGCCTTCGCGAGGTCCGGATAGCGCGTCTTCCACAGGTCCTCTCCTGTCTGCAGATCAATGGCGCGGACGACGTCCTCTGCGCCCTCGTGGTCGATGATAAAGACCCTGCCATCGGCGACCGACGGTCCAGCATAGCCGCCGTCGTGCATCGGCGTCTGCCACAGCACCTCCGGCGGGTTGTTATTCCAGTCCTTGTTGATCCCGGTGTCAGGCGCGAGTCCATCGTGATCTGGGCCCCGCCAGTGTGGCCAATCGGCCGCAAGCACGGACCCGGCGACTGTGAGCGCAACGACGATGGCAAACGTGTGAGAAAGGCGCATCAGTGTCCTCCCCGGCAAGATCTCCTGGTGATCGCTATCCAAAGCAGTAGACAGCGCCGTCCTCGGCGCCGATGACGAGTCTGCGCTGCCCGATGGCCGGCGAGGCGCTGATCGGCGCGCCGGCGTTGAAGCTCCATACCCTCTGTCCGTCCGACAGTCGTACTCGGTATATATTCCCATCCGACGAGCCGAAGATTACATGCCCATGGTTGATAACGGGCGAGGAGTTGACGTCACTGCGGGTGGCGAAGGTCCATTCCGTTCTGCCGCTGGCGAGGTCGACGCGGAAGACGTCGTCGCTGCGGGAGGCGAAGACGGCCGCATCGCCCATGACCGCCGCGGAGGCGTAGATGGCGCTTGTGCGCGCGTCCTCCTCGCGGGCCCACAGGATCTTCGCGTCTGAGAGTCGCACACCCCAGTAACGGCCGTCCATGGAGCCGACGTACACCGCCCCGTCGGCGTAGGCGGGCGCACCGGCGAAGTTGCCGCCCAGCAGCGCCGAGCGCTTCTCGCGGCCGGTCGCCAGGTCGATGATACGCAGGTAGCCATCGCAGCCTGCGATCATCACCAGGCCGCCGGCCTCTGTCGGCGGACAGTGCACCTGCGCGTCGCTCTCGTAGGCCCAGATGCGGGCGCCGTCCGACGCGCGCAGGCGGTAGAGGAAGTTATCGTAGGAGCCGAAGAGCACCGAATCCGCAACGTAGATCGCCGAGGATATGATCTTGTCTCCGGTCTCGAAGGTCCAGCGGCGCCTGCCGTCGGCGGTGCTGATCGCGTGGAAGGTGCCACCCTCATCGCCGACGTAGACGGTGCTGCCATGCACGCACGGCGAGGCAGAGATGGCGTGCCCACCGGTCGTGTACTTCCACTTGAACGCACCGGAAGCGAGGTCGATCGCGACGAGCGCGCCGGTCATCGTGCCGACGTAGACCGTGTCGCCAACGATCGCCGCCGTGGATTCAACCGACGAGCCGGTCTCATAGGTCCATTTGAGGCTCAGCTTCGCTGCGAGCGGTGAGTGGGCGACCCCGGTATTCTGCGGTTTTCCCCGCATCATCGGCCAGTCGGCTCCGGTCTGCGCCACCGCGATAGAGCCGGCGAGCGCCGTCAGCGCGAGTGCTGTGCAGAGCCTGGTGAACGCGGTCATCGATCTCACTCCGTCCTCAGCGCTTCGATCAAGCGTCCGCCAGTCGCGGCTCGAGCGCCGGCGACACAGGCGATCAGTCCCACCACGATGATCCCGCCCAGCACCGTCAGCAGTGCGCCCCAATTGACGCTTGCCCGCGCCGACAGCAGGTGCGGCGCAACCGCCACCAGAGCGGTACCGGTCCCGATGAGAACGCCCGTCAGCAGAAGGCCGGCATTCTCGACGATCAGCAGCCACGTGAGGTTCGTGCGCGTGAAGCCGGTGGCAAGCATGAGGGCGAACTCCGAGCGGCGTTCGAACGCACTGCGTAGGACTACCGCCACCATGCCGACCGTTCCCAATACCAGGCCAAGACCGCCGAGCGCGAGGAACATCGTGAGGTAGGTGTTCTGCACCTGGATGTAGGAGTTCAGCACTTCAGCTGTCGTGCGGACCTGCACGCCCATCTCGCCCAGAGCCGAGCGCAGGGCGCTGGCGACCTCCTCCTCGCGGCCCTCAGGGGCTTCCACGAGAAAATAGGTCGGCCCGGCGATCTCCGGGTAGAGCCGGCGGAGCGTCTTCGCCGGCACGAGGATCTCGCTCTGGAATATGCTGCCCTGCAGAATGCCCTGGAACCGCAGCGGCGTCGCCCCCTGAGGTGTGTCGATCTCGTAGATCCGTCCGAGGCCGCTGTGGAGTTGCCACTGTACGCTCGCGAGGTCGCCGAAGACAGGGACCTCCTCCATATCGACGGGTTCCAGCAGCTCCCAGGGGTTCCCGCCTGTCGGCTGCGCGGTCCTGACGGAGAAGCCGTCGCGCCGAATCATCTCGTCGGTTACACCAAGAAGACGCGGGTGTGTCGGGCGCGCGACGTTCAGGCACGAGATGTCCTCACCGGGGCTGCGCGGCAGTGAGATGATCGTCGTGCCCTCGAGCGCCCTCTGCTCGTCGGGGAGAAAGCCGAGGTTCTCCCGGCCCTCCTCGGTCCCCGGGTCGAAGCGCAGCTCAACCGATGAGGTCGCGACATGCGTGAACCCCCCGGTGCCGGAGGCTGGATCGTGGACGTCGATACGCGAGAAGTCGCGCGAGTTTGCGGCGACGGCCACGATGACGAAGGTTGCGGCGGCAGCGAGGCCAACCAGCAGCAGACTGCGGCCGGGAGAGCTTGCTGCGCTGCGGAGCGCCAGCGCGGGCAGCGATCGCCATGCGCCGGAACGTGCGATCGCGCGGCCGAGCGCCAGGCGTGATCCCGTCAGCCCCGTCAGCAGCAGCGCGCCGCCCACGCCGAAAAAGGCGCCCTCTGTCGGGATGACCTCGGCGAGGCCGGCCACCAGCAACCCACCGGTCGTCACCACCAACGCAGAGAACGCCACGCGCACCCAGCGCGTCGCCTCACGCGGGTCCTGCTCGGAGCGTCTCCAGCCGCGCAGGAGGTCGAGGACCGCACGCCCTGACAGCACGCGCGCGCCCCACCACGTCGCGATGATACCCACCAGCAGCGCGCCCGCGGCACCGATCGCGACGGTGCCGGACTCCACCTGCACGCCAAGCACCGGGGCGTTGCCCAGAGCGCCCTGCCATCGCGTTGCGAGCGCGCCGATGACAGCGTGCGCGTACAGGATGCCCAACGGTGCGCCGATCGCCACGCCGAGGATCGACAGTGCGAGGCCCTCGGCGGCGACGACACGCACCGCGAAGGGCTCGGTGAAGCCGGTGGCCAGCAGGATTCCGGCCTGTGCGGCGCGTCGCTGCGCTGACAGCGCCATCAGCGTTCCGGCAAGGGCGGCTCCGGCAAAGACGAGGAACATGCTCATGCCGAGGAACAGCCCCGCGAAGTCGGAGGTGCCCTTGCTGGCCTGCAGTGCGGCCTGGCGTACCGACCGGACTGCGACCCCCGCATCCTGCGGCGCCAGCTCCTGCAGAAGCGCGGCCCGATACGCGGGCGCGACCGCCCCCGGATCATCGAGCGGACCGATACGTACCGAGGTCACCCACGGCCCGGTCATGTCCGGCCCCTGCCACATGCGCCGAAGCAGGTCGCTGCCGACAAACGCCTTCGGGGCCGCGCGATACTCGTCCCAGTACTGCTCATCGCGGTCGGTGATGCGCGAGAGGTCGATCGGGAATGGCGGCTCCCACTCGTCAATATGCTCGGCGTCGGTGATCCCCGCGAACTCGGGGACGAGGTCCGGGTCCGCTCCGAGACCGCGCATCGCGACCCGTCCGGCCAGCGGCAGGACGGCCTCACGATTCTCATAGCCAGAGGCCGTGCTAACGCGCCAGCGAACACGCAGATCGACGTCGTCGCCCACGGCCAGCCCGAGGTCGTCGATCGCCCACTCGTTCAGCCAGATGCCCGCGTTGCCGGTCTGCGAGCGCCCCTCAACCAGCGGCAGGCCGTGCGTGCCGCGCAGATTCGCGATGACCGCATACGCGATGGAGCGCGCGGGATCGCCGACGACCTCGATGCTGTCAGCGAGGTAGACGGACGTCGGCCACACCTCGCCGAATCGCCTGGCCGCATCGGTCGCAGCCTCAACCTGCGCCTCGGAGAGCACCACCGCCTCGCTGAAGACCGAGAGCCAGGGGCCGTGCGAGCGGAGGTAGAGACCGTAGTCTCCGAGCGTCATCGCCTCGTCGAGGGCCGACTCGATCGACGTTCGATCTGCGTCCGGGGCATCGAGCACGAGAGCGCTGGCCGCCTGCGGCTCGCCGAGCTGTTCGGCGAGCCAGTCGCGATCCACCAGCACGTTGCGCGGCATCGCTGTGGACGGATCGAGACGAAAGCCGGCCGGTCCGAGGTCCGGGAGCACAGCGCCGACGGTCACGCGCAGCGAAGCGAGCGTCTCCTGACGTGCACGGCGCGCGAAGAGCGTGTCAGCGGGGGCATCGCCCGGACGCGAGACCGTCACCAGCAGCGTGTCGCCTTCGGCCACCCCGGCGTCGCCCGCCAGAGACTCGTTGATAATCGCTGTGCGTGGTTCGATCGAGCGCACGGATGTGCCGGGGTAGAGGGCCCAGAAGCGGTCGTCAACGCCGACGACCGCCACGTTGGCGACGATTGCGTCCGAGCCCTGACGTCGCGCAGACCCGTCGATCGCGAGGACAGCGGCCGACTGCCCTGGCAGCTTTCCCGCGATCTCCGCGCGCACGAACTGAGGCGCCATCACAGCGTGGGTTATGGTGCCCAGCCGCGCGAGCGCCGTCGTCCGGATCGATGCCTCGATGGAATCGCCGATGACGAGCGACCCGACGATGACCGCGGCAGCGACCGCCAGCCCGATGGCGACCACGATGCCGGTTCGCCAGTAATGGACCAGCGAGCGCAGCACCAGCCGCCCAAAGCTCACCCCGCACCCTCCTCGACCGCGGCCGCTTCCCAGGGGGCGAGGCGGCCGTTCTTCAGCAAAAAGCGCCGGTCCAGCATGCCGGCCTGCTCGACGTTGTGCGTGACCATCAGTACTGTCACGCCGTCCTTCGTGAGGTCCGCGAGCATGCGAACGAGGGTGTTGCCGGTCTCGCGATCGAGGTTGCCTGTCGGCTCGTCGCACAGCAGCACACGGGCGCCGTTGATCAGCGCCCGGGCGGCGGCCACCCGCTGGCGCTCCCCGCCCGACAGCCGTGCGGGGAAGGCCCCGGCGCGCTCGATCACACCGACGCGCTCGAGCAGCTCGCGGGCGCGCTGCTCCGCGCCATCGGTCTGGCGGGCCGCAAGCGTGGGCAGAAGCACGTTCTCGAGCGCGGTGAGCTGCGGGAGAAGGTGATGGTCCTGAAAGATGAAGCCGACGGTGCAGGCGCGGTACTCCGACAGCGCCGCGCCCTCAAGCTCTCCGACGATGACGTCGCCCACGCGCACCGTGCCCGAGGTGGGCTCGTCGAGCGAGCCGATGATGTTCAGAAGCGTGCTCTTGCCTGACCCCGAGGGGCCGAGGATCGCGACCGACTCTCCTGGACGGGCGGTGAGCTCGAGCCCGTCAAGCACACGGTTCTCCCCTCCGGGCGTGCGGTAGACCTTCGTGAGGTCCGCGACCTCAAGCGTCTGCGGCTCAGTCATCATCCGCCACCTCTTGCGCCTCCTCGCGAACGACCAGCGCACCGGTCGGGCAGGCCCGTGCACACTCGATCGCGACCTCGCGCAGTCCATTCGCCAGCGTCTCGCCCATCGGCACGCGCGTTCGCACATCGAAGCCGCGGCCGATGAAGGTCAGGCCCAGCTCTTCCTCGTGCTGCCGCGCGATCTCCACGCAGAGTCCGCAGGCGATGCACTTGCCGGATTCGTAGAGGACCGATGGATGCGTCGCGTCAAGCTCGTACGCCCGCTTCGCTCCGGTGAACGCGCGCACGCTGGCATCGTACTGCTCAGCGAAGCGCCGCAGCCGGCATTGCGCGAAGCCCCGGCAGTCACAGTGCAGGCAGCGCAGGCCCTCGCGAGCGGCCTCCTCATCGTTGAAGCCGGCGTCCTCGCCGCTTGAAGGAGAGATTCGCGGGTGGGCGCTCGCCTCCTGTACCATGCGCGCGGCCGTGTCCTCGTCGATGCGGCCCATCGTGACGTTGAACGGGCGCTGAGCCGGCGTGATCTCTTCACCACGGAGGTACTGATCGATGGCGTTCGCCGCCGCGTGGCCGCTGCCGACGGCCCGAACGGCGTAGTTAGACGGACTGAGCGCCGAGCCCGCGACGAAGACGCCCTTGAGCGGGCTTTGATGGGTCCGGCGGTCGGCAGCCAGCCCGCGCCGACCGTACTCAGCGCCGAGGTCCGAAGCGGCCCGCTCGTCGATCTCGCCGACGGCGAGAAGCACCGCATCGAAGTCGCTGCGCAACTCATCGAGCGCTATCTCCTCGCCGATGCGCACGCCGGGGCGCAGTTCCACGCCCAGAGCGAGGATCGCGTCGACCTCCTGCTGCAGGACCTCCGGCGGGAGGCGCTCAGGATCGATCTCGCGCATGCCGCCACCGGGGCCCTCGCGGCGGTCGAATACCGCCACCTGATGGCCTGCCACGCGGAGGTAGTACGCCGCCGCGAGTCCGGCCGGTCCGGCGCCAACGATTGCCACGCGCCTGCCGCTGGGCGCTCCGACCTTCGGCCGCCACGGCCGCTCAGCAGCGAGGTCTTCGTCGCCCACCCAGCGCTTCAACAGGCGGATCGCGACTGGCTGGTCGAGTGAACCGCGCCGACAGGCGTTCTCGCATAGCTCAGGACAGATGCGTCCGAGGACCGCTGGCAGCGGAATGTCACGCTTGACGATCTCCGCCGCCCCGGCGAGGTCACCGGCGACGATGCGGCGGATCATCCGCGGGATGTCCATGCCCGCCGGACACGTGAGCTGACAGGGAGCGATGCAGTCTCCGAGGTGGTCGCTCAGCAGCAGTTCGAGCGCCATCCGCCGCGCCGCCCGAACCGACTGGGTCTCGCTCTCAACTTCCATCCCATCGCCCGCGAGGGTAGCACAGGACGGCACCAGCCGCTCCGAGCCGTTCACCCGCACCACGCACACCATGCAGGAGGTCTGCGGCGGCAGCCCCTCGCGGTAGCACAGCGTGGGGATCGCGACTCCGGCCTCACGGGCCGCGTCGAGTATCGTGCTGCCTTCGGGGACGGTCACCTGGCGTCCGTCTATCGTCAGCGTGGGCACTGTCTCACCTGATGGCGCGCTCAGTGAATTTCGATCGCGTCGACCGGGCAGACCGGGATGCAGCTGCCGCAGCGGATGCATTTTTCGTCGATGATCTCGTGCTTGCGCAGCGGCGTCATCGGAATCGCGTCCGACGGACAGACCTGCGCGCACTTGGTGCAGCCGATGCAGTCCTCGTTAACAACGTAATGGATCAGCGCGCGGCAGCTTCCGGCAGGGCAACGCCCCTCGATGTGCGCCTCATACTCCGCGCGGAAGTAGTGCAGGGTCGAGAGCACCGGGTTCGGAGCCGTGTTGCCGAGTCCGCACAGACTCGTCTGCTTCACCATCAGTGCAAGCTCCTCGAGATCGTCGAGGTCGCTGGCGACGCCCTCTCCTGTGGCGATGCGCTCGAGGATCTCCAGCATCCGACGGGTCCCGACCCGGCAGGGCGTGCACCGGCCACACGATTCGCGCTGGGTGAACTCGAGGAAGTAGCGCGCAACATCGACCATGCAGTCCGTGTCGTCGAGGACGACGAAGCCGCCCGAGCCCATGATCGCTCCCAGCTCGCCCAGCGCCTCGTAATCCACCGGCGTGTCGGCCAAACGCGCGGGGATGCACCCGCCCGACGGCCCTCCTATCTGCACGGCCTTGAACTGCCGGCCCTCCGCGACGCCACCCCCGATCTCCTCGACGATCTCTCCGATAGTAATGCCCATCGGCACCTCGATCAGCCCACCGCGAGCTACCTTTCCCGCCAGTGCGAAGACCTTCGTGCCGCGGCTTCGCTCGGTGCCAAGCTCTGCGAAACGCTCCGGGCCTTCACGGATGATCCACGGGACCATCGCGAATGTCTCAACGTTGTTGATGAGCGTCGGCTGCCCCCAGAGTCCGTGCTCGGCCGGATAGGGGGGGCGCAGGCGGGGGTGGCCGCGTTCGCCCTCGATCGAGGCCAGCAGCGCAGTCTCCTCGCCGCATACGAATGCTCCGGCGCCCTCGCGGATACCGAGACGAAGATCGAAGCCGGCGCCGAGCATGTCCTCGCCAAGAAAGCCCCGGTCCTCGCACTCCGCGATGGCGTTCCAGACGCGCTGAACAGCGAGCGGGTACTCGGCGCGTATGTACAGGAGGCCGTCGTGAATGCCGGTGGCGTAGGCGCCGATCGCCATGCCTTCAAGAACACGGAACGGGTAGGACTCGAGGATCATGCGGTCCATGAACGCGCCCGGATCGCCCTCGTCTCCGTTGCAGAGGATGAACTTCGGCTCACCCTCGGCGGCCGCGACAATGTCCCACTTGCGCCCTGTCGGGAAGCCGGCTCCGCCGCGGCCGCGCAGCCCCGAGCGCGTGATCGCCTCCCGAACCTGCGCAGGGGTCATCTCGGTAACCACCCTGCGCAGGGCCTCGAAGCCGCCTCCAGCGACATACTCATCTATGTCGAACGGATCGAGGCAGCCGCCGTACTCCGTCGCGATATGGACCTGTCGGCCGAGGAAATCGCAGATCGGTGCGTCGCGAACGTCCAGCGCGTAGCGGGTCATCGGCTTCCATGCCCGGTCGTCGAGCATCCTGTCGAGCGCGGAAGTTACCGCGACCTTGAGCTTCTTCAGGCCGCGCGGCTGGAAGTGCCTGCGGATGATTGCCTCGGCGTCCTCAGGCTGGACCTTCGGGTAGATCTGCGGGGCCTCGCCAGGCTTGACGATCTCCACGAGCGGCGTCTGGTGACACATCCCCACGCAGCCGACGGGCTTGACGACCGCGGGCACGCCCAGCTCTCCCACCACCCGCTCAAGCTCGGTGCGAACGTCCATCGAGCCGCCCGCGATGCAGCATGAGCCGATGCCGATGCGCACCTCTGCGAGGCCGTCGGTATGACCCTCGACTGCGCGCGCGGTGGGGGAGAGGAGCCCACGGGCCTCAAGCTGCAGGAAGTCCTCGATGGCCTCACCAACCGTGTCCGTGGTCAGATGGCCGTAGGTGACGCCGTCGATCTGCATGACCGGCGCGAGTGTGCAGCAGCCCAGACAGGCGACCTTCTCGAGCGTGAACTGCCCCTCAGGGTCAGTGTCATCGTCGTCGGGGATGCCGAGTTCGCGCCGGATGGCCTCGGAGATGCGGTCAGCGCCCTTCACGTGGCAGGCTGTTCCGTGGCAGACGCGGATGAGGTGTTCGCCGACCGGACGGTGGCGGAACTGGGTGTAGAATGTGGCGACGCCGGTGATCTGTGCCGGGGTGATCCGGGTGATCTCCGTCACTCGGCGCAGTGCCGCGGCCGGCAGATAGCGATAGTGCTCCTGCAGCCGCTGGAGGATGGGAATCACCGCCTCCCGCTCGCGGCCGATCTCCTCCACCACCCGGTCGACGAACGACAGGTCAACCGTCTCCGCGACTGCGGTCTGTTCAGTGCTCAGAAGTCCCATTCCTCCGGCCTGTGGCTCTCTTCTTCCTGTGCCTGATCCTGCGGCGGCTCGCCCTCTCCTGCTGGTGGCTTGGGCTCTCCCTGGTCCGGCTCACCGGCCGCCTCCGCCTCCTCACTCTCGGCCTCAGTCCTGCCGATCCGGAACAGGTGCTTCTCACCGCGGATGAAGATGCTGTCGTTGACGAATGCTGGCGAGCTGTAGGACGGCTCGCCGATCGTCGCGGCCTCAGTGACCTCGAACTGGCTGCCGGTGTTCACGATGTACATCGTCCCGCTGCCGTTGAGCACGTAGAGCCGATCACCGACCAGCGCCGGCGAGGCGTAGAAGGGACCGTCCGCCTCGATCTGCTCCTCGTAGACCAGCGCCCCGTCCGTCAGGTTGTAGCAGCTCATCAGCCCGTAGCTGGTGATGACGTAGACCAGCGTGCCGTCGCTGACGGGGCTGGCGGTGTCCGGCATCGCGCCCGGGGTCCGCCATGCCACGTGTGTCTCGGTCACATCGCCCTCGCCGTCGGGCTTGATAGCGACGAGGTCGGTGCCGTCGCTGCAGGCGATGACGTAACCTCCAGCGTAGATCGGCGAGGGGGCGACATCACCGAACAGAACGTCGGCGCGCCAGAGCTCTTCGCCCGTCTGCGGATCGTAGGCGATCACCCATGGATCGGCCGCGGTGATCAATTGCGGCCTGCCCTGATGCTCGATCACGATCGGGGTGCTCCATGAGTTCGGTGTCGGGCGCGGCGTCTCCCAGACGCGCTTGCCGTCCTCCACATTGAGCGCTACGAGCCTCGAGAGCTCGTCATCGGCTTCGCCCTGGTCGAGCAGTACGATCAGCATGTCCTCATAGACGGTCAGCGAGGCTGCGTGGCCGTACATGCTCTCAAGCGGACCCATCGCGCGCGTCCATAGCTCTTCGCCCTCGAAGTCGAATGCGCCCACATCGCCGTTCGCGAAGATGGCAAAGACCCGCTCACCGTCCGTCGCCATGGTCGGGGCGGCATATCCGGTATCCTCGGTCACCTCCGGCGGCTCCTCGTCCTCACTGAGGACGTTGGTGACTGACCTCCGCCAGAGGAGCTCTCCGGTCTTCGCGTCGTAGGCGTAGACCTCACGCTTATCCTCAGTCGCGCCGGAGATGAACACGCGATCGTCCCACACGATCGGCGAGCTCTTGCCCTCAAGCGGGATCTCGGAGCGCCAGACGATGTTCTCGCCGGTCTCGACGTTCCAGCTCTCCGGGTAGTCGCCCGGCAAGGCATGGCCGTTGCCGTGTGGTCCACGGAAGCGCGGCCAGTTGCGCTCATACCCGGTCAGCTTGGCCGCCGGCTCGGCGGAGCCACCCGGCGGTCCCGGTGGTCCGGGAGGCCCCGGCGGGCCCTGAGGCCCCGCAGGGCCCGGAGGTCCGGCCGGGCCGCGCGGTCCCGGCTGCCCTGGAGGTCCGGGCGGTCCCTGCGCGCCAGGCGGTCCTGCCGGTCCGACGGGTCCAGGAGGCCCCGGCGGACCGATCAGGGCCTGCCGCTCCCTCTGCGCCTCGAGGGCCGCCTGCTCCGCCGCTGCCTCTTTTACATACTCGGCGACGGCATCGTGGCGGGCCATGACGGCCAGCGTCACCAGCAGCCCCCCCATCAGCAGCCCGATGGCGATGACGGCGCGCCGATTCATGACAGATTCCGCTATGGGCTCCTCAACGGCCTCTCTGTTCGGATAAGGACCTTCGCTTGCGTAGGAGGAGGCCAGCTGCAGCGCGATCAACAGTACTGCGATCCCGCCGAGCAGCATGAGGATCCCCCGGATCGCGAAGCGCCGGCTCCTGAAATACTCCTGCCGAAGCTGTACGTCGAGGCGCGTGAGCTCCTGGCGCCGCTCCTCGGTATATCCCTCGCGGTTAATCTCGGCTTTGAGCTGCTCGATGCGTGCCGGAGCCGTCGGGTCGGCGCTGCGGGCGCGGATCAGGTTCGCGACCATCAACGCGAAGACGATCGCGCAGAAAACCCCAGCGACCAGGGCCACGCGCATGGCCGCGACGTAGCGCGGATCCTGCCGGGGTTCTGCATCGCGGTGATCGGTGGCGGCCTGCTGGCCGCCGTTGTCGATGACATCCTGTGTCATTTCGCGTTCTCTGCCTGTCGGAGCTTTTGGAGTGGCCTGCCCTGCTTGCGCGCGACGATGATCGGACATGAGGAGAAGCAGCGCCCACACGACACGCACAGAGCAGGGTCCACCTCATAGTGCTCCCGCGTGCGTCGCAGGGTAACGCTTAGAAGTTGGCCGAAGATCACCAGCCCGATGTAGCCTCCCAGCACTGCGCTTCCCACCTCGAACCTGTTTGTGATTTCGGCGGCCTCCACGTAGAGCCCTCCCGGCTCCCGGCCTGTGGCATAGAAGGCCTCCGACTCCGCAGTCATCCCCTCAACAAGCTCCTGCTGCTCCATTCGCACCCGCGCAGCGAGGGAGACCGTGCTATTGTAGTTCGCCAGGTAGGGCCCGGATTCCCATCCGAGCCACGCGCCTGCTCCCACGAGAATCGGCAGTGAGATGAGAATGGCGGCGAGTGTACCCCGGCCGGTGCTGGCCGGAGCCCTTCGCTCCTCAGCGGTCGGCGGAAGGATCGCGTTGTAGGGGCAGACGTCTGCGCAGAGATGGCAGTTAACGCAGCTCTCCCCGCCCAGACGAACGTGCCACGCCGACAGCGGGGCCGTCAGCCGGAAGAGAGCCGTGAGTGGACAGATGTATCGGCAGTACGGACGCCCGATGAATACCGCGACGAGCAGCAGCGCCACGCTGGCGATGACGATGTGCGTCAGACCCCCCAGACGGAAGAATGCGATGTACGGATCCCAGCGGCAGATCAGAAAGCCGGTGTCGGTCCAGGCGAACAGGACCGCAAAGCCGAGGTAGAAGAACGGGATCAGGCCGAGAGAGCGCTCGACCCATACGGGTACCTTCAGTGGCCTGAGCAGGACCAGCTCCTGCACCGCGCCCAGCGGGCAGACCGCCGCGCAGAAG
>JALGTR010000088.1 GCA_029821265.1 Candidatus Zipacnadia bacterium
TTGAGATGCCCGAGACGATCGCGCTCAACGCCGAAATTCCGATCGTCGCGGAGCGTGAACTGTGCGTCTGAGGAGGTGGAGTCGCCGGCACCAGCGCCGCCATTGCCGCAGCGCGGCGGTGGCATGTCGCGACAACGCGCCGGTCGCTCAGACCGACGTTCGGACACTCCGTGAGGAGCCTGTCCGCCGCGGTGCAGAGCTCTGAGCCGCGGCGGAGAGGGGCACATGCCATGCGTCGCTGACCGGTCACTCTGATCCTCGTGATGGCGGTCGTCCTCAGCGCTGTCGCCCTCGCTCAGGAGCTTCCGCCTCCCCCGGAAGCGCCCCCCGCAGCGCCGCCCTGCAGCCGAAGCCGAAACAGCCGGGTCTCGTTGGTATCGTTCGGCCGGGCGCACTCGGCGTAGGCCCACAGCTCCCCGCCCCGCCAGAGCCAGTGCGAATAGCGCCAGGTGTGATAGCGCCCTGGCGTGCTGCTCAGCAGGAGCGGCTCCTCGGGCGTCAGGTCGATCCAGTTCCGCAGATCGGCGCTCCATGCGAGACCGGTGGCGATGTTGTAGGCCGGATCGAACCACTCCGGATGAGAGCCCTCGTAGACCAGCAGCCACCCTGCCCCCATCGGCAGCACGCAGGCGGGGCGCGTGAAGTATGTGTGCCAGCCTCCGTGGTCGAAGGCAGGTCGCTCGCCGAATGGCTCCCAGCTCTCGCCGTCCTCGGAGACGAAGTGGTACGTCCGCTCAGGCGCATAGCCGATGACCATCATGTGCCAGTGCCGCCCCTCCAGCCACACGAACGGGTCCTTGTACCCCCGCACGCTCCGGTCACGCTCATCCTTCGGGGGTGGCGCGCACAGCACTGGACGCGCGGTGGACGGATCGAAGTCGCCCGGGTGAGCGACATCATCCAGCCGCAGGATGCACCACGTGTCCACACCATCGTGAGGCCCCGGACCGCACAGGTAAAGCCGGAAACGGCCCGTGCGCGGGTCGAAGACCAGCGACGGGCGCTCGAAGCCGTCGATTGGCACATCCTCGCGGCGCAGACGGCTGATGGTGGCGAAGTCCATTCCGTCCCCGCTGCCGAGGAGCCGCACCTCATATCCCCGCAGGCCCCGAGGTGAATCCCCCTCCCGCATTCGACAGGCCATGTACACGAAGCCATCAGGCCCGATGCAGACCGACGGGGCCCCGCCCCACCACTCGGGCACATCGCGATCTGGCTCGAGAACCGTCGTGAACTGCTCGAATCGTGCGCGAATCGGCGTCAGATCCATCGTCCCCCTCCTCAGTTGCCGCAGCCTGCATGCCTCTGCCGGCTGCCGCGGTTTGTCCATCATGCCGTCGGCGTCGCCCGCGCTCACCCTTGCTCACCGCGGGAACCAGATGTCCACCGTAATGGTCTCGGTGAACGGGACTCCGACGCCCTCCGCGTAGCGCCATTCCGGCGGCTGGGTGAAGGTCTGGGCCGCGATCTGCGATGACGCTCGTCGCCCATCGGCAAGCTCGACCTCCAGCCAGAAGTCGCGGACCTTGAAGTAATCCCGCTTCGGATTCTTGAGTTCGAAGCGATTACGACGGGCGAGCGTGTCAATCGCCTCCCGGGTCAGCGGCACCGACGCCTGCTCCCATTCGCCAAGCGCTTCGTTGCCGGACGCAGGGGCCATGTTGCCGATCTCCACACCGTTGATGACCGCGAACGTGCCGTATGCATCGCCCGTCCCCGACAGACCGACGCCTTCGTAGTGCAGCGTCGCGCTGCGTGCCGACCGCAGTTGCTCGGCGGTGAGCCCCTCGATTGGGAAGGGGCTCGGCCTGCGGGGGACCGCCGCCCCGGCGCCCTCGAAGATGCGCACGAGCACGTCCCCCAGCGTCTCGATTCGGATGTCTGCCGCCCCTGCCCAGTCGCCGGAGCTGTCGTCAGCAGGCCCAACATCGGCAATCAGCTTGGGGCGGATCGTCTGTCCCGCCCACCGCGAGAGGTCGCCCTCGATCGGGAGCCACTCGTGCTCGGTCACCATCTGCTCGGCGATGATCGTCTCGTCGCCGGCCTCGTCGATGACCGCGAGTCTGTAGAGGATGCCATCGCCGGGGTCTGAGCCGTCGCCCTTGCCCACCAGTGCCCTGAACGCCGCCAGCGGCTCCTCGGGCAGGGGCACTTCGGGCCACTCGGCGAAGACGTAGCCCACGCCGCCGACCCACGGCGGATGCATCGTGATCCCGTCCCGCGTTACCCCTCCACAGGTCCGCTGACCGGCCAGCGCATAGGCTCGCGACTCGCCGACATCCGTGGTCTCCTCCTTGCCGCGGTAGGCCATCCCCGTTCGCGCGGGCTCACCCAGCCGCAGAAGCTCCTCGCTCTGCCTCACCACCTGCATCCCGCGCGTGATGGTCGTCCGGAAGTCGCCGGCCGAAAGCACCACCGTCACGGTGGTTGCATACTCCTGCTCTGGCGCCCCGAGGTCGAAGCTCACACGACCGCTCTCGCCCGGCCCCAGCGCGATCGACGCTGTCACAGGCTGTTGCTCGCCCTCGCTCATCGCGACCGCGAACTCAGCGGCCTCGGCGAGGTTGCTGCGCAGACTGACTGCCAGTGTGTCACCCTCCAGCGCCAGCTCTGCGTACGCCACTGGCACGACCGTGAAGTCGATCCACCCGCCCTCGATCTGACGCCAGATGCGATCGCCAGTCGTCGCATCATCCGGGATCGTGACCTCATGCGCCTGCTCACCGCGTACGGTGACCGTCTCTCCGGGGATTACCGTGTCGCGCGCGCAGGTAAGCTCGACGACATCGCGCATCTGACCGCTCAGCACGTAGCTGAACGCTCCCTCTACCGGCATGACGTAGGTCAGCCCGCGCGCATGCCGCACCTCGGCCCGTCCGATCTCGTTGCCATCGTAGTCCAGCGCGACCGCCTGATCCGCATTGATGGCGAAGCCGCACTCGGCACCCTCGTAGGGGATGACCTCGTAGCGCCCGTCCTCGAGAATGCGACAGATGCCGATGCCATCTGCGGCCGCGCGCTCAAAGCGCGTGAAGTCTCCGCGCCCGTCGACGTAGAGATACGCCGGCGACACGGAGTAGTCCGCGCGGTGCCCGTCGCGGTCGCCCGCGAAGACCTCTACGGAGCCGTCGGCCGTCCATCCCGCGTAGCCGTTCGGCGGCAGGTCGATCGCATGCCCGAACGCCTCGCAGGTCAGTCGCTTCGTCCGCGATCCGTTCGCGGCCGTCACCGTCCCGTTTGCGTAGCGCGTCACCACCTGCGAGCGCTCGAAGACGCCGGACGCAACCGCCTCGCTGGTTGTCAGCAGCCGGCCGTCGGCGGACACGTAGCGGATATCCTCGGCAGACGGCGCCGCGTACGAGGAATGAAGCTGCTGGAGCATGTAGTAGCTCCGGAGAGCCTTGTCGAAGCCCCCGTTGAAGGTGAGGAAGCCCGTGTGCCCGAACGCCACCGTCGCGGCGAGGAAGCGGTCGATCGATGCGTCCACCTCCTCCTCCGTGCGCCCGAGGCTCGCGTTGCGTCCGTAGAACATGCTGATGTTGCCCATCCCGAAGCTCGTGCACCGATCGTGCATACGCCGGAGGTCGAAGTCCACCAGCCAGGGGTTGTTGTTCGGATCGTAGCGCTGATCCTGACCATAGTTGCCGTCCGTCAGGCCCACGTACATCCAGTGCATGCCGCCCTCGGAGTAGACCGGACCGCCCCAGGCCTGCTTTTGCAGCAGCATGATCTCGCCGTAGGGGTAGAAGGTGGCCGCGAATGTCCCCGCGCCCGGAACGCGCGCGTCGTAGTCCTCGCGATCCCATGGCGCCACGGCCGTGTGAACGTCACAGTAGGCGGTGCTGAAGCCGAACTTCTCCTCGATGCGAGGTGCGAGCATCTCGCAGTACTCCACGGCGCGCGATGGCTTGGGCGCGTAGCAGCGCGGCCACGCCCGCTGAAGCTGCAGATCGGGCTCGCGGATAACCATGTCGATGCTGAAGTATTCATTGACCGCAGCGAGGTCGGTGAAGTTATTGTAGGGCCCGTAGACGAAGCCCAGTTCATCCTGCATGAACCGTGCGTATTCGTACGCGCCCTCATCACCGCCCTTGCCCGGAGCGGTCCTGGTGCGGAATGTGAAGCTCTCCCCGCCGTCACGCCACATCGTCTCGTGGTCGGTCACCACCACCTCGGTCATCCCGTAGCGATGCACGCGCCGCCAGTACTGTCGATCCGCCTCGCGGTTGCCGGCCCCATGCGCGTTCCACACACGCGTCCCGGTCACGTCGTACCACGGCGAGCGGGGGTTTGGGATCGTCGGCAGCATCTCTTCATAGCGCGGCGAGACCGTCACGAAGAACCGCTCGTAGCAGTCGTTGCGGCGGCCGTCGGTCCTCGGTATGTACCGCGTCCCGCCCTGGAATCGAACCCGGCCTTCGTCGATCTCCTGCTCGGCGAACATCACTGAGGAGTTTGATCGATACCAGTCGGTGTTGCCGGTGACGAACAATGGCTCGTCCGCCGTCCCGGAGACCGCCACACCTGGCCTGGTCGAGCGGTAGACGTAGTAGGGGTTCGTCACCACCCGCGGGCCCTCCAGGCCCTCAGCGTGTCCGTACCGCACCTCGCCGACATTCCCCCCGCGGCAGATCGTGTCGATCACCAGCGACTTGCTCCACAGCCGGTACGCATACTCAACCTCGCCCTCAACCTCGTCGGCGGCCACCGCCCAACGCATCCGCAGGACCTCGCCGTCGCGCTCCGCCGACAGCAGCTCAGCGCGCTCCGGCAGCGTGGCCCCGTCGGCGGTCTGCAGGTACACCCCGCCATCCACCAGCGGTCGGAACGGAGCGCCGCCATTCCATCGCGCGCTCACGTCCGACCACGTCCCGGTCTCCGGCTCCAGACGGTACACCAGCGTCCCGTCATCGCCCTCGTACGTGAACACCCACGCGCCATCGTCCTCTGCGAGCGAGGTCGTGAAGTCATCGGTCAGGTTCGGCGGCAGGATCGTCCGCTCGGTGGTGGGGAAGGGCAGCACGCCTGGCCCGGTGTTCAGGCCAGCGCCCTGCCCCGGGAACATCTCTATGCCGCGGCGCGGGCGTGGATCGAACTTCAGGGGTGGAAACTCCTCCTTGAAGACCACGAGGCTGTCGAGGTAGATGACGCGATCATCCTCGTTGTAGCCATGCTCCACGTCCAGCCGCTTGAACAGCGCGCCAGCCCGCACGCGCTCGATCTGCTCAGGCGTCAGGCGCCCATGGGGCATGAACCACTCCTGCCAGCGCACGCGCGTGAGATAGACGCCGAACTCCTCGCCGGCCGGATCCTCGAAGATCGCCGTGATCGTCACCGGGGGGGTGCTCGGATCGCGGCCGTGCCAGTTGTTGCCCCAGACCCAGAGCGTCACGGCGTCGAAGGGCTCATCGATCGCGATCGGCTCAGGTGGCGCAATCTCGACCACTGGCGCCGGCCCCGTTCGGCGGTACGTGAGCTTGCCCACATAATCGCCGAAAAGCTGCTGTTCGCGCGAGCGCTCGATCGTCGCCTCCGAATCGGATCCGCCCGCGGTCCAGCCCTCCAGGTCCTCGAAATCAACCAGCGGCGGATGGTGGTCACTGGTGCGATTCGCCCACACCATCTCATACGGCCGCTCCCCGACCTCGCCCTCCTGCGCGAGAGCGAGACCGGAGCAAAGCATCGCCACGGCTATCAGCCAGAGCATGCCGGCGCCCTCCTCACCCGTGCCTTCGACAGCAGCCGTTCCTTTCCCCGAGGATCCGTCCGGCGCCTCCAGCAGATGCCGGGAGGGCGTACACGACAACACCCGCGGCCGACGTCGGATTCGGCCGCGGGTGATCGATCTGCTGGCGCCGACCCCGCTGTCAGATCGCGCCGATTATGTCGCTCACCGACACGATCCCCTGCAGCTTGCCATCGAAGATCACCGGCGCCCGCGACAGGCCCACATTCGCCATCAGCCGGGCCACGTGCCGGATGTCGAGGTCCTTGTTCACAACCACCAGCGGCTTGGTCATGATCTCATGGACCTTCACCTCCTCGAGATCCCGCTGCCAGGCGACCACTTCGTAGACGATGTCGCGCTGCGTCACGATCCCGTAGGCATCCTCCGGCCCGCGGCGCTCCACGATGAGGCATCGTACGTTGTTCTCCTTCATCGTGTCCACGGCCTCACGCACCGACGCGTTCCCATCGATCGTCACGACTTCTGCGGTCATCAGGTCCATGGCGGTCGGCATACCTCGCACCTCCGGCGACTATGTGAAGACGCGTATGCAGAATCTTCGCCGTGACGACGCGATGCCCTGCAGGAGTGCAGAATAAAACTGAAAAGCTACGTTCGTCACCGATCATTCATACGGCACGGATTCCGTCACCCCACTCCTCGAGGACCGTTCGGCGGCCTCGAACACCGCGATTGTCCGCCGCCCCTCATGTCCGGAGACCGGCACAGGACCGCCCCGCAGCAGGTGATCCGCGAGGTCCTGCCAGTAGCTGTCCCAGTCGTTTGCCATGTTCGGCACGTCCATCTCCTCGCGGCGCCGTCCGCGGTCGACCACCCGGATCAGCTTCACCGTGCCCTGTGGCGGCGTCGAGACCACGTGCTCGTAGCCGGTCGTCGCTCCCGCCCCCGTGTCGACGATTGCCCCCTCCGTGCCGAGAATCCGCCAGAGCGGCCGCGGCGCTGCGTTGATATGCGAGTACATCACATCCGCGACCACGCCGCTCTCGAAGCGAATCAGCGCGCGCACCTGGTCCGCGATGTCCACCTGATCCCAGACCTTCTTGTGGAAGAAGCCCGTGACCCCGGTCATCTTCTCCCCGACGAGGTCCAGCACCCAGTCCACAGCATGAGGGCCCCAGAAGTAGAAAGCCCCGCCGCCCTTCGCCTTCTGAGTGTACCAGCCGTGGTCGGGGTTTCCGTAGCCTCCGGCCTGCAGGTCGATCTGGAACACCTCGCCGATCTCCCCGTCCTCGACGAGCTGCTTGATGCGCCGATAGTTCCCGTCATGGCGCCGGTTGTGGTGCACCGCCAGCGTCCTGCCCGCGGACTCGGCCGCCTCGATCATCTGCGTCGCCTCGTCCACGTTCAGGCACATGGCCTTCTCGACCACCACGTGCTTGCCCGCTTCGAATGCCTCCACGGTCAGCGGGCAGTGCGTGAAATGCGGCGTGACGATCGACACCAGGTCGATCTCGGCCTCGTCGTACATCAGCTTCGTGTCATTCCACGTCGCAATCCCCGGCCAGTCCTCGCGCGCGGCCGCAGTTCGCGTCTCGTCGATGTCGCACACACCGACGAGCTCGAGGTCCGGCGTGTGGGTGATCCAGGCGCAGTGCGCCCAGCCGAAGTTGTGCATGGCACCGTAACCGATGACTGCGCAGCGGATCTTCTCGGGCATGGTAGCCTCCGTCGTCCTTGTCGCTGGTTTTCTTCGCGGCGCCTATCGCATCATCTCGCGTATCGCCGCCGCGATGTCCGAGGCCTGCGGGATGCAGGCATCCTCAAGTGGCGGACTATAGGGCATCGGCGTGTCGGCGCGCGCGAGCACCTTTGGCGGGGCCTTCAACAGCTCGAAGCCGCCGCCCTCCACCACCCGCCTCACGATCTCCGCGCCCGCGCCCGCCCGCGCGGGTGCCTCGTGCACCACCAGCAGCCGTCCGGTCTTCTCGAGCGAGCCGAGGATCGCGGACAGGTCCAGCGGCACCAGCGTTCGCGGATCGATCACCTCCACCCCGACCTCCCCCTCGAGCGCGCGGGCCGCGCGCTCGGCCTTCACAACCGCGTATGATGTCGCCACGACGGTGATGTCACCGCCTCTGTGCCTGATCGCCGCCTGCCCGAACGGTATCTCCCACTCGCCCTCGGGCAGGTCCTCCTCGATGCCGTGGAGCAGACGATGCTGAATGAAGATCACCGGACCGTCGTCGCGGATCGCGGTCTTGAGCAGCCCTTTCGCATCATAGGCGCACGAGGGGATGACGACCTTGAGGCCCGGCGTGTGCATGAACCACGCCTCGTGCGAGCCGGAGTGGTGCGCGCCTTCACGGGTTCCGCACCCGGCCGGCGTCTTGATAACCATCGGCACGTTGATCCTGCCGCCGGACATCAGCTTCAGCGCCGCCGCCTGGTTCACGATCTGATCGAAGCAGACCGTCACGAAGTCGCAGTACATGATCTCCACCACAGGTCGCAGACCGACCGCCGCCGCACCTGTCGCCAGGCCCGTAAACGCCGACTCGGAGATCGGTGTCTGCCACACGCGGCGTTCGCGAAACCTCTCCCACAGGTCCTCGCGTTCCCGCACCGGCCCGATATCCTCGCCGATCAGGAAGACGCGCTCGTCGCGCTCCATCTCCTCGCGCAGCGCCTCGGCCACCGCTGAGGCGTAGTTCATCCGCCGTGGCGTGTCCTGTGGCTTCCGCTCCTGGCGGTTCAGCCAGCGCACCTCACCCAGACCATGTCGCTCCGCCGCCCAGATCTCTATCCGCTGCTTGATCCACCACGCGGCATAGTCGCTGAAGTCGCGACCCGAGTCTGGATCGTACGTCTCAGCCGCCCTCGCCAACCCGTCGAGCCCGGCGCGGACAACGTCCTGCAGTCGCGCCCCTGATCTGTCCGCGTACTCCTTCGCAACCGCGCTCAGACGGGCGAGATTCGTCGGATCGGTCAGCGCGCTCGCGATGGCATCCTCGTCACCGCGCGCCGGCGGCGCCGGCGGCGTGACCGCCGGTCCGTCGATCGTCTCAAGACTGTCCGGCGTCGGGAAATCGCTCGCGCATGCGAAGGCGACGGCGCGGTCAACCTCAGCCTTCACCCGATCGCGCATCGCATTCAGCTCATCGTCGCTCATCACGCCCTCGTCCTTTAGCCGCTGCTCGAAGAGCGCGATGGGATCTCGTTTCGCCCACTCCTTGAGGGCCTCCTGATCGCGATGGGCCGATTTCCCGCCGCCCGCGTGGCCGACGAAGCGGAACGTCTTCGCCTCGATCATCGTCGGACCGCCGCCCGAGCGCGCCCGCTGCACCGCCTCCGCCGCGACCTCGTTGACCGCGAGCACGTCCTGGCCGTCCACGATCCGCGCGGGGATGTCGTAGGGCTCCGCCCGCGGCGCGATGTCCTCGCAGCAGTGTGCGATCTCCGCCGATGTGGACGCCGCCCACAGGTTGTTCTCGCAGACGAAGATCACCGGAAGCTGCCAGAGTGACGCGAGGTTCAGCGACTCCCCGAATGTCCCCTGGTTCGCCGCTCCGTCGCCGAAGAACGCCACCGCCACGCCGTCCTCGCCGCGGTACTTCGCCGCGAATGCCGGCCCCATCGCCAGGGGGATCTGCGCGCCGACGATCCCGTTGCCGCCGAGCATTCCGTGCTCGTAGGAGTATATGTGCATCGAGCCGCCGCAACCGCGCGAATACCCCGTCTCGCGACCCATCAGTTCAGCCAGCATCCCATCCAGCTCCAGGCCCTTCGCGATCGCGTGCCCGTGTCCGCGGTGGTAGCTGGTCACGAAGTCCGTGTCGCGAAGCTCGCTGCAGACGCCGACCGCCACGGCCTCTTCGCCGATGTAGAGGTGAACCGCGCCCCCGATCATGCCCTCGGAGGCGAAGTCATACATCATGCACGAGAGCAGATCCTCGCCGCCGGCATCATGCGCGTCGGAGATCTCGCCCCCGTGGAAACCGCGGTAGTCGTAGAAATCGCGCAGCCGCTCCTCGAACAGCCGGATGCGGTACATGCGCAGCATCATCTCTCTGAGCTTCCCGGCCTCTTCCATGACGGCCCTCGCTTCAGAAGCAACGGTGTGGTTCGCGCAGGTGAAGGTCTTCGCCGGGGTCGCGGCCGGACCTTCGCGGGCTTCCCCGGCCGCCGGGATCTCGGCGCTGAGAGGGGCAAATATCATGGTTCGAGGACATGGAGCGGGGGGGACTGCGACCTGATGCCCGGCTCAGCGGCCGATGCGCTCAAGCAATCGCGGCGCGTAGCGGCGCAGCCGCAGTGAGTTGCCGACCACCGACACGCTGCTGGCCGCCATCGCGGCCGCGGCGATCATCGGATTGAGCAGCCCCGCGACGGCCAGCGGAATCGCCGCGCAGTTGTAGAGGAACGAGAAGAAGAGATTCTGCTTGATGTGCGCCAGCGTGCGCCGGCTGAGCACAACCGCGCGTACGACGCCCACAGGGTCCCCGCTGACAAGCGTGATCTCGCCGGCCTCCATCGCAACGTCCGTGCCTGTCCCGATCGCGATCCCCACGTCGGACTGCGCCAGCGCCGGGGCGTCGTTGATTCCGTCCCCGACCATCGCGACGCGCAACCCCTCCGACTGCAGCCGGCTGATCTGCGTGGCCTTCTCGTCCGGCAGCACCTCGGCCAGCACGTTCTCGATGCCAAGCTCCGCCGCCACCGCTTCGGCCGTCCGACGGTTGTCGCCGGTCAGCAGGTAGATCTCCAGCCCCATCTGCTTCAGTCGCTCCACGGCCTCCCGAGCGGTCGGCTTCGCCACATCCGCCAGCCCTATCACGCCCGCGACCCTGCCGTCAACGGCCACGAGGAGCGCCGTGCGTCCCAGCGCCTCCAGCGCCTCCGCCGCCCCGGCTCCGCGTTCGGGCTCCATCCCTCTCTCTGCCATCAGACGCCCGCTTCCGATGACCACCGCTCGACCATCGACCGTGGCCGCCACCCCCCGCCCGATGATCGCCTCGAAGCCTTCGACCTCCGCAAGCTCGAGCCCGGCCTCCCGCGCGTGGTCCACAATCGCACGTCCCAGCGGGTGCTCAGACGGGACCTCCGCGGACGCGGCGAGCCGCAGCAGTTCGTCCGCCTCAATATCGCCGACCGGCGCCAGATCGGTGACCTCCGGCTCACCTCGCGTCAGCGTGCCGGTCTTGTCGAAGACCACCGCATCAAGGGCGCCGATCGTCTCCAGCGCCGCCGCCTGCCTGATGAGCACTCCGTGCTCGGCTCCCACGCCGGTCCCCACCATCACCGCGGTCGGCGTCGCGAGGCCCAGCGCGCACGGACAGGCGATCACCAGCACCGAGACTGCCGCCAGCATTCCCTGCTCGAAATCAGCCCCGGCGATCATCCACCCTGCGAGAGTCGCCGCCGCGATAATGATCACCGCCGGCACGAAGTACGCCGCCACCGTGTCGGCGATGCGCTGGATCGGTGGCTTCGTGCCCTGTGCCTCGCGCACCAGCCGAATGATCTGTTGCAGCGCGGTCCTGCTGCCGACCGCGGTCGCCCGGAACTGGAAGTTCCCCGCAAGGTTCACCGTCCCGCCGATGACCTCGTCGCCCTCGGCCTTCTCCACAGGGATGCTCTCCCCGGTGATCATCGACTCATCGACGGTCGAGTGCCCGCGTATGACCTCGCCATCGACCGGAATCCGCTCGCCCGGGCGCACGAGCACAACCTCGCCGACGTCAACATGGGACGCGGGGATCGTCACCTCCTCGCCATCCCGGATCACCGTAGCCTCATCCGGCGCAAGCTCCATGAGTGCGCGGATGGCGTCCGACGCCCGTCCCCTCGCGCGTGCCTCGAGGAAGCGCCCGAGCGTGATCAGCGTCAGGATCATCGCCGCGCCATCGAAGTAGAGGTGCCCCGCGCCCCGCGCGAGATTGTAGACGCTCAGCAGGTAGGCGGCCGTCGAGCCGAGCGCAATCAGAACGTCCATCGTCGCACTCCCGGCCCGCAGCGCTTTCACGGAGCCCACATAGTACTGCCAGCCGAGCACCAGCTGCACGGGCGTCGCCAGCGCCAGCAGCACCCACGGGCGAAAGGGGAAGTCGGGCGCCCACATGCCGATGACGAACAGCGGAAGCGTCAGTACCGCTCCGAAGATGACCAGCCGGGCCTGCAGCGCGGCCTCCGCGTCACGCTCCTCACCGGGCCTTTGGAGCGCCTCCTCTGTAATCGCCTCCGCCTCGTAGCCCAGCTCGCCGATGCGCGCGATGATCTCTGCGATCCCCACCTTGGCCGGATCGAAGGTCACCTCAGCGGTCTCGTCGGCGAGGTTGACCCCTGCGGATTGCACGCCATCGAGCCGCTCCAGCCCCTGTTCCACCGCCCGAACGCACGCCGCGCAGCGCATCCCCGCGATCCGCAAAAGAGCGCGTGATCGCAGCGCCCTCTCTCGCCGTACACCATATCCCGCACTCTCCACCGTGGCCGCGATATCCTCGACGGTAAGCGCGTCGGCGTCGTAGGTCACCGCCACGCTGTCGTCGGCGAGGTTCACCGCTGCGTTCTGCACGCCCTCGAGGTTGCTCAACGCCTGCTCAACATTCCCTGCGCAGCCCGCACACCGCAGACCGCTGAGCTCCAACGTCACGCGCTCTGTCCCCATCACAGCCTCCACCTTCGACCATTCCGCCGCTTCTCGTGATTCGATACGCCGCCGAGCATTCCCTCGTGGGGCATCGTGGCACGCTTGTTGCATTCGACCAGAGACGCGGCCCGGGGAATTTGTGATTTTTCTCGCGATTTCCCTTGACTCCAGAGGCGATTTGCGAAAAACTTAACGAAGTTATCGGCGACACGGCAGGTGAGCCGATGGCTGGCCCGGAATACAGCAGAACAATTCGCAGCAACGCCGGTGACGCCCGGCCGGATGCGCGGACCGTCAGGTCCTTGATCTCAGGATGTGGAGCGCTGCTCGGCCGCATACGCGGCCCTGATAGTGTTCCGCATCAACCGTATTTCCAGACGCGTGTGCCACCAGCCTGGTGAGCGAAGATGGCCGATCCAGCACAGCGAGTTGACAGAATCGGCGACGGTCGGCCGGGCGCGCAGCCGAACGCGGATGGACTCGGTTTCATGGTCTGTCCGCTCTGTGGTTGTGCCTGCGGCCTCAATCTCCATGCCCAGCGCTCCACCCCGCCACACCCGACGGTAGTCACCGTACTGCCCAGCAAGGCCCCCGGCTGGGGGGCCAGCGGCCTGTGCATGCGCGGGTGGCAGATGGGGGAGATCCTCGGCAGCCGGCGACGACTGCGAACCCCCATGGTCTGGGGCACCGGCCAGCAGGAGCGCGCGGAGTGGGATGAGGCGCTCCACACTGCCGCTGAGGCCCTTGGCAGGCTCCGGGAGCAGGACCCGAGCTCCATCGGCATCGTCCTCGGCGACAGCCTCAGCAACGAGGAGGTCTTCGCCGCCCATCAGTTCGCCGCCATGCTCGGCACTCCCAACGTGGCAGCGCTGGGCCTCGAGATCGACGCCCCTGCGATCGATGGTCTCGAGCAGACCCTCGGCGCTCCCTACCGGGCTCCCGCCCCTGAGGAACTCGATGGCGCCGACCTGTTCCTGTGCGTTAACTCCAACTTCCAGCATATCAACCCGCGCGCTGCCGGAGCAATGGCACGAAGACTGCAGGGCGGCGCGAGGATGGCACTCATCGACGAGGTCGATCAGGGCCTGGCCATCTGGGCGGAGGTCTACGCGCGCCATCGCCCCGGCGCCCGGGTCGAGGCGCTTCGCCAGCTCGTCGCACGCCTCACGGGGCGTGAGGCGACCTCTGCACCGCTTGATTCGTCGCAGGTGACCGAGATCGTCTCACTGATCGAGCACAGCCGCCGCGTCGCCATCATCCTCTCGGCCGAGGCCATCACCAGCGTCGATGAGGCCGTCGCCATCGGCCGTCTGGCCCGGGCCCTGCGCGACGAGATGCGCTGGGTCGGCGTCTATCTGCTGCCATCCGGCGCCAACACCTTCGGCACGCTCGACATGCTCGCCGCTGGCGGATCGCCTCACGGTATGAGCGCGCTCGACATGGTGAGTCCGGACTCGGGCATGCGCGCGGTCATCACCATCGGCGAGGATCTCGGGCGCCTCTTCGGGCCTGCTGACCTCGCGCAGCTCCGCCAGCGTCTCGAGTTCGGCATGGCGCTCGCGTCATTTGTCTGTCCCACCGTCGAGCTGGCCGATGTGGCGGTGCCCGTTCAGATGACCGCTGAGCGCGAGGGCACCATCCGCCGCCCTGACGGCCGCGTGTGGTGGAGTCAACCGATACTCTCGCCGGCGGGGCAGTCGCGCCCGATCACCGCGGTTCTCGATGACCTGGCGGGCCTGCTCGGCGCCGAGACCAGGTGGGACGACTACGATGCGCTCTGGAAGCAGATCCAGGCCACCGCAGGCGGCTACGGGGCGGTACGGCTGAGCGATCTTCGCGCGGGGAAGCTGCCGCGCGTCGGCTTTGACACCGCAGGCGTCGCCGACGTCGTTGATGCCGCCTCGCTGCGCGCGGCCGCGCCAGAGACGCCAGAGCCGACGGACGAACGGCCGTTCATGCTCGTGCCGCGCTCCACGCGAGGCGGCTGGACCACCGACCCGCGCTGCCAGGGCGCCCACATCCTGCGCCGCGAGGCCACTCTCTACCGCGAGCACTACGTGCTGATGGCGCCTGAAGACATGAAGCGTCTTGAGCTTCGCGAGGGCGATCGCGCCCAGGTGACCACCGAGAGCGGCGCCGCCGCGGTGCGCGTGCGCTCCGACAGCGGCATACAGCCGATGGTCGCCGTACTGCCCACGGAGTTCCCCGGCCTCGTGCGCACCCTCGCCTCAAGGGGCGGCAGGCGCGCCGAGGGCGGGGGAGTGCCATCCGGCCCCGTCACAGCCGAGATCAGGCCCGTTGAGACACGATAGCCCGCCGCATGTGCGAACCTTTCAGCGCTCTCACGCGCCTAAGCTGAGTGACGACGCTCGTACGAAAGCTGCGCTCAGAGCATAGTATCCGTCGCCAAATCGGCCTCCATGGGCCGAAAAATCGTGCCTGCGCCCGTGCACGTTTTCACGAAGTTTCGAGTCGACCGGTGGTGCAATCGTGCAAAAGGATACAAAGCAGCTCGAAATCCATCCCGAGATCGACGCAGGGCCCGAGCAGAGCGCCGAGACGTGGCCTGCGCGCGCTCTCTCGCATGAGAAGATCCGCGAGTTCATCGCCCTCCTCATGCGCGAGGCCGAGCAGTTCATCGGCCCCAGGCGCGCGCTCCACGACGACCTCATCTTCGCGGAGGTCGATGACCCCGAGGACGTCGAACTCGAGTACGAGAACTCGCTCGTATCGCCCGCCTGCTACGTCCTCCCTCAGCGCGAGGCCGTGTTCACGTACGCCATGACCGAAGCCGGGCCGCCGGAGGTCCAGGCGGCGCCCGCGCCCGGCTCGCAGATACTGTTCGGCATCAGGCCCTGCGACGCGGCCGCGATCGAGTACCTCGACCGCTTCTTCCTCGGCGGGG
>JALGTR010000320.1 GCA_029821265.1 Candidatus Zipacnadia bacterium
GCGGCCTGGTGGAGATGCTCCATTACTTGCAGGAGACTTCCGTGAATCAAAGGAATGAGCATAGCATCAGCGCCCGTGCAGGAGAAGCCTCCGTCAGGAGGGAGATCGCGGATGGCAGTCATTGAGTTTACCGATAACTACGACGATCTGAGCACAGACCAGGGGTTTCAGTTCAAGTTCTACTGCGAGCGTTGCGGGAATGGCTACATGAGTGAGTTCCAGGGCTTCACCGCGGGCAAGGCCACCGGGTTGTTTCGCGCGGCTGCAGGTCTGTTGGGCGGAAGCGCTCACCGAATCGCCGACAGCGCGTACGAGATACAGCGCGCGATCGGGGGGCCGGCACACGACAGGGCGTTGAAGGCTGCGATTGCGGAGATCCGGCCGCACTTCCATCAGTGCTCGCGGTGCGGCGAATGGGTTTGTGACGTATGCTGGAACGCGAGCGTCGCGCTGTGCGAGAACTGCGCGCCGGACACGCAGGAGGAGATCGCGGCGATGCAGCAGGAAGCGCGGCTGGAGCAGCTTCGCGAGCGTATCGAGAACACCGACTACTCGTCTGAGATCAACGTGGAGGACGAGGCGGTCGTTTTCTGCCCGCACTGCGGCGAGAAGGCCGCCGGCGGGAAGTTCTGCAACGAATGCGGGAAGCCGCTGAAGACCGTGACGGAGTGCGAGAATTGTGGCTCCGAGAACCCCGCAGATGCGAAGTTCTGCTCCGAGTGCGGTGAGTCACTTGTCTGAGGCGTCGCTGACGGCTGCGGGGCACATTGAGCTTGGTGCCGGGTGCGTGGGCCGTGAGATCACCGTGGATCCCGGCGGGCTGACGATTAGCGATGGCGAGCATCTTCTCGCTCGATGGCGGGCGTGTGAGATCGGTGGCGTGATCCGCGACGGGTACACGATCACGCTTCAGCACGCCTGGGAGCCGGACACGATTGCGCTGCGCAAGTTCGCGCGCCGGACCGACGAACTGGAGCTGGCGCTGCGCCGCTCCCGGGCCGATGCGCTCGCGGCGCTGATGGCGCCTCCCGGTGAGCGGCCGTTGGCAATCACCGAGGCTGTCGGCGATCAGCCGGGCTACCTCTATCGCTACGCCGATGGCTTGCGTTGGGTCCCGGATGCGGGGGACTGCTTCACGCGCCTGTACGCGGAGCTTGATGGTGCGGCCTTCGACGAGGAGCAGCGAGCGCTGGTGCTGACCGGCCCCTTCGGAGAGCAGCGGCTCGGCGGCCTTCGCCGTCTCGGTCGCGAGGTGACGGCCGAATCCGAGCGGAGAATCGGGGCTGCTCGGGCTGAATTCGCGGAATGCCTTGACAGCTTCGGCCTCTCGTGGTCAAATGATATCAGTTCCGGTAAGATCCGGCCGCATGTCCCCTTCGCGGCTACGGACCAACACCTCCGAGATATCGAACTGCCGGCTGGGCTGATAGACGGTGAGCGGCGGGAGTACTGGCGACTACTCCGGGAGCATGCTGATCCCATGCGCCTGGTGGTAAGCCCCGGGGCCGACGGGCTACGTATCGCGGCGATCTGCCGGGTGGACTCGGGCGAGCTCTATGAGCTGCTGTCGGAGTCCGATCACGCCAGCTTCGTGTTCGCCCGGGCCGACGATGCGGTTCGGGCGTGGACCGAGGTCGGCTTCAGACGTGAGCCGGTTTTCGCTGACGAGGAGGTCGACGAGTACAGGGCGCTGGCGGCGCTTCTGCCGTCACTGCGCGCGGCGCGAGATGGACTGAGAGGACGCGTCATCCACGGCGAACCCCGCGCGTGGATAAAGCGTCATTTCACATAGGACACGGCCCGGCCGATAGAGAGAACACCAGGGGGCGACACCGTTTTCCCTCACTGCTCAGGCCCGCCACCGACCCAGGTGATCGCTGCATGACGCCCATAGAGTTCACAGACAATTACGAGGATTTGAGCAACGCAGTCGGCTATCAGTTTCGCTTCTACTGCCCGCGCTGTGACGCCGACTTCACGAGCGAATTCCAGCCGGTCGGTCCTGACGCGATGGAGGACAACGGCCTGCTCGCGCCCGTGGGGCATCTGCTGACCAGGGAGGGGCCCGAGACAGCCGCTGAGGATGACGGTCCGGAGCATGACGCGGCGCTGCGAACCGCGATCGCGGAGGTCAAGGAACACTTCCACCAGTGCCCGGGCTGCGGCGAGTGGGTCTGCGATCTGTGCTGGAATCGCGCGCTGCTGATGTGTGAGAAGTGCGCGCCGAGCGAGGGAGCCGGCCTCAGGCACTGCGTGACCGAGCCCTCTTCCGACGGCTCCCCGCTGCGGGCGCGCGAGAGTGTCTGTCCGCACTGCAATATGAACACGACCTCGCGGAGCTTCTGCACCTGCTGTGGACGGCCGATCCGGCCGCAGGGTTAAATCGCACGCGACACCCGCCATCATCTATCAATGCCGAGAGGGAGCCCCAGTGGAGGCTCCCTCTCTTCGCGTACGCTGGCTGCCGGCCCTGTCGTGTCGTGTCGACGCGCTATCGGAGCGCGGAGAAGATCACCGGCGCGACGGCCGTGTTGTCCACCCACGGCCCGCGGATCAGATCGGTGCCCTCGGCCATCCGAATGAACGCTTCGGCAGCGGCGCCTCGGGCGAAGAACGGCACAAGTGAGTTAGTGTGTCCGGTGCTGTGGAACTCCATCAGCGGCTGGATCCCTAACCCGCGACAGACGGGTCGGGTGTACTCGGGGTCCGAATTCGGGCCGGTCAGATAGCCGCACTCGTGGTCCGCGGTAACGATCAGGAGCGTCTCGTCCCAGCTGCTGTTCGTTTCCGTCCAGTCGATGACCGCCTCGACGGCCCGGTTGAAGTCGATCTGCTCCTCGATGACGCGGCCGCACTGGTTGCCATGGGAGGCCCAGTCAACCGCTCCGCCCTCGACCATCAGAAACAGTCCGTCGGGATCGTTGTCCAGCACATTCAGAACGCCTCGGTTCATCTCCGCCAGTGTCGGCATGTTCGGCGTCAGCGG
>JALGTR010000321.1 GCA_029821265.1 Candidatus Zipacnadia bacterium
TTACGTCCGCACAGTGCTCGCCATCTCCGCCGCGGACTTCTACCGCGTCATCGCCGCCGGAATGGGCCCGGACGACGCGGCCGGGAACCACGGAGACCCCGAGCGCAGTATCGCTGAGCTCGCCGAGCAGATCGGCGCACCGGTGGATAGTCTGCAACAGATGGAGCGTCTCCTGCTTGAGCGCGGCCAGATGATCTTCTACGGACCGCCCGGCACCGGCAAGACATGGCTCGCGCAGCGCCTCGCGCGATATCTCACCGACGGCGACCCCTTACGCGCTGCCCTCGTGCAGTTTCACCCATCCTACGCCTACGAAGATTTCGTGCAGGGACTGCGGCCCCGTGCCGTGCGGCAAGCGGACGGCGCCACCGGGGTGGAGTATCCGGTCGTGCCGGGTGTCTTCATGGACTTCTGTCAGTGTGCGCGGCGCGATCCTGACCGCACCTGGGTCTTCGTCATCGACGAGATCTCCCGCGCTCACGTCTCCCGTGTCTTCGGCGAGCTGATGATGGCGCTGGAGTACCGGGGGCAGGAGATCGAGCTTGCCGCCGTTCGTCCCGATGGGACCCGCCGGTCGCTCGTCGTACCCGAGAACGTCCTCGTCATAGGCACCATGAACACCGCCGATCGCAGCACGACCAGCGTGGATTTCGCCCTGCGTCGCCGCTTCGTCTTCTACCCGCTCTTCCCCGACGACCGTGAACTGGCCCTGCCGATCTTCCACCGCTGGCTCGAGCGCAACGCACCGGGCGCGCGATGGGTCGCCGAACTGCTGACGGTGATCAACGAACGAATCGAGCCGGATGTTGGCCGCGACCTGCTGATCGGTCCATCGTACTTCATGCGCCCGGATCTCAGTGAGGAGCGTGTCCGCGAGATATGGCGCTTTGAGCTCGAGCCGCTTCTGCAGGAGTACTTCGCCGCCGCACCCGATCGCCTGCGGTCGCTCTCGATCGACGACCTGATCTGGCAGGCCCGCTCCGGAGCCGGGCTTGAGCCGGCGGAGACGTCGCATGAAGATGCACCCAGTCTGCAGGGGAACAGGTGATGACATCCCGTGACATTCACCTCAGGGAGCTGCAGGCCGCGCGCCTCGATCTGGACATAGACGATCGTCGCCACCTGGCTGACTGTCACGGCGAGCATGTGCAGATCACCGAAGCCGATGGTGGCGGCTGCCTGGTGACCGCCCGCGACATCTGCGGCGTCATCCCCCTGCCGTCGGGCAGGAGGCTGACGATCGAACCGAAGATCCCGCTCAGCAGCATCTGGGCGCTCCTCGCCCTCGCACCCGAAGAGGCGCTCCTCTCCCCGCCGCCTGTGGCCGAAGCCCCCGACATCGCCGCATGGCTCGAAGGCCTCGCCGCAACCTTCATCGTCCAACTCGATCAGATGCTCGCCCGGGGGCTCTCCGGCGATTTCCGGCTCTCGCGCGAGAACCTGGGCGGTGTGCGCGGCAGGATTGCGCTCCAGGAGCAGCTACGACGTCAGCCGGGCATGCCTCACCGCTTCATCTGTGACTTCTCTGAGTTCAGTGCGGACATCCCTCGCAATCGCTACCTCGCCGCGGCCTTCGATCGCGCCGCGCTCATCGTGGGCGCACGCTCGTATCTGCGCGGCCCGCTGGAACGCTGTCGCGCGACGCTCTCGGCCATCCCACGCGATTGCATGCCGGCGGACGGATCGCGGTCGCAACGGGCCGGCAGGCAGCAGTCGATCGTCGTCGCTCTCGCGGACATGCTTCTGAGCGATGCCGTTGTCCTCGGCGGCCCCCGTCGCCCCTCGACCCCTGCGGTACTGGTCGAGATGCCGCGTCTGTTCGAGCGCTTCGTCTGCCGCGCGCTGGCGCAGGGGCTGCCCTCGGTCGTGGTTCGCACGTCCGGCACCTGTGTGCTCCTTGACGCCGACGGACGGGTGCCGCTCACGGTCGATGCCGTGCTGGAGAGCAATGGGCGGCCGCTGTGCGTCGTCGACGCGAAATACAAACACGGGCCTCAGAGCGGGCGAACCGGTGGAACACCCACATCGGGGGACCTGTATCAGATGCTCGCGTACTGCCTCGGCTATGGCGTCTCCGACGCAATTCTCGTCTATCCCCACCGCCTGGAGGTTGAGCCCGTTCACATCTGTCGCCACGGTATCTCCATACGCGTGCACTCGGTCGGGATCGATCTGTCGGCGGGTGCGCATCGGTTCCAGGCGGGCGTCGAGGGCATGTGCGGGGCGGTGGCGAGGATAATCGGTCCAGAGGGAGGAGCGTCGGCCGATGCTGGAAGCCGGGACGGCCTGCCAGAGATCGGCCTGAGTCGGCACAATCAGCCGCCTGGAGGTTGCGTTGATCCGAGCAGGCGGCCTTCGGTGACGGTGGCTGCCGAGAGGGGAGAGCGCGGAGCGCCACCTTAAAGCACCACGGCCCCGGGCGGGGGGAGACCCGGGGCCGCAGATGCTCCGTCTTGCGACGGAAAACCTTTGCGTTCTCTATTCCTCTGGCGGCGCTGGAGGCTGCTCTGGACGTAGAATGCGCCTGACGCGCTCGAACAACTCATCGGCGCTGACCGCATTATCGCCATTTCCGTCCGTTGTGTCAAATGCTTTCTGCCACTCGTTCGATGATAGCCGTCCGTCGCCGTTCTCGTCCATCATTCGAACGAGCAGAAGCGCCGGATTCGCCCGCTCTGCAGGCTCTCGGCGGGCCTCCGGCCGCATCTGCTCGAGGTCGTTGCGTGAGATCGTGCCGCTCCCGTCCGCGTCGAGCCTCTCGAATGCATCGGCGCGTCCCGGCCACTCCTCGGCCGTGATCGCGCCGTCACCATCCGCGTCACATCGCTCGAGCAGCCTTTCCCTCCGTTCGGCCGGTGTCTGCGGCCGGCGCCATGCGCCTACGGGGCGGGCCCCCTGACGGGTCTCCACGGACGTTACAACACCGTCGCCATCTCTGTCAATAGCATTGAAGGTTCGCTCCGGCCCCGGATACT
>JALGTR010000322.1 GCA_029821265.1 Candidatus Zipacnadia bacterium
ATGGCGCAACCGCGTCCGTGGTGGAACTTGATCTTCGCGGCCTGCTCGGGCTTGAGATCGAGACGCTCCAGCTCCAGCTCGCTCGGCTCCACCTGCTCCCGGCAACGCGGGCAGATCCGGCGCACGAGACGTTGAGCCATGATGCCGATCGTCGATGATGCGATGAGGTACGGCTCGACGCCCATGTCCACCAGGCGGGCCGCCGCCGAGGGTGCGTCGTTGGTGTGCAGCGTACTGAGCACGAGATGGCCGGTCATCGACGCCCGAAAGGCCATCTCCGCGGTCTCGAGGTCGCGGATCTCGCCGACCAGCACGATATCGGGATCCTGGCGCAGGATATGCCGCAAAGCCGTCGCGAACGTCAGGCCAACCCGCGGTTGCACCTGCGTCTGATTGATACCGGCCACCTGATACTCGATCGGGTCCTCGACGGTGGTAATGTTCTTGGTCTCATCGTTGATCGTGTGAAGCGAGGCATATAGGGTGGTGCTCTTGCCTGAGCCCGTCGGCCCCGTGACCAGCAGCATTCCCTGACGGGTGTGCAGAAGCTGCTCCCACGTCTTCATCGTCTCCTGGCTCATGCCAAGCTGATTGAGCGAGACAAGTGCCCTCGACTTGTCGAGAATGCGCAGAACTGCCTTCTCGCCCCAGTAGGTCGGAAGCGTCGAGACCCGCACGTCGATCGGCCGCTCGTCCACCTCTGTCGCGAAGCGTCCGTCCTGAGGAAGGCGCGTTTCAGATATGTCGGCGCCGGCGAGGATCTTGATGCGCGAGATGGCATAGCGGTGCATGTCGGTCGGCAGCGTGGTGAAGGTCATCAGCTGGCCGTCAACGCGGTAGCGCACGCGCACCTCGTCAGCGCGCGGCTCGATGTGGATGTCCGAGGCCCGCATTCGCACGGCCTCGCCGAGGATTCTCTCCACGATGGCGACCACCGGCGCCTGATCGAGCATCTCGACGATCTTCTGGTCCATCTCACCGGCGAACTCGCTGTCGGTGATGCTCATCTCAAGGTCCGTGGTGGCCGCGCCCTGCATCGAAACCTGCGAGCGGGCCCGAGTCTGGTAGTAGTGATCGATGGCGTTGCGCAGCTCGATCTCATCGACCTCCACGGCCTCAATACGCTTGCCAGTGCGCGAGCGGATCTCGTCGATCGCGAAGACGTCGCCGGGATCCGCCATAGCCACCAGCATGCGGTCGGGGCTGACCTGCAGCGGAAGAACCAGGTGCTGCTCCGCCACGGCCTTGGGCACGTCAGAGAGCGCCTCAGGGTCGATCTGGTAATCGTCAAGGGAGACTTTGCCCTCGGATCGAATGATCGGCTCCTGCTCCTGCTCGCGACGTGCGGGCTCCTGCCGTTCATCATCCCGCGCCGGTCTTGCGCTCTTTGCCGGCATCTGCTCGGAGGCGCGCGCGATGTCCTGAGCCGTCACCGCGTCCATTGAGAGCAGCGCCTGGATGAGCGAGCCACCGCCCGCTTCGACGCGTTGGTGAGCCTGATCGAGCTGCTCTGGTGTGATCACGCCCAGATCCAGAAGGGCCTGGGCGAGGCCCTCATGATCGCTGGCCATGCGACATCCTCCTCGGGTTCTGAAGCCGGAGTCCCGCACCGGCATGGCGAGACAGGGGTAGCAAAGGCCTATTCGCTCCGCGCGCGGCTTCTCCCTCCGCATCTGGCGATGCGCAACAGGCTTGCAGGTCTCAGGGCCACAGGCAGGGAACTATGCGGGCGGCCACGAGGCAGAAAGCCGCCACACGGCAGAGGGATAGCGCTGTGCTCGACATCAAATTCGTCAGCGCGGGCGTGCTGCTGCTCACCGTCGTTGGATTGCTGATCCGCGACTACGTCGTGGCCCGTAGACAGCGCCAGTAGGCGCGATTACCTCTCGACAAGCGCGCCCATGCGCGCCAGCACGTCGCGTTCCGTGGCGTCCAGCAGGCCAATGAACGGGCCACGGTCGGGACTGAGGTCGAACGATCGACGCGGCTCACGGTCCTCCGGAGGGGTCGGGCTCCGCACTTCTCCGTTGTGCAAGCACCAGCCGGCCGCTCCACCGGCGATCGCACCACGAAGGTCGGTCAGGAAGTCATCCGCGTCCGGCTGCCAGGAGCCGTAGTCACGACGGAACGGCTCCTGCAGGTGAACCGGCGCCGACCGGCCGATCTCGCGCATCCATTCGAGGTATTGCCGCACACGCGCCTCGGTTTTCGCCGGATCTTCGGGTCCGCGAGGCAGATGCGGCGTCAGGATGTCCATCTTCGCCTCGAGAAGATACTCCTCAAGCGCCTCGCGCCCCATGACACCGCCGGCGTGAGAGGCCGTAACGAGACGCCTGGGATCGATCTGCCTGATCGCGTCACGAAGCTGCGCGCATTCCTCCATCGACACGTAGCGCGCATCGCGGATATTGCGCTCGTTCGCGACATCGATGTAGAGGTTGCGCCACGGCTTCAGCTCGCGCGCGAGACTCCGGACGGCGGCGAGATGATCCTGCTGCGTCGTGAGCAGGTCGCCGCGGTGAAGGGTAACGTCGATGACCATGCCACGTTCGTCGGCGAGCCGCACCAGCCGCTTCAGGCGCGCCATGCCCTCTGGCTCCGCTTCGCCATCGGCATTGACGGCCGCACCGGTATCATGCCCCGTCCACGTCGCCCATACCCGCAGCCAGTTGACCCCGTGCAGACGCAGGTCATCAAGATCCGTCGCCATCAGCTCCGGCGAGCGTCCCAGCCCCGCGTAGTAGCTCACGCCCAGCAGAAACGCCGGGCGGCCATCCAGCGTGAACCGCGTCCCGTCCGTTCCAAGCTCAACCGCCTGTGCCGAAGATGCCATCAGCACCACCGCTGACAGCATCAGTGCGCGCATCATTGCAGTCAACTCCCTCAGGTCAGGATCCGAAGGCTATGAACAAACGGCGAGC
>JALGTR010000089.1 GCA_029821265.1 Candidatus Zipacnadia bacterium
CGGGCCGATCGACCTGCGCGTGGATCTTCTCGACCTCGCTGACCCCAACGTACGGGCGCGCGCTGAGATCGCGACGGTCCAGCCACTCGACCTCGGACCGCTGCGCGATCGGCTCGCCCCCGAGATCGAGGGCGAGCTGGCGATGGCCCCGCTGGAAGATCTGCGCGCGGACGTGCTCTGGTCTGCCGAGACGCCCCTCGCGCAGACACGCATTGAGCTGCCGGGGCTGGCGCTGGGCGATGTCGCAGTGGAGGCCGTACGCGCCGATGTGGCCCTGCTGGGGGACACGGTCCGGGTTCGCGACCTCTACGCCGAGCCGCTGGGGGCGACCATGACCGCGCAGGGCCTGGTGGACCTCTCGGGCGAGGATAGCCCGTGGGCCTACCTGCGCGGGACCATCGACGGCCTCGATCTGACGCGACTGGGCGAGGTGCCGGGGCTCGAAGCGACTGAGGGCGCTTCGGGGATGATGAGCGGTACATTCGCGGGCACCTGGTCGGCCGACGGGCCGATGCTCGTCTCGCAGGCGGTGTTCGAGCGGCCGGGCTGGCAGGGGCACTCGGCGGAGTCCCTCCGCGGCCTGGTTGTCGTGGACGAGAACGCCGTGCAGATTCGCGGCGCGAGCTTCCACGATGCACTGGGCACGGGCTGGGTGCGGGGCGTGATGCCCTTTGATGGCGAGATGGTGGCGAGCTTCGGAATGGCGGGCATCGATCTCGCGCAGGTCCGAGAGCGCTTCGATCTCGAGGGGGCGGAGGGCCTCCGGGGCAAGGTGTTCGTCACCGGGAACGCGAGCGGAAGCTTTGAGGACCCGCAAGTGGAAGCGACGGTGCAGGGCTTCGGGCTACGCTGGCAGGACTATCGGATCGACGGAATGCTGGCGGAATTCAGCGGCGGCCTGGAACGGGCGCGGCTGGAGCGACTGTATGCGTCGGCCGGACGGATCATCGTCCGGGCCTCGGGTGAGCTGACGGAGATCGACCTTGAGGACGCGAACGCGCGGATCGACGGCTCGCTGACCGTGGCGGGGCCGGTTGACGAGAGCACGCGGCGGCTTGTAGACCTCGAGGACCATGACATCACCGGCGCGGTGCGGGCCGAGGCGAAGCTGTCGGGGACGCTCAGGCGTCCCGCGGCGCAGGGCCAGCTGTACCTGGACTTCGCGCGGTACGGGCAGGTCGCGACCGACGACGCCAGCCTGGCGCTACGCCTCGAGGGCGATGTGCTGGAGCTTGAGGATATGCGTGTGCCGGTCGGCGACGCGGTTGTGTCGGGGCGCGCCTCACTGACGTCGCTGTATGACACGCCGATCCTGTCCGCGAGCGTCTCCGCCGAGAACGTTGTCCTGCAGGACCTCGCGGTGCTGCAGGAAGTGGGGCTGCCTCTGAGCGGTCGGGTGAACCTGCCATACCTGAGGCTCGAGGGGCCGCTCGACGGTCTGACCGGCACTGCGCTGATCGAGGCGAGCGACCTCGAGCTTGGGGATGAGGAGATCGGCCGCATCTCGGCTGTGGCCCTGCTGGATAAGAACACCGTGACGCTGCGGCACACGACGATCGCGCTGGCGGGCGGGACGCTGGCGCTTCAGGGCACCGCCCGGCTGGATGAGATGCGGCTTCTGCCCTCGGACGTCGCTCTGAACGATGTGTCGATCCCGAAGCTGTTGCAGGTGGCGGTGCCGATCGCCCGGACCTTCGCTGATGTGCCCGCAGAGGAGCGCGAGGAAGGCCAGCGGCCGCTGTCGCAGCAGCTCGCGGCGATGTCGATGCGGCTGGACGGGCGGATGGACGGGAGCCTGACCCTCCAGGGCCTCATGCCTGAGATACCCGAAGAGGCGAATGCCGAGACGGCTGTGCGGGCGGTGCTGGACGCGGTAATGGGCAGCAACGTGCACATCGCGCTGCGCGACCCGGCCTTCGACGGAAAGCCGTTGCCGGACACGACGCTGGAGGCCACCGTCGCCGAGGGGCCGCAGGTGATGGCAACGCTCGAGGCCACTGAGGGCGACGCGCTGATCACGGCCGACGGAACGTGGCAGCCGGACGGGACTGTGTCGATGCTGACGGAGGTCTCGGCGCTGCCGCTGGGCCAGTTGCAGCCGTGGCTGCCGGCGGGCACGCCGTCAACGGGCGGACAGCTCAACGTGACGATGCAGGCGACCGGCTCGGTCGAGAGGCCGGACGTGATCGCATCGATCGACATCATCGAGCCGGAGGTGCGCGGGGCGCAGTTCGACCTGATCTCGGCGCCGATCATCAGCTATGACGGTGAGAGCCTCGAGATCGTGAATCTCGTCGTGCGCGAGGAGGAGGAGGAATTCTTCGTCAACGGCACGCTCCCGTTTGACTGGGCCAGCAAGAGCGTTCCAGCCGACGGCGTCGTGGAACTTACCGCGCGTGCCGAGGGCGTCGATGTGGGGATCTTCCCGCCGCTCATCGCGCAGGCGCTGGCGGAGCGTCCGGACGAGACCGGGCCGCTCGGCGAGGTGGAAGCCATAGGAACCCTCGATGCCCTCGTCGAGGTCGGGGGAACCGTCGCCGGGCCGGAGCTGACCGGAGAGGTCGCGGTCAGCGCCCCAACGATCCAGACGCCGTGGCTGAGCAGCCCGATCGAGGACCTGACGCTGGCGGCCGACCTCACCGGCGGCCAGGGCCGGACGAGGCTGGACCTCAACGAGTTCTCGCTGCGGGCCGAGAGTGTGAGGCTTCAGTCCAGCGGTTGGGCGGATCTGACGCAATTCGCTCTCGACAGGCTCCACGAGAATGAGTATCACTTCACGACCGAGATCGGCGCCGAGCGCCAGACGCTGGCCCAGGGCCTGGTGGCGCGGGATGTGCGCGGCTCGATCACCCTCGAGACGATAGAGGGTGCGGGACAGGAGCCCGGGGCATCCGGCGACACGAGGCAGCTCGTAACAATCTCGGATCTTGGCGCAAACTTCGGAGATGGGAGCTTCACGGTTGACGGGACCGTGGGACTGACGAGCTTCGAGCCGTCGAAGATCGCGCACAATGACTTCGACATCACGATCGCTGCGAAGAAAGCCCGGCCGCGCTACGCGAACCTCTTCCTCGGGACGATCGACGGCACCATCGTCGGCAGAAACCCCGAGCCGGGGCAGCCCGTCGAGTTCACCGGCGGCATGGAGATCTCGCACGCGGTCTTCGGGATGCCCAGGACCGGTGGAGACACCGGCGGCGAACTGCACGGCATGCCGGCCGATTTCCCGTCGCCGAGATTCAAAGTCTGGCTGGCGATCGGTCCGGACGTGCGTGTGAAGGCCTCCGGAATGACTGCGCCGCTGGAGCCATCGGAGCGCGCCATCACTCTTGTGGGCACGCCACAGGATCCTGTGATACGCGGAGCGGTGGCGGCGCAGGAGGGTGAGGCGACGATCCCGGGCGGCGTACTGAATATAGGCATCGCGCGCGTTGAGTTCCTGGTGGCGAAACCGCCGGGGACGGTGACCAGGCCGCCGATCCCGCTGGAACTGCGGGGCATCATTCAGGCAACCGCAACGCGGAGGATCGAGACGGCCGTCATCAATGGGAGGCAGGTCGGGCCGATCAACATCATGCTGGACGTCTCCGGTACGCTTCCGGATAACATCCACGTGCAGGCCACGGCCCAGCCGCCACTGGCTGAGGAGCAGATCTACGCGCTGCTGGGGATGGCGCCCTTCGAGGGGGGGGAGGGCTTTGCGGAGGCGGGCGATCTCGAGGACGTGATGACCGAGCAGTTCGTGGCCGCGCTCGGAACCGCGTTCCGACACTACGTGTTCCAGCCCTTCGAGGAGGAGCTTAAGCAGCTCCTCGGGCTGTCAGTGTTGCAGGTGAACTTCGCCTTTGACCAGCCGGTCTCAGTGCGTCTGGGCGGATACCTGGTGGAGGATCTTCTGGTGACCTATGATACGGAGGTGGGGGCCGGCCAGGAGCAGGAATACGACATCGGGGTGTCCTACAAGGTTCGCGATCGCTTCGAGCTGAGCTATCGCACAGACGAGCGCGGGAACAACCGCATGTTCGTGGAGTACGTGCGACGATTCTGAATCTGAGCCGCCGTCGGAATGCCGCGCAACCCGCCGGGGAGGACGCTGTCTAAGTGAATGGCAACCAGGGAGCAGGCGCTGAAGAGGCGGCTCGGTGCCAGGAAGCGCGAGCCGGGCCGTGCGACCGACCGCCCTTCGAGGAAGTCGTCTCGGAGAACTACGAGCGGATTTACAGCGTGATCTACCGGCTTGTCAGCGACGAGGAGGTCGCGGCTGACCTCACGCAGGATACCTTCGTGGCTGCCCACCGGGCATACGACCGCTTCCGACATGAGGCGTCCGTCTACACATGGCTGTACCGAATCGCGGTCAACCTCACGAAGAACCGGTTCGAGAAGCAGCAGCGGATCGACTCGCGCGAGGCGTACTCCCTCGACGCCCCGCTGCAGCTTGACACCGATGAGGTGACGCGACAGGTCGCGGACTGGGATCTCTCGCCCGAACGCGTGGCCGAGAACGATCAGCTTCGCGATATCGTACTCAGGGAGGTCAGCCAGCTGAAGTACGATTACCGCGAGGTGGTCGTGCTGCGCGACATCGAGGGCCTCCGCTACAGGGAGATCGCCGATGTGGTCGGATGTAGCGTCGAGGCGGTGAAGAGCCGGCTGTTTCGCGCCCGCAGTGTGCTTCGCGAGCGGCTGGAGGAGCTACTTGAGGAGATACCGTAAGCGCGCCTTCTTTTGCAGCGCAGCAGCGAGGACAGGAGCAAACGATGGATATCAAGTCGATTGTCAGGACCGTCGCCGTGATCTCACTTATCGTCTGCACCGGCGCGGTCGCGTTCTGCCAGGACGAGAACCCGCTCATCCGCGAGATCGTGGTGGAAGGCAATGATTTCGTGGCCCGAGAGCCGATCCTCGATGTGGTGAAGGATGTGCTCACGGTGGGGGAGGAGTTCACCCCCATGAAGGCCGCGGAGGCCCGTCGGCTCGTTGACCGCATGGGCTACTTCAGCGAGGTGAACATCTCGACGGAGGCGCTCGAGGACGGCGTCCGGGTCGTGATCACCGTCGTCGAGAAGCAGCGTATCGAGGAGATCATGTTCGCGGGCAACACCGTGATCTCCGACGAGGAGCTCCGAGAGGAGATCCTCATCGAGCCCGGGCACATCGCAGACGATCGGGCGATCGCACGCGACGCCGAGCGCATCTCAGCGTACTACGAGAGCAAGGGCTACATCGTGCGGATCGAGCGAGCCCGGGTCAGCCCCGAGGGTGTGCTGACCTTCGTGGTCGAGGAGGCCCGCATCGAGGACATCCGCTACGAGGGGCTGAAGCGCACCAAACCGTTCGTGATCGATCGCGAGCTGGATCTCGAACCGGGAGAGATCTTCAAGCAGTCGCGCGTGCAGACGAACCTGCGGCGACTCTACGCCACCGACCTCTTCGAGAACGTTGATATCAACATCCGGCAGGGCGAGCAGAACCCGGCCCGGGACGTCATCCTCGTGCTGACATTCGAGGAGAAGAAGACTGGTCGGGCCTCGGTGGCAGCGGGATACTCCAGCCTCGACGACTTCGTGGTGATGCTCTCGGCCGAGGAGTTCAACCTGCGCGGGCAGGGCGAGCGCGCATCCGTAAGCCTCGAACTCGGCGGCCGCGAGAGCTACGAAGTGAGCTGGATGGACCCGTATTTCGACGAGCGAGGTTCGACCATCGAGTTCAACATCTTCGACACCGAGCGCCGCCGCCAGTTCGTGGGCGGAGCGGCCGTGAGCGTGGCCGACAACGAGTTTGACGAGCGCCGGACCGGTGGCGATGTGACCTACACCACGCCGATCAGCGAGCGTCGGGCGTGGAGCTTCAGCTTCCGGTCAGTCGAGGTCTCGAGCTCATTCTTCCAGGGCACGACCACACTGACGCCCGGCGTCGGCAGGATCGGAACGCTGCAGATGGGCGGTGACCTGCCGGGCGATCGCGATCGGACGCCGGTCCCGGACAACCCGGATCTGGATCCAGACGTCGCGGAGCCAGGTGACCTGCCGATCCCCGTCGAAGTCGCGGCGCCGCTGCACCCTGGCGGTCGCGTGAACTCGGTGACACTGGGCCTGATCGACGACACCCGCGACGTGCGACGCAATCCCAGCAGCGGGCTCTACACCTCGCTGTCATACGAGCAGTCCGGCGACTTCCTCGGCGGCGAGACGAACTTCGGGAAGTTCATGATCGATCATCGTCGCTACTTCGGAGTGGGCGACGATATCATCGCAGCGCGTCTGATGGCGGGCTCGACGATCGGCTCGCCGCCATTCTTCGAGACCTTCAGCGTCGGCGGCGCCAACACCCTGCGCGGCTATGAGCCGGATCGATGGCGCGGTGAGAAGCTCGCTCTGGTCAATGTGGAGTACCGCAAGAAGATCACCGAGGCGCTGACGGCCGTCGGGTTCGTCGATATCGGTTCGGCCTGGGGCGGGACATTCCGCACCGTCGTGCCCGGCTTCGACATCAAGGCCGATGACCAGGAGTTCAACGCGCACATCGGTTACGGGGCCGGCCTGCGGGTCGATACTCCGATCGGGCCGATCCGACTGGACATGGGCTTCGGCGAGGACGGCAGCCAGGCGCACTTTAGCTTCGGTCACACATTCTGAGGGACGGACCGACGGGTATACTCGCTGTGGATCGACAGGACGCTGAACGTCAGGGCGAAACCACTCGTCGGTAGTACTGTCAAAGCATCCGGGGACCGGCACCAGATTGCCGGCCCCCGGAAGCGATTCATATACGGGAGAGTCATGGTATTATGCCAAGGACAAACTGGAAGCTTGGGCCGACGCTGATTCTCGTGGCGCTGGCACTTGTGCTGACAGCTGCAGGATTCGCCCAGGAGAACGATCCGGCGGCGGTGCAGCGAGTAGCGCGCGTTGACATGGACCGCCTGCTGGGGCAGTACAAGGAGTTCCAAACGGCCGACCAGAGCCTGCAGCAGTGGATCGCGGAATGCAATCAGTGGCTGGGCAAGCTCGGGGACTACCTGTTTCTGCCGGAGGAGGAGTTCTCGACCGCTCTTGAGATACTTCGCGGCGGCGCGCCGACCGAGGAGGAGCAGCAGAAGCTCGATGAACTGCGCCAGATCTCGACGACCAATGAAGAGCGCTTCCTTGAGCTTCAGAACAATCCCCAGCGCAGTACGCAGGAGAACGCGGAGTACAACACGCTGCTTGAGATGCGCGAGGCCCGCGACCAGCAGGCCGCACAGCTTCAGGACCAGCTGATGCAGGAGTTCGCCAACCGGCGCGATGCCGCCGCGAGCGGCCTGCGAGACAAAGTGCGTTCAGCGATCGTCGCCGAGGCCAAGGCTTCCGGATACGATCTGGTTCTGGACGCCGACGCTGTGTTCTTCGGCAGTGAGGACATCACCGACAGGGTCGCCGAGCGGCTGAACGCCGGTGTGGCCGATGGCGGCGAGGGCGGGGAGACCGGCACCGACGGCGCTGCGGATGGCGGAGAGGACGGAGGCCAGGACGGTGGCGAGGGCGGCGGCGAGTAGGTCCGCCCGGCTGATACTGGCCGCGGCGTTTGCGGCGGCCTGTCTCGGATCATGCGCCCCTCGGGAACGCGCGGTCGTGCAGCCGAAGGAGCGCGCCGAGGGGTATGCGTACACCGCCATACTGATGAGCAGACATCCGTTGAGCCCGGCGCTTGCGGAGCTTGAGTGGGCACTCGATCAGCTCAGGGAGGACGAGTGGGAGCCGGTGCTCGAACCGATCGACGACCGCTTCGCCGATCTCGCGCTGCTCGAGAGCCTTGCTCTCGCGGATCCGCAGGAGCGGCTGGCGCAGCTCACGCAGGACTGGCGGCGAGGCTATGAGACTGCCCAGGTGCGCCCTGAGGGCATCGAGGCCGACCTGCGGGCGCGCATCGACTGGGAGCGGCGACAGGCCCGCCGGCGCGTTCAGGAGCAGATGCGGCAGGCCCGCGCGAGGGAGGCCCGGCAGCTCGCGAAACTCAGGGCCAGTCTCGTCCGGAAGTATGAGGAGCGGCTGACGAACCTGGGCATACAGATCGAGATGGACGAGAACGCTGAGGCAGCCGAGGCCGAGCGGCAGGACGTGTGGGACACGATCGAGGCCCGGGTGCAGCAGCAGGGGAAGGTCGCGGAGCAGACGCTGGCGGAGCTTGAGCAGCGGCTTGAGACCGAGGCGGAGCAAAGGATCGCCGAGGCTGAGGCGCGCGCCGAGGAGACCATGCTTGGGCGCGCGGGGGAGATGCAGCAGGCCGGGGAGCAGATGTACGGCCGCATGGCCGATCAGATGGCGCTTGACTGGCCGCAGCCTCCGGAGGACGTGCAGGTGACCATCGCGCCCGGGGAGGCCAACGAACGCCTGGCAGAAGCGGAGGTCTCGAGGGAGCAGGCCATGGCGGCGCGCCGTGATGCCGCCGCGAGACAGCGCGAGAGGCTTCTGCGGGCGATCAACAGCCTCCGACGCCAGATCAAGCGAAGCACGGAGGCCGCGGCGAAAGTGGTCGCCTACAGGGACGGAATCGATCTGCAACTGCTGCCGGGCGGAACAGCGCGTGGCAGGAACATGACGCAGAGCATTGGAGAGCGGCTCGAGGCATTCTGGAGTGCCGAGGGCCAAAGGAGTTGAAGAGGGTGGGAAAGATCGCCTACCGCCTATCCGAACTCGCGAAGCGCGTCGAGGGAGAGTTGCGCGGCGATGGTGATATCACCATCACTGGCGTCGGGCACCTCGAGGACGCCAGCCCCGGGGAGATCACCTTTGCGGATGGCCCGAGCCTGCAGGCGTTGTGCGACGCCTGTGAGGCGTCAGCACTCATCGTGCCTCCTGAGGTCGAGGTCAACAACGACAAGCCGTTCATCGTCACTGAAGACCCGCGGCTTGCGTTCTCGAAGATCCTCGAGCTGTTCGCCCCCGACAGACGCCCGCCGGCCGGGATCCACCCCACGGCGGTGGTGGAGGACGGTGTGACGGTCGGAGAGGGAGTGAGCATAGGCGCTCACGCCTACGTCGGCGCCGGCTCGATTCTCGAGGAAGGCGCGATCATTCACCCACTCGCCTACATCGGCCCGGAGTGCACCATCGGGCGCAACTGCGAGATCCACCCGCAGGTGTTCATTGGCGCACGCGTGCAGATTGGCGACAGGTCGATCGTGCATGCGGGAGCCGCCGTCGGCGCTGATGGCTTTGGGTTCCTGCAGACCCACGAGGGGCACCGCAAGATCCCGCAGATCGGCACGGTGATCATCGAGGAGGACGTCGAAATCGGCGCCAACGCCACCGTCGATCGCGCCACGGTTTCCGTCACCCGCATCGGCGCAGGCACGAAGATCGACGATCAGGTGCACGTGGCCCACAACGTCATCATCGGCCGCAATTGCTTGCTGTGCGGCCAGGTTGGCATCGCGGGCAGCACGGTCATCGGCGACAACGTGGTCATGGGCGGGCAGGTCGGCGTCAATGATCACGTGCAGATCGTCAGCAACGTAGTGATCGGCGCCAAGGCCGGGGTGATCGGCGACATCGACCAGGAGGGCATCTACTCGGGCTACCCGGCGCGGCCCCATCACGAACAGTTGCGTGTCACCGCCTACTCCCGCAAGCTGCCGCAACTCACAAAGAGAATCAAGGAACTCGAGGCAACGGTTGCGAAGCTTCAGGAGAAGCTCGACGGCATGGCCGAGTGATACCGAACCTGTTGCGGCGCGACCGAGTGCATGTCAGCACACCCCTTCCCTGACGGCATATGTCGACGCATAAACGGCCGCCAACGCGCATTGAGCGCGGCGGCCGTCTTACTGTGCCTGCTGCTTCTTGCCCCCGTTAGCAGCGACCGCATCCTCACGTTCAGTACCCGCACCGGGTCGATCGCCGGCGTTGAGACCGCGGAGGTATGGGTCGACGGCCTCGTGGTCATGCGACTGCGCGCGCCAGACGGGGCGGAGACGATCACGAGGAAGGCGGGGATCGTCGCTTCGCGCCTGCGCGATCTCGCGCTGGAGGGGCTCTTACCGGACGCCCTCAAGGTCGAGAAGGTCGCCGGGGAGTGGTCGGTGACCGGCGCCGGGCGGCTGATCGTGACCGCGGACGCCGACACGGCTAAGGCGTCGGGCATGCAGCCCGCGGACCTGTGTGAGAGCTGGCGCAAGCGAATCGCGGAAGTTTTGCGTGAGCCCTATCTTGTCGTGCAGCCGCACGAGACCATGCTCGTGCCTGTGGGCGAGACGCGCGTCCTGCGCGTCGGCGGCTCCGTGCAGGCCCGGCCGACGGTGGAGACCCTTGCCGGACACGTCGTTGAGGCGCGGCAGGACGGGCCGGGGCGCTGGCTGCTGAAGGGGCTCTGGACAGGCACGACGGTGGCGTCGATTAAGGCCGGCCCCCTGAGGCACGCCATCTCGGTGGAAGTCAAGCGCTGGGCGGCGCGAATCCCGGCCACGGCGAGCGTGCCGGTAATCGGCGAGGCACTTGAGGAGCCGATGGCATCGGTTGCGGCGTTGAACGCGGCGCTCGTGAACACCAGAGCGGAGCCTGAGGCGTTTCTGCAGCTTGTCAGCGCGTCGCCGACGCAGAGCGGTTTCCGGGTCGGACTGCGCGCCGGCGGACCGGACTTCATCCCCACCTCCGGCACGGTTGCCGTGAGCTTCCGCCGTGGTCTTACCCCGATCCCCCCGGCGACCACACTGATGGTCAGCAACTACCCCGAACGCGTGACCGGCGTGGGCGCCCTCCTGAGGCAGGCGCTCAAGCCCGGCCGGCCCGCGCGTCTGATGTGGCACCACAAGAACTACGCGGGTTACCCGCTGGTGCTCGCCGTGCGGCTGGTCAACGCAGGAGCCGGCCCTGCTTCCGTGCGTCTTGGGTGGTCGGAGGCCGGCCCGGACCATGATGAGATCTTCGTTGGCTTCAACGCAATGATGCGCTACTGGCAGGCGATCCGTGCCGGAGCCGGCTTCGAGGCGCGCATCCCACCCGAAGCCAGCTTTGAGACTGCCGCGGTGCCGATGTCGCGTGAGGACGTGGTGAGCGGGCTGATGGATCTGATCGTCGACGAGGGCGACGATCTCTTCGTTGAGGTCGCCGCTCGCATTCCGCAGGATGTTCCGAGTGGATTCGGCGCCGCCCCCCGGGGGCCGGATGAGATGCCCGTCACCCCGTACGAGTTCCCGGCATCGATCGAGGAGCATCTGACCTACGAGGTCGGCGGACGCTTCGGCCATCTGAGTATCGGGCGCGAGGAGATCGTCAACGACGCTGGCTTCGCCCTCGAGGGCGCCTACGGCATCATGCACGAGGTCACGATCGACCTGAGCAACCCCTGTCCCGAGCGCGGTCGCGTTGAGATAGCGGTTCGGGCCGGTGGCGGGGTCGCTCGCGCGCTGGCGATGGTCGACGGTGAGCTGCACGCGACACACCTTTTGCGAGCCACGCAGCAGGAAGTGCTCACGACACGCGATCTCGCACCGGGGCAGAAGCGGCAGATGCGGATACGACTGATGCCGACCGCAGGCTCGAACCTGCCGCTGACGCTGGTCGTGCGCGGACGGACGGTCTGAGCAGGAGCGCGGGCGGGCGGCGTGGAATGAGACCCCCACAAGCACACCCCGGGCGGACGGAAGCAGACATGGTCTGCGCGCACGATCGGCGTGATCCCGTCACACCGCCTCGACACGGTGAGCGAGCGATCACGGTGCGGTCTGTGATCCTGGCCGTCGCCCTGCTGCTGCTTGCCAACCTCTGGGTGAAGTACGCGGCGCTGATCACCGTCAGCGCGCAGGTCGCAATGAGCGTGCCGCCAATCCCGGCGCTGATGGCGCTCGTGCTGCTGCTTGGCATCAGCGCCGGCCTGCGGCGAATCGCTCCGAACCTGGCGCTCAGCCGCCGCGAGCTGCTGTTCATCTACGTCTTCCTCACGCTTTCGGTTGCGCTTACCTCCGGTGGAGCGCTGCGGGAGTTCCTCCCCGAGATGACCGCGCTGCAGTACTTCGCCACGCCCGAAAACGGCTGGCAGGAGTACGTGCAGCACCAGCCCTCGTGGCTGGTACCCAAAGACGAGGCCGTCGTACGGGGGTTCTATGAGGCCACCGAGAGCGGTGTCCCGTGGGGGGCATGGATCGGCCCGCTGGCCGCCTGGTCGGCCTTCTTCGTCATGCTGCTCGGAGCAGGCCTGTGCGCGGCGATCCTCTTCTACGACGAGTGGGCGGAGGGCGAGCGGCTGCAGTTCCAGGTGACCGAGCTTCCGCTGTCGATGACCGCCCCGCCACACGCCGACCGGCGCATCCCTCAGCTCTGGCGCGACAGCGTCATGTGGACGGGCTTCGCGCTGGCTGCGCTGCACAACCTGCTCAATATCCTCCACGCCTTCAACCCCGGCGTGCCGGCTCTGGGGCTTGAGTATCCGCTCGGGCAGCTCTTCACCGAGCGCCCGTGGGAGGCGCTGAGCGGGATCGTGTTGCACTACCGGCCGGAGGTGCTCGGCTTCGGCTACCTGATGCCGCAGGAGGTCGTGGTCTCCTCGCTCGTGTTCTACGCTCTGGTGGAGGCGGAGGCGCTGGGAGCTGCGGCGGCAGGCTACGACATCCCGTTCTTCCCGCACGAGGGCAGTCAATCATTGGGAGCTTTCGTGGCGCTGGCGCTGCTGGTTATCTGGGGCGCGCGGCGACGCCTGGCAAAGGCGTTTCGGTCGGCCTTCCGGGGTGGCGGAGACGCGTTGCAGTGCTGGGCAGCTCGGGGGATCATCGTCGCTGCCCTGGGCATCTGGCTGTGGTGGTGGCTCGCCGGGATGTCCACGCTCACGATCGTGTGGTTCTTCGCGCTCATCGGCATGATCGCGCTGGCTTACGCGCGGATCAGGGCACAGACGGGCCTGCCTCTGCAATGGGGATATCCGGTCTCGATGGTGCAGCGATCGATGATGTGGGTGGCGGGCAGCGGGCTCTTCAAGCGCCTTGGCGGAGTGCGGAGTCTGACGATGCTCTATACAGGCTGGTTTCTCTCCCGTGGATATATCGCGAACCTGTCGGCGTATGAGTTCGAGGGGCTGCACATCGCGCACGAGACCGGCGTCACCCGGCGCGAGATGATCGTCACGCTGCTTGCTGCCGTGGTGCTCGGGATGGCGGTCTCCTACTGGGTGCAGCTCGACACGGCCTATGACTACGGGATGAGCTTCCTCGAGGGCGGGAGCCACCAGGGTGGCATGCGCGTGGCCGCCGCACGTTTCGGCTTCGGGCAGCTCGACGACGCCGCAACCTCGGGAATCGCGCCTGATCGCAAGGAGACCGTCGCGGCGGTGTGGGGGATCGTCGCCACGCTGATCTTGAGCGCGGTGCGGCATCGGTTTCTGCGCTTCCCGCTGCATCCGATGGGCTTCATCATCGGCACCGTGCGCGGCTACCGGGCGTGGGGCGGGCTTCTCGGGGCCGCGATTGTCAAGTCGCTCGCCGTCCGGCTTGGCGGCGTGTCGTTGTATCGTCGCCTCGTGCCGGGCGCAGTGGGCGTGGTGCTGGGCCATTTCATCGTGGGCGGCGGCGTGTGGTCGATCATCGCGCTGTTCGGCGGCGAGGCGTACCGGGCGTATCAGATCTGGTTTGGATAGCGCGGGCTCGGGAGTGAAGCAGTGTGGGAGCAGGGACGGCGGTGATCGGGATCGGCATCGCTGTCACGGCGATGATCCTGGCGTGGCTTCTCTGGCGCGCGGTGCGCGGGGGGCCGCATGCCTCGGAGCCTTCGGCTGAACAACCTCCCGAGCCCGAGACAGGGCCAAAGCCCTCGGTCGCGCGACCGACTGGGCCGCATCCGAGGCCCGCGGCCGTCGAACGGGAGGCGCGCCGGGAGCTTAGACTGCTTGAGGAGGCGCTGCGTCGGCGGTTCTTCGAGCAGTCGGACATGACCACGACGGAGTGGGCGGCGATCGCCAATGAGCTCGTCGTTGTGCATGATCGACTGCCGGCGACGCTGGTTCGCGAGAAGTTCGAGGCGGCGACCGACGTCGATGCCGCATCCCTTCAGCCCGAGCCTCAGGAGACGCCCCGGCAGCTTTTCGCGGAGCTGAACCGTCGCCTACCGGCCGGTAAGCGGCTGCGCATGCTCGGCGGCGTGCAGGAGCCGATCGACGCCGATATCTGGGGGCCCGGGCGCGAGACGAACCGGCAACAGTAGGCGCACGGCGCCCTCTGCGGGGACCTGCCAGAACGCGAACGGGAGCGGCCGGATGGCCGCTCCCGCGCTGTGTCTGTTGCGTCTGCGAGCTTAGTCGAGGTCCCAATCAAGACGCCCGCCCTCTTCGTTGTCGAGGAATGTCGGGGTCTTGTACCACTTCGCGTGGCCGTCGGCCAGCAGGACGTTGCGGCCGTCGTTGTGCACGGAGGGGTATGCGGCCGGGTCAGCGTAGACGGAGCCGGGCCAGCCGCAGAAGTTCCAGTACCAGGCGCTGTAGCTGCCGACCTGCGAGATGTCTGAGTGGTCGATGAGCACCAGCGTCTCGGCCGGGCGCTCGATCATCGAGAGCGGCATGCCGTTGTACATCGGGCCGGTTCGGGTCGGGTGGCCGCCGTAGTAGCCGATGTGGACGTTCCAGCTGTAGCCGGTCCAGTCGTTCGGCCGCGACGGACAGAGGATGATCTGCTCGTTCTTGACGTAGGGCTGCAGGCTGTCAGACCAGTAGTAGAGGTTCTGGGTGACGCTCGGATCGTCCGGATAGTACCACCGGACGTAGCGGTTCCGAAGGCCGACGTCACTGTAGGTCTCTGCGAAGGTCAGCTTTTCGTCGTAGTCCTGCGCATACATGTGAATCGCCAGGCCGAGCTGCTTGATGTTGCTCAGACAGCTCGTCTGCCGTGCCTTTTCCCTGGCCCGCGCGAAAACGGGGAACAGGATTGCGGCCAGGATCGCGATGATGGCGATCACGACCAACAGCTCGATGAG
>JALGTR010000323.1 GCA_029821265.1 Candidatus Zipacnadia bacterium
CCAGCTCAGCACCTGGCCTGGTCATATGCCATAGGAGTGAACGAGATCGCGAGCAACGTTCTGCCCCAGTCGCGAGAAGTGTTCCTGGCCAAGGCCGAGATCATGCGAGAGGATGCCGAGACGTTGAGCGACTATCTGAGCGCGCCGTGGTGTGGCGGTGACCTCTATTATATCGAACGGTTGGTCTGGATTTTGCGCAACTCGGCGCCGACGCCCGGCAAATCGGTCAGCGCAGCCACGGCCGATGTGGGCGATGTGCTGACCTATGACATTGTCATCGTCGGCACAGGCCACCAGGCAACGGTCGTCGATTCGCTCCCCTCCGGCCTCACGTACGTCAGCGGAAGCTTGCGCCACGAGCCCCAGGTCGGCACGACGAGCGCCGAGCCCTCCCAGATCACCTGGAGCGGGACACTGCCAGAGAACACGGCGCTGCACCTGACCTTTGATGTCGTGGTCTCTTCTGTCACAGCAGGCGTGATCGTCAACCAGGCACAGGTCAACGACGGCCTCGACCAGTACACGCTGTCCGCCATCACGCTCGTGAACGGCGTCAAGGTGTACCTCCCGGTCGTGCAACGAACGCACGATCCGTGAGTATCCATCGCGTCAGCCAGGCCGTGCGACAGTCTCGCCGCACTTTGGAGCTGCTTTCTCCCCCGCGGCGGACACACGATGCGATCCGCGCGCGTCAAGAGGAGTAAAATGAGGGCGAGAACCCAATATCGAAATACATGGATCCGTGCCACCATCTGCGTTTGCATGCTGATCGTCATAGGTTACGTTGTTGTCCCATCGGCGGCGATGCCGGTGCCGCCTGTCATCGACCCCACCCCCCCGACCGAGACCGCCAAGTTTGTCTTTGTCCACGCCTCCATTGGCGCCCTGTGGCTCAATCCCGGCCACGGCAACCTGGCCGCGCAGCTCGCCGCCAACAACTATTTCGTCAGCGACTATCACTATGGCAACCACACCGACGTCCTCCCAGAGCACGACTATTGCTCCTGGCCCACCATCTTGAGTGACCCCGCCATCCTAAACGAAATCCTCAACCACGACATCAACGAGGAGGGATACGAGCGCCCACTCCCAGACCCCGGCGGCCAGAACGACATCGTCATGATCAAGCCCTGCGGCACCCAGTACCCGATCTATGGCAACCCCGATGACCCGCCTTCCGGCCTCCTCGGCTGCCCAATGGTCTATGTCCCCAGCGACGACTGGTGGAGTGGCAACACCGTCGGCAACATCAAGCAGGCCATGCTCGACGTGCTCGACTATACCGCCCTCCATCCCGACAAGTTCTTTGTCTTTGTCACCGCTCCGCCCAACACCCAGGACTATATGACCCACGCCGAAAACGCGCGTGCCGTCGCCAACTGGATGATGCACGACCTGCTCGACGACTATGACGTCGGCAATGTCATGGTCTTTGACCTCTACAACGTCCTCACCTCCAACGCCGAGGGCGATGGTGACCCCTGCCCCGCCAACCCCAGCGACTCGGACGTCGGCCTCGAATCCGGCAACCACCACCGCATCTGGAACAGCCAGGTCCAACACCAAATCGCCTACAGCCAAAACTATTCCGCCTACTGCGACAACCACCCCTACAAGGGCGGCATGCTCAAGGCCACCGCCGAGCTCATCCCCCTCCTCAACGCTTACTATAACGCCTTCCTCAACGGCGCGCCGCCCATATCCGGCCCTACCGCCGACGCCGGTGGTCCCTACACAGGCAACGAGGGCAGCCCTATCGCCCTCGACGCCAGCAGCTCGGACGACGACGGCAACGGCTCCCTGTCCTATGCCTGGGACCTCGACGACGACGGCGCCTATGACGACGCTTCCTCCGTCTCGCCCAGCTACACATGGAACGAGCCCGGCTCGTTCACCGTTCGCCTCGTCGTCACCGACACCACCGGCGCCGCCAGCACTGACACTGCACAGGTCACCGTCCACGACCTGGCTCCCACCGCCGACGCCGGCGGCCCCTACAGCGGCACACAGGGCGCTCCCATCTCCCTCGATGGCAGCGCCTCCGCCGATCCCGGCGGCGGCACACTCTCGTACGCCTGGGACCTCGACGACGACGGTGCCTACGACGACGCCTTCTCCGACGCGCCCAGCCACACCTGGAGCACGCCCGGCACGCACACCGTCCGCCTCCGCGTCACCGATGCCCAGGGACTCGCCGATACCGACACCGCTCAGGTCACGGCAGAGGGCAGGATCTCGAAATCTGTCACTCCCGGCACGGCTGACACCGGAGAGACGGTGAGCTATACGATTCGCGTTCTCGGCACCGATGGACCGGTGACGGTCAGCGACGCGCTACCCCCCGGCGTGCGATACGTCTTCGGCAGTGGAAACCCAGGGCCGACGATCGAGGGAAACACGCTGCGTTGGACAGAGAGCATCGTCGCTGGCGAACACGCCGAGTTTACGTTCCAGGCCGAGGTCATGGCAACAGAGCCAACGCGCGTCGAGAATAGCGCCTCTGCGGTCTACAGCGACGGTACGTTCGGCGCTACGGCCAGCCTGCTGGCAAACAGCGAGCAGACGTACCTGCCGCTGGTGCTGAACGCGCACTAGGAGAGGAAAGGATTCCGGATCATGCGCACAATGCGGACCCTGATCGGCTGTATGCTCGTGATCGCCGCGGTGTGTTTGCCCGCGGCCTATGCTTCAAGCTCCGCGCTCGAGCGCCCTGCAGCGCAGGGCGAGCTGGTGCCGGTGCGTGAACTCGACACCAATCCACCCGACGAGACAGCCAAGCTCGTGTTCGTCCACGCCTCCATCGGCGCGCTGTGGCTCCACCCGAGACACGGCGACTTGGCTACGCAACTCCAGGCTAGCAATTACTACGTCAGCGACTATCACTGGGCCAACCATCC
>JALGTR010000324.1 GCA_029821265.1 Candidatus Zipacnadia bacterium
GATATGGCCTGCGCCTCTGACCCTTTACCTCCGGCCCACCTGCGCCCTCTCCCCCCCCAAACGGCATGGTTTAGAGAGCTACGACGCGGTCAGCCTCCTGCTGCTCGGACATGAGCCGTTCGACCTCATCGCGCGTGTGCAGACTCGGTTGCGCACCGAACCGGCTCGCGGCCATGGCGCCGGCCGCGTTCGCGAACGCGACCGCCTCGTCCACCGCCGCGCCCTCGGCCAGCCGGGTCCCCAGCGCCCCCGCGAACGCGTCGCCGGCGCCGGTGGTGTCCACGACATCGACGGAGTACCCGCGCACGATCCCTGGCCCGTCCTCATCGAGCACGAGCGCGCCGCGTGCTCCGAGCTTGATGATCGCGATCTCCACGCCGCGCTCGCGCAGCCACTGCGCGGCCGCAACGGCCTGAGCGTCCTCCTCCACCGGGCTTCCCACAATGACCTCAGCCTCGGTCTCATTCGGGCACGCGACCGTCACGTGCGGCCACATCGCGTCCAACTCGCCGCGCACTGGCGTGGGGTCGAAGAGCACCGCCGTGCCGGCCTCGTGAGCGATCTGCATCCCTCGGAGCGCCGATTCAAGTGGCACACCGAGCTGCACCAGCAGCATGTCCGCCTGCTCAATCGCCTCTCGAGCCTCTTCGACCTGTTGCGGCGAGACCGCAAGGTTCGCCCCCATGCAGGAGAGGATCGAGTTCTCGCCGCCCGGTGACAGCGCGATGAAGGCCGATCCGGTGTGCGCGTCGGGGTCCGTCGTAATGAAGCGCGTGTCGATGCCCTCGCGCTCGAGGTTCTCGCGCAATTGCGGGCCGAACACATCGTCGCCGACCCGGCCGATGACCGTCACATCCGCGCCCACGCGCGCGGCCGTCACCGCCTGGTTCGCGCACTTGCCGCCGGGCACGAGCTTCAGATCGTCGCCCATCAGCGTCTCGCCAGGCCGCGGCATCCTCTCCGCCCGCATTACGAAATCGATGTTGATGTTGCCCAGTACCGTTATGCGTGCAGCCACGGAAGCCCTCCCGGTGCGTTCGCCTACAGTGGCAGATCCTGGTAGACGTAGCTGAAGCCGACCACGGCCCTGTCGAGATCGACCATCCCCACGTAGAGGATCGTGTCCTCCGCGAGCCACTCGGAAAGGTCGTAGGCCGCGGCCACGTTGGGGTTGAAGCCGTCATACTCCGCCATGACCGTCAGCTTCTTGCTCGCGCGCCACGACACCCCGCCGATCGCGGTGGAGTTGAAGCGTCCCCAGCCCAGCCCCAGCGTCACGTAGAGCGGTCGATCGCCATCCGCGCCGAACTGCTTCGTCGCGATCACGTAGGGGCTGTCGGTGTCGTGCAGCTGCAGCGGCGCGTTGAGAAATCGGCTGCGGTTCTCGAACACGTCCTGCATCCCGAACGCCACGGCCGGCTGTTTCGCGGTCTCCGGCAGAATCTGCTGCTGGATATTCTGCACAGGCTCCCCGAAGCTGCTGCCGAAGTTGTTCGCGGTAGGCATCTCGCACACGTAAAGACCGTGCCCGGACTTACCGAGGCCCAGCGCAATGTATCCCGTTCCGTTCGAGTCCGGGCCGCCGGTGTCAAGGTCCGGGGTGCTGTCGTAGCTGCCGGAGGAGTAGCCCACGATCAACCCGCGATGCGGGGTGTACGCCACGGGGACGTTGAGCTGCATGGCTCCCTCGAAGCCTGGCACGCCATCGGGGGTAACGCCCCATCCCCCGCCTGGCAGCCCGGATGTGTAGCGGAACTCCGGGAACTCACGGAACTCCCCCTGCGCTGTTGCCGCTGTCCCGACAAGTGTGAGCACTACAACGAAAAGCGCGGTGATCCGCCCTGTGTCGCGCATAGCAGGATTCTCCTCCAGCCGGCACCAACCACGATTCAACGCCGTGATAGTTCGGCGTCGTCGTCCCCCGACCTCCATCACGCAGCGACGCGTCAGAGCACGTCCGCCTCGTCCGGCGGGTAGTCGGCCTCCAGCGCAAGACGCAGCGCCCTGAACGCTTTCTGCTCGCTCCTCAGCGCCCGCGCCAGCAGATCCGCTTCCATCTCACGCCCGCGCCGCGTCTCCAGGCGGGCCATGGCCGCCTGAGACTGCGGTCGGCCACGGCTCTCCAGCAACTCCATGGCCTCGAGGTGCCGATCCGCTGCAAGCTCGAGCCACGCCCCCGGTATCGGCTCCTCGAGCTCCGCGAGGCGTCGCAGGAAGCCCACGGCGGCGGTACGCGCATCGATCACAAGCTCGACCGCCACCTCGTGGTCGATTCCGGGCGGCTCCTCGGTCCCGCGCAGCTCGGTGATCCAGCGCTCGTACCGCTGCTCGCCACTGTCAGACCACGAGGCTCCCGCGCGCCGCACGGCCTGTCTGAGCGCCTCTCGGCCTCGGGGCCTGGGTGATCGGGGCAGCTCCACAAGCATCTCGTGCGTCGGCGGCCAGCTCTCGTACTGCTTGCGCGGAGCGTCCAGCACGCAGTGCCCCAGCCAGCGGCCGCGGTCAGTGTCGTAGCCGCAGATCACGCTCCAGCTCTCCTTGGCAGAGCCCCAGCCGAGGGCGGCCACGGGAACGCCCGCGTCGATGGAGCGCCGAACGATATCCATCGCCGCGTCCGTCTCGGGGGCCTCATGAAGCACGACATCGCCCCGCAGCGCGTCATCGAGAGCGCGCACCGCCGCGGCGGTCTCGTCACCCGTCAGGCCGGCGGCTCCCGGCCACGCCGGGACGCGGAACGCCAGCCCGGTGATGCCCATCAGCGCGTCATAGCCGAGCGACAGCCCGGCCTCGCGCAGCGCGAGATCCAGGACCTGAGCAATGCTGTGCCCGCGCCCTGTACCCCGAAGCGGAGCATCAACTCCGGCGATGACTGTCGGCCCCGTCGACCCTCTGT
>JALGTR010000090.1 GCA_029821265.1 Candidatus Zipacnadia bacterium
CAAGACGACAACCGCCGCGAAGCTCGCGCTGAGGCTGAAGAAGGACGGCCGCCGGCCGTTGCTGTGCGCCACCGACGTGTATCGGCTGGCCGCGATCGATCAGCTCAAGCAGGTCGGCGCAGAGGTGGACACTGAGGTCTTCACGATGGGCGAGGGCGACCCCGTCCGCATCACGGAGGCCGCGGTAGCCCACGCCCGCTCGAAGGGCTATGACGTCGTGATCGTCGACACCGCAGGCCGGCTCCATGTCGACGAGGAGATGATGGACGAGCTTGCGGAGCAGACCGAGGTGGTCGACGATCCCGAGGTGCTGCTGGTCGTGGACGCAATGACCGGCCAGGAGGCCGTGGCGGTCGCCGAGGAGTTCCAGGAGGCCCTCGACCTCGACGGGCTCATACTCACCAAGCTCGATGGCGACGCTCGAGGCGGCGCGGCGCTTTCGGCCCGCGCGGTTACGGGCAAGCCGATCAAGTTCGTCGGCGTTGGCGAGAAGCTTGACGCACTCGAGGCCTTCCACCCCGACCGCATGGCATCGCGCATTCTGGGCATGGGCGACGTTCTCACGCTGGTGGAGAAGGCCCAGGAGAGCGTCGATCAGGAGGAGGCGCAGAAGCTCCAGGAGCGGCTGATGTCCGCCCAGTTCGACCTGGAGGACTTCCGCGACCACCTGCGCAACGTCCGGAAGATGGGGCCGCTGGACCAGATCATGAAGATGATCCCCGGCATGTCCCAGCAGATGCCGGACCTCGGCGCGGCGGAGTTCGACGAGCGGGAGCTCGACCGCGTGGAGGCGATCATCAACTCGATGACGCCGGAGGAGCGGCGCAATCCAGATGTACTGAATGCGTCGCGCAAACGCCGCATTGCGGCGGGAAGTGGCGTGCAGGTGCAGGACGTTAATATCATGCTCAAGGAGTTCCGCGAGCTTTCCAAGATGATGAAGCAGCTCACCGGCGGGAAGAGGGCCCGGATCGGCAACATGCAGATTGGCCTCCGCTAACCGTTGGAAGGGAGAGACGTCAGGTTGGCCACGAAGATTAGACTGAAGAGGTTCGGCGGCAGGCACGACCCACACTTCCGCATCGTCGTCGCCGACAGTCGCAAGCAGCGAGACGGTCGAGTGATCGAGGAGCTGGGCTTCTACAGCCCGGCCGGCAGTGATATCGACTTCAGTGTCGACGCCGAGCGCGCATCCCACTGGCTGAGCGTGGGGGCGCAGCCGACGGAGACCGTGCGCTCGCTTCTGCAGAAGGCCGGGGTCATCGAGGGCCCGGCCGGGGAGGACGTTCAGGAGGCGGCTGTAGAGGCCGCAGAGGCTGAGGAGGTCGCCGAGGAGGCGGCTGCAGAGACCGTGGACGAGGACGAGGCCGCAGACGACGAGTAGGCGGCCCCACACCCGCAATCAAGGCACGTGAACCGGCGCCTAAGCGGAAGTGCTCACACCCTCTCACACCCAACTGGGGGCGCACACGATGCGAGAACTCGTCGAACTGATGGTCAAGTCACTGGTTGACGAGCCGGATCAGGCGCGAGTCAACGAGGTGGCCGGGGAGAGCGTTGTTGTCTACGAGGTCTCAGTGGCCGAGGACGACCTCGGAAAGGTGATCGGCAAGGGCGGGCGCATCGCGAACGCGATGCGGACGATCGTCAAGGCCGCTGCCACCAAGACCGACAGGAAGGCCACAGTCGAGATCCTGTCCTGACACCGCCGGGACGCCCAACCGCACGAGCGTAGAACCAGCCGGACATAGGCCGGCATGGAGGCTCATTGTCAATGGCCGATTCCGTTACGATCAAACGTGACGTTATCCTTCGCGCGATCGTCACCGAGAAGCTCAAAGAGCAGCTCGACGAGGAGTTCGAAGAGGCGATCGGACAGATCGATCAGCGCATTACGCAGCTTGACATCGGTGCGCGGCAGTACGTCACCGAGATGCAGCGCAGCGACATCCAGCAGGCCATGGCCCTGCGCCAGCAGATCGAGGCTGAGAAGCGGCGCATGCGCCAGGCCAAGGATCAGCTCATCCAGCGGCAGCGCGCCATCGCAGAGCTGGAGCTGGGCTCGGAGATCATCCGGGGCACGCTCGAGAGTGAGGCCGAGATCAGCGTCGGCGATAACCTGCAGACCGCCCTGCGCGGCGTCGAGATCGTCGTGAAGGACGATGAGGTCGTCGAGATCCGGGAGACCGAGGGCGGCATCAGCGTCGACTCCGAAGAAGAGGTGACCCCCGAGGTTGCCACCGAGGTCGAGACGCCCACAATCGAACGGCCGTAACAGCGACTCGGACGACCGCTACCTCGAGCTGGCGTGGGTCGTCAAGCCACATGGCCTCTACGGAGGCGTCTGGGTCGACCTGAACACGGACTTTCCCGAGCGCTTGCCCGAGTGGCCGCATCTCGAGCTGGTGGACCGCGGCGGGGCACGTGAGGTCAGCGTGGAGTACGTCCACGGGATCACTGGCGGCCGCTGCATCGTCAAGTTCGAGAACGTGGAGGATCGCGATCAGGCGGAGGCCCTGCGAGGGGCTACGCTGCGCGGTCCACGCGATGAGGTGCCTCCGCCGCCCGAGGGGGAGTACTACGACTTTCAGATCATCGGCCTGCGGGTGGTCACGACAGAGGGCCGAGATTTGGGGCGTGTGCGCGAGATCCTGCGCACAGGAGCGAACGACATCTTCGAGACCGACGAGGCGCTGATCCCGGCGGTCGACGAGTTCATCTGCGAGATCGACCTCGAGCGAGGCGAGATCGTGGTCGAGGAGGTCCCGGGATTGCTCGATTAGGTGGTGCCCGACGTGCGCATTGACGTGGTGACCATCTTCCCGGAGATCGTCTCGCAGGCGCTTGATTTCAGCATCATGGCCCGGGCGCAGGATGCCGGGGCCGTCAGTTTCGGTGTGCACAACCCGCGCGACTTCGCGGAGGACGCCCACCGGATGGTTGATGATGCACCCTATGGCGGCGGCGCCGGCATGGTCATGAAGCCGGAGCCGCTGACAGCGTGCATCGAGGCGATCGCACGGGACGACAATCCGGCGATCATCCTGATGACGCCGCAGGGCGAGCGCTTCGACCAGGAGACCGCACGGCGGCTGACGGCGCAGGATCATCTCGTGCTGATATGCGGCCACTACGAGGGCACCGACGAGCGTGTCCGCGAGAGCCTCGTGACGCACGAGATCTCGATCGGCGACTACGTGCTGACCGGTGGTGAGCTGCCGGCGCTGGTCGTCATCGATGCGGTCGTGCGGCTGCTGCCGGGAGTTCGCGGCGACAGTACCTCTGCGGCGCGGGATTCGTTCGAGGATGGACTGCTCGAACACCCGCACTACACGAGGCCGCCGGAGTTCCGGGGGATGCGCGTGCCCGACACTTTGGTCGAAGGCGACCACGCGGATGTTGACCGCTGGCGGCGCCGGATGTCGCTGCAGAGGACGCTTCGGCGACGGCCGGATCTGTTTGCCAGAGCACCATTGTCCGACGATGACCGCGATCTGCTCGCGGAGATCGTTTTGTCAGGTACTCAGAAGCGTCGCAGGTGAACCCAGGGCTGGCGCAGGGCGTCAGCTAAGTGAGGAGCAACGACGATGACGGACCTTCTCCGCCAGATTGAAGAAGAGAATATGAAGCAGGACGTCCCGGATTTTCAGCCCGGAGACACCGTTCGGGTTGGCGTGCGCATCACCGAGGGTTCCGGCGACGAGCAGCGCGTGCGGGTGCAACCCTTCGAGGGCGTTGTGATCGCGCGCGACGGCGGCGGGCTCAACGAGACCTTCACCGTCCGGCGCGTCACGCACGGCGTTGGCGTGGAGCGCGTCTTCCCGCTGCACTCCCCCACCGTCGATTCGATCGAGGTTGTGCGTCAGGGCGGCCCGCGCCGGGCGAAGCTTTACTACCTTCGCAACCGCATCGGTCGCCGCGCCCGCGTTCGTGAGCGCATAGCGAAGCCGGGGGCTGCTGCAACCGAGGAGTAACGAACGTGCCCGTCGATTCCTTGTGGGACTTCGCTGACCCGTGGGAGATCATCGGCCTTATCGGCGTCATAGTGGCGCTTCGGGTTGCAGTCCCTCGCATCGGCCTGAGCAATAGCACGCGCGCGACGGTCCTGGAGTTCGTCGACTCCGGGCTCGTCGCGGCGTTGCTTGTGTTCTGCCTGCTGCGGCCCTTCGTGATCCAGGCGTTCTACATTCCGTCAGGGTCGATGGAGCCGACGCTGCAGCAGGGCGACCGGATCCTCGTCAACAAGTTCATCTATTTCTTCCGCGATCCCGCGCCGGGGGACATTGTGGTCTTCAACGCTCCCCCTGCCGCATCGCCCGATGACAAGGACTTCATCAAACGGGTCGTGGGAACGCCTGGCGATGAGCTCTGCGTTCGAGACGGCGCCCTCTATCGCAACGGGGAGCGCGTTGAGGAGGACTACATCGCGGAGCCGCCCAACTACCCGTGGCCCGATCCCTTCTACGGCCCGCCGATACCCTCCGAGTATCTGCACAACGGCTGCATAAAGGTCCCGGAGGGCTGTCTGGTCGTCATGGGCGACAACCGCAACGATTCCAACGACAGCCACCGGTGGTATTCACGCAGCGGAGCCCTGCGGGCCGAGCCGTTCCTGCCCCGCGAGAACGTGTTGGGGAAGGCCATGGTGATCTTCTGGCCGCCGCAGAGGATTCAGATTCTGAACTGAGCAGCAGTCGCCGACGTCGAAGCAGAGGAAACGCCCGCACTCTTCCCGAAAAGGGACGGCAAGTGCGGGCGTTGCAGTGAGACGATCGACCGGAACGCAGGGAGAGTGCGATGACGCGGGACGGCATGCCGCGGTATGAATACGGCCAGCCGGATGCATGGGCGCTCGAGCAGGGCCATCGGCTGATCGCCGGCCTCGACGAGGCCGGGCGCGGCGCCATGGCCGGCCCGTTGGTCGCCGCTGCGGTCATCCTGGAGCCTGACTGCGAGCTGACGCTCGTCGACGACTCGAAGCTGCTCACCCCGGCGGAGCGTGAGCGCGCCTACTGGGAGGTTCGCGACCGGGCGCTGACGTGGTCGATCGGCGTGGTCGAGCCTGACATGATCGACCGGCTCAACGTCACCGGGGCCACCTGGCTGGCCATGCGACGGGCGCTGGCAGGGCTGCAGATCGAGCCGGATTTCGCGCTGTTCGATGGTCTGGAGCCGCGGGGGATCGCCGTCCCACACCGTGCATTCGTCGGGGGAGACGCCTGTTCGCCGCGGATCGGTGCCGCTTCGATCATGGCCAAGGTGACACGTGACCGGGTGATGAAGCGCCTCGATCTCGTCTATCCCGGCTATGACCTCGGCACAAACAAGGGGTACATCACGCCGGGGCACAAGGCCGCTCTCCTCGAACTCGGGCCCTCCCCCATTCACCGCCGCCGCTTCTGGCGGGTCGCCGAGCACCGTCGCGAGCACCTGCCGTTTGATGATGACGATCTGCGGCGCATGGGGGTCATCGGAGGCGAGCGCTGATGCCCCGTCGGGGGGTCACGCTCATCGAGATGCTGGTGGTCATCGGGATTATCGCCATTCTGGCGGCCCTGATCTTTCCGGTCTTCGCGCGCGCCCGGGCGGCGGCCCGTCGCACGCAGTGCATCTCCAACCTCAAGCAGCTTGGCCAGGCCCACGAGATGTACGCCTCTGACTGGGATGATCGTTACCCCTGGGCGAAGGACGCGGCGGACGCGTATGCTCCGCAGATATGGGACGGCTTCCCGCAGTGGCAGGCGTGGTTGCCCTACATGCCACGCCTCAAGGACGCGATCCAGCCCTACGTGAAGAACCGCGAGGTGCTGCACTGCTCGGCTGATACCGGGTACGACCACCTGGAGGCCACGCCCTTCCCCATCCCCGGGGAGCCGATTGCCTTCGAGGCTCTCGGCAGCAGCTACCACTGGCGCACGGAGGTCGCATTCGAGGGCCTCGGCCCCTCTACACTCGCGCAGCCATCGCAGACGAACATCATGATGGACGCATCCGGCGCGTGGCACGGCGGCAGAAGCTACGAGGCCGGGCGCTGGAACATCCTCTACGGCGATGGTCATGTGAAGAACGTGAACCTGCGGCAGTTCGACGAGGCCTGGTTTACCCCCGTGCGTTGACGGTCGCGCCCTTTTCACAGGCAGGCCTCTCCGGCAGGTCCTCCCAACTTCGCGGCGAAATGCCGCCCATCACTTGAACTGGAGGCTACAGAACATGGATGCCGATCGCCGCAAAGAGATTATCGCAACGCAGAAGCCGGAGATCCCGTGGGCGAACGAGCCGCAGATGGGTGGGTACTACACGCAGGCTGAGTTCGACGCGGTCATCCGCACCATGGAGGAGTGCAACAAGCCGCATGTGGGCTTCGACGCCAACGGCCCGATCGTGCAGGAGTTTGAGCGGCAGATCTCGGCCTGGTGCGGGGCGCAGTACGCAATCTGCAACAACGGCGCGGGCACCGGCCTTGACATGGCCATGATGGCGCTCGAGCTTGAACCAGGCGACGAGGTGATCGTTCCGGCGATCAACTTCAAGGCCGCGGCGCTCTCGGTGCTCGGGCGGGGCGGAACGGTGGTGTGGTGCGAGGTCGACGAACGCACCTTTCAGGCCGATCCCGAGGACGTCGAGCGGCGCATCACCGACCGGACGCGCGCGATCTACCCGGTGCATATGAACGGCATGGCCGCGCCGATTGACGAGTACCTCGAGATCGCCGAACGCAACCCACACCCCACGCACGGTCCGCTGAAGGTGATCGGCGACGCTGCCCGCTCACCGGGCGCGAAACTGCACGGCCAGCGCGTGGGCTCTCGCGCGTGGATTACGGTCTTCTCCTTCCACACGATGAAGCTGATGACCACGCTCGGAGAGGGCGGCGCGGTCGTGACCAACGATCCTGACGCGGCGAGCCGGATGCGCCAGATTCGGGGCTTTGGCGGCGATTGCTGGGGGACGAACTACAAGCTCACGAACGTGCAGGCTGCGGTCGGCATGGTGCAGCTCGAGCGCCTCGAGACGATGATCGAGGAGCGGCGCGCGGTCGCCGCCGAGCGCGACGAACTGCTCAAGGGTATCCCGGAGATCACACTCCCGTACTGCCCCGAGGAGTGCTGGCACACCTACTACCTGTACACCTGCCTGGTGCCGGAGGAGTGGGCCGGTGACAAGCGCGACCGCCTGCTGGAGATCATGCGGGAGGAGTACGGAGTCCCATGTGTGGTCGCGAACCCGCCCGCCTACCAGTCAAGCGCGTATCTCGACCGCAACACCGACCATAGCGACCTGCCACGCTCAGAGCTGCTCGGCAGGCGGATCTTCTGCGTCCCGATCCACCCGTTGATGCCCAGCTCCGACAACGAGTACATCTGCGCCGCGCTCTGGGAGACCGTCGAGCGCGTGCGAAATGAGTAGGACAGCCCGCAGATGCGACAGGAGGCGGCGACCGATCGGCCGTCGCCTCCTGTCAGGTCAGATCGCTCAGCCGCCAGAGCCGCTTTCGGGCGCTGACGGCCTCGATCGCCGCCCCGCGCTCGTCGTCCGAGAGACGACGTGACAGCGTCGGATGCTCGAATGCTCGCCAGAACGGGCGATACTGGTCGAGCAGCACCAGCTCCACATCGGGCAGCAGCTCCTCAAGCATCGCCGCCAGCGGCATCGTGCAGCACTCGACATGCCCGGGCAGGATCAGGTGCCGAAGCGTCACATCGCTCCACCGCGAGACCTCGCGCAGCGCCTCCATGGCCGGCGTCACGTAGCGATCGATTCCGGATAACTCGCGCGCGCAGGTGTCGTTTCCGTAGCGGACGTTCGCGACAAACAGGTCCACCACGCCGCGCAGCAGCCTGAGGCACTGCGGGGCGATGAACATCGTGCTCTCCCAGACCAGCGGCAGCGGCGTGCGAAGCTGCCGCAGCGCCTGCAGGAGCGCGTGCACAGAGGGCTCCGGGGTCCCGCCGAGGAGTTTCAGCGTGCGTGCGCCACGGGCCGCGCCCTCCTCGACTTCGCGCGCGAAGGCGGCGGGCTCGAGCACCTCGCCCTCCTCGGGTCGTTCCAGCAGATCGGGCTTGCGACAGTAAACGCAACGCATGGTGCAGCCGCTGAGGAAGACGGAGTACGCGGGAACGAGATCGGGCAGTTCACCGAGGTGCACCATCTGCGCGCCGATCTGTGCGCGAGGACCAACGCCGCAGAAGCCTCGCCCGCCGGCTGTGCGGTCGACGCCGCACTCGTGGGGGCAGAGCCGGCAGTCCTGTAGCGCCCGTCGCGCCATCTCGATCTTCACGTCAAGCAGCGACGCCCGGTCGCCGACGGGCGGTTTGCGTGACCGCAGTGCGGCCTCATGCGCCTGCGCAAGCTCCCCATCTTCCGCGCCGCGGACGTCGCCGATCGGCGCAGCCGTCTCGCGGCAGACAATGAAGCCCGGCGGCGCGAGGCCGTCGCGCACGCGCCGGAAGCGCTTCAGCGCTCGTCCTCCTCCGTGTCGCCGTCCTCGGTGGGGATGCTCCGCCCGCCGCCACCGAATGGCTCGCGTCGATCCAGGCCAAGCAGCAGCCTGGCGCCACGCAGCGCGTCCTCGAGCACACCTGGGCCTCCAGATTCCATCTCCGCGTCAATCGGCGCGAAGGTGGGACGGCCGTTGCGGCCCATGGTCTCGAGCTGGCGGTTCACCTCAGTCAGCAGGTCCCGCACGCGGCCGTCGTCCGGATCGGTCCTGAGCGCCTGCCGCAGATGGCGGTGGGCGGCGCTGAGATTGTGCTGCGCCAGGTATGTGCGCGCCATCAGCACGTGCACACGCGCGTTCTCCGGCTCCTCCTCGAGCACGCGCTCCCAGGTCTCGCGCGCTCTGCGATAGTTGCGCAGTCCCGCGTGTGCCGCGCCGAGCTGTGTCAACGCCGAACGGCGGATACCGTCGTCCGGGTCGGCGGCGAGCACCTTGCGCAGCTCGTAGACCGCCTCGCGATGTCGGCCGGCCGCCACCAGCATGCGACCCCGCTCGTGTCGCGCCTCGAGATCATCGGGTGTGGTCTTCAGGACACGCTGATACGCCTCAGCCGCCTCCTCGTATCTTTGGGCAAGCGCGAGGGCGTCGGCGAGGTCGCGGTTGGCCTCGGGGTCATCTGGCGCCCGCTCGACAGCCATGCGGTAGGCGTCCACGGCCTCGTCGAAGCGCTCCTGCACCAACAGCTTGTCGCCATGGCGCTGGAAGAAGCTGCTCGGCTGCCGGCGCTGCGGCGGAAGCGAGATAACCGGCCCTCCGGATGCCGATCTGGTTCCGCAGGTCCGACAGGAGCCTGACGCGTCGAGCGGTCGGCCGCAGATCTCACAGAACTCCACGCCCTCCGAGACCGGACGGCGCTCGGCCTCGAACTGCCGCTCACGCTCGACAAGCCCGTCCTCTGCCGCGCGATCGGCTATCCCGGGCTCGATGTAGGGCTCCCCGCGCTGATCCGCGCGGTGTGCTCGCGCGAGCGCCTGCTGCATCCGTCCAGCGCGGTCATAGCGCTCCCGCGGGTCAACCGCCAGCGCTCGCTGCATGACCGCGATGACGCCCGGCGCTTCCTCGGCCACCTCGGCAAGTATGTCCTCCGGAGCGCGCTCGGCCTTCTCACGCTCGACCTCGAGAAACGCGAAGCGCCCTCCCCCGTTGTCGCGCTGCAGGTCCGGCCGCGGTGGAAGAAGTCCGGTCAGCATTCGGTGCAGCAGCGCCGCGACGCCGAACACCTCGGACGCCGCCGTGGGCTCCTCACCCACGTGAAGCTCCGGGGCGTGGTATTCATCGACGAAGTCCACAAGCGCCGCCCCCGGCCTCAGGCGCAGCAGCAGCTGCATATGCCCGGTGTCAGTCACGACCACCTGCCGGAAGCGCGGCTCGTAATGCACGTGCTCGGGCCGAATGTCGAGATGAAGCACTCCCCGCAGGTGTGCAAACTCCAGCGCGCTGAGCACCTGGCAGCTAACCGCCCATGCCTCATCGACGGGCAGCGGGCCGTCGTCTTCGAGAAGCTCCGCCAGCGTCGGCAGTTCGATGAACTCCTCCGCGACGTACACGCGCGTGCCGTGGGCGAACGTTCCGAGGTTGCTGGCTAGCCCCACGTGCTGCAGGTTGGAGAGCGTACGTGTGAGACGCTCAAGCTCGGGATCGTGGTGTACCGCCTCCGCCCGCGTCGCGTCCCAGAGCTCGAACTCTCGCAGGGCAACCGGCTGACCATCCGGCCCCGTGGCACGGTACGTGACACCATGCCGGCCCGCGCCGAGCTGCGCCTCGATGCGGTAGTCCGCGACTGTCCGCTCTCCGCACTCCATCAGTCCCACCGACGCACCCGCACTCTCACACTGTCGTCGGGGAGCACCTCCTCCTCTACCACCTGGTAGCCCAGCTTCTCGGCCTCGCGCTTGACCTTGAGGTACGCATATCGCTGCCGCCACTTCTCTGCGACATCGGATGTGTCAACCTGGAGCCGCTGGGCGTCGCTGGGGCGATACTTGGCGATGACCTGGTAGATCCCCTCGCTGTCGCGCCGCAGGCCGATGATATCTCCGGCGCCGCTGCGCACGATAACCTCGGCGTCCTGGAACTCCGGGCCTGCGTCGCCTTCCTCAAGCATCTGGTGGATCTCCTGCTCCGTCTCCTCGCTCAGCAGCGCATCGACGTCGATCTCCCCGCCCGTTGCCTCCTCGATGAGCTGCCGCAGCCGCTGGCGCTCGGCCACGCGATTCGCTCCGACGATACCGGCTCCCACGACCACGGCGGTCGCGTTCGCCGCAATCGCGAACATCGCCAGATCGACCAGCGCCAGCCCCACAACCACACCGCATGACATCGCTCACGCCTCCTGCCGATCGGCCCTCACAGCTCGATCTTTCGCTCCACGCCGGCCTCTTCGCTGACGGTGGACGACGCCTGACGCGCCCGCATGTGCGCCCACTCGCGCAGCGCGTCGATGTCCTCCTTGCGGGTCGAGGAGAGAGGAACGGTCGCCTTGATGCACGCCATCAGATCATCCTGCCGCAGCTCGCGACCCTCGTCGAATGCGTCATAGAGCCCGGAGATCACCACCTGCTCGATCTCCGAGCCCGAGAAGCCCGCGGCCTCCACCGCCAGCTCCCGGAGGTTGAAGTTCTCCGGATCCCGCCCACGCTTCTCGAGATGAATCCGGAAGATCTCCTCGCGCTCGTCGGTCGATGGCAGGTCGATGAAGAATATCTCGTCGAACCGGCCCTTGCGCATCAGCTCCGGCGGCAGCACGCTGATGTCGTTGGCGGTCGCTATGACGAAAACGGGCTCCGTCTTCTCCTGCAGCCATGTGATGAAGCTGCCGAAGACGCGAGCGGTCGTCCCCGCGTCCGAAAAGCTCGAGCTCTGCGTACCGGAGAAGCCCTTCTCCAGCTCGTCCAGCCACAGGATGCACGGCGCGATCGACTCCGCCAGCCGCATCGCCCGCCGCATGTTCTGCTCCGATGAACCGACCACGCCAGAGAAGACCGAGCCCACGTCCAGCCGCAGCAGCGGCAGGTGCCAGAGGCTGGAGACCGCCTTCGCCGAGAGGCTCTTCCCGCAGCCCTGCACCCCGATCAGCAGCACGCCCCTGGGCTGCGGCAGGCCGAACTGACGCGCCGCCTCGCTGAATGCCTTTCCACGCTTGCTCAGCCACTGCTTTAGCGCGTCCAGCCCGCCCACGTGCGCGAACTTCTCCTCGGCTGAGTAGAACTCGAGAATGCCGGACTTGCGGATGATCTGCTCCTTCTCAGTTAGCACCACCTCGACGTCCTCAGGCCCGAGGCGGCCGTTGAGCACCACGGATTTCGCGTAGGCATCCTCGGCCTCCGACGCCGTCAGTCCCAGCGCCGCCTTCACGAGTTGCTCACGGCTCTCGTCGTCCAGGTCAACGACTATATTCGGGTTGCCCTCCACCTGCTTGACGATCCCGTCCAGCAGGCTGCCAAGCTCCTCCTGATCCGGAAGAGGGAAGTCGATGACGGTGATGTCCTTCTCCAGATGGCTCGGGATGGTCAGCACCGGCGAGAGGATGATCAGCGACTTGTAGCTTGACCGAAACGCCCTGGCCACATCCCGCAGCTTCCGCTGAACGGTCGGATCGTCGAGGAAGTGGTCGAAGTCGCGCAGCACGAAGAGCGCGCCCTCCTTGTGCTCCATCGCGAAATCCAGCGCGCGCAGCGGATCGGCGGTGGAGGGATCGCTCTGTTTGCCACCCTCCTGCACCATCCCACGCGTGATGGTCCACGTGAACATCTGCTTCTCGCGCTTGCGGGCGATCTCACGCAGCACTTTCTCTACCCGATCCTCCTCCCACGAGACCACGTAGAGGATTGAGTAGCGCGCGCGAATCAGGACATCTATCCGGGTAGACGCATCCACATTCTCACTCTCCACCTGCATAGTGTCTTTAGCCCCGCGGATTTGTTTCCCCCGATCTCACGTCGCGACCTGCAATCTGCGACCCGTGGCCCGACGACCGCGCAGGTATCAGCAAGCCTGCCGGGAAGTGCCCTCCAGCGCCCAGCACGAGCGCGGAGGAGAGATCATGGTCACGGTCTACAACACCTGGAAGGAGATCGCCGAGGCCGCCCCCCGGATCGCCATCCTGCCGGTCGGCTCGCTTGAGCAGCACGGTCATCACCTCCCCATCGCCACCGACTGGTTGCGCGCCGATGAGATGGCCCGCCGCATCGCAGAAAGACTCGACGACTGCTACCTGCTCCCCGCAATAGCCTACGCGAACTCCCAGGAGCACATGGATCTACCCGGGACCATCACCCTCCGGCCCTCGACTCTGGCGCTTGTAGTAGAGGACATTATACTGTCACTGCGACATCACGATATACGTAGAATTGTCATTCTTTCCTGCCATGGTGGCAACTGGATCCTGAAGCCGACCATCCGCGACCTGAACTTCCGCTTCCCGGACCTGCGCATCATCCATGCCGACGGGCCGCTGCTGTCTGAGCGCGACCGCATGCCTGAGGAGACTCATTCCGGGCGCGGCGAGACCGGGCAGATGCTCGCGCTCTGGCCCGAGCTGGTGAAGGGCCGGTCGCCGGACTTCTCGCCGGCGATGGGTCAGGAGTGGAACGACTACGTCGGCTATGGAACGAGCACCGAGACGGGAACCTGGGGGAAGCCGTCGGAGGCGGATGCAGAAGCGTCGATGGAGGCCATCGAGCGGAGTGTTGAGCACCGCGTGCGCTACATCCGGGAGACATTCGAGCGGCTGGACGAGATACTGGGGCCGCCGGAGCAGTGACCTCCGGCTACAGATAGCCCAGCGAACGTAGGCGGTCCTTGACCCGCTCAAGCTCCTCCTCGCTGTAATCCTCGCTCTCGGCCATCGCGTGCGTGCTGACGAGATCACGCAGCACGTAGACGACGAACTCCGTGACCGAGTTGTACCCGGCCCCATCGATGATCTGGCCGATGCGCTCGTAGAGGGGACGGGGTATCTTCAGCGTGACCTTCTCGCCACTGCGCGACCTTTTCGCCATCGGAGGGGCTCCTGTCGATCGTCTGTGTGCATTGGATCATACACCCATTTCGCGCCGGTGTGCCGCGAGACCTGCCCCCCGGGGCAGCGCTGTGGGCCGGGAGGCGGGGCCACGTCCTTAAAAGAATCTATAGAATACTCCTCAGCCTTGAAGGAGTTCGTCCGGCGGAAGGTCAATAGGGCTTTAAGGTCTCGCGGGGAGCTGCGTCCGGATCACTGCGTGGGCCAGGACGGTCGTTAACAGAAAAATGATTCTTGATCAATGAAGGTCCACGCACCTTAAGGGAACAATACACTTCGTGGACTGCAGTCGACCGATGACGGGCGTCGTTCCTATCGAGACGGGGGGGGCGTTGCATCACTCTGACCGGAGGTGTTGAGATGCGCAAGGGCTTTACGCTCATCGAGCTGTTGGTCGTGATCGCGATCATCGCGATCCTCGCCGCAATTCTCTTCCCGGTTTTCGCGCGGGCCAGGGAAAAGGCGCGGCAGACGTCCTGTCTGTCCAACATGAAGCAGCTGGTCATCGGCGCTCACATGTATGTGACCGACTACGACGACAATCTGTTCGGACATTTGGCCGGAACTCGCTCCCCTCAGACCCCTGATGAGCCGGCGTGGCCGTGGGATCCCCCCTACTATAACTGGCCGCAGCAGCTCTACCCGTACGTGAAGAACGAGCAGCTCTTCACCTGTCCCTCGGTTCCCACGTATACGTTTACCTACGATCCGAACCAGCGTGACAGCTACTTCGGCTACGGGATGAACTACTGGGTCACGTATTTCTACTACTACCTGAACATGGCGAACTTCGACAGGCCCGCCGAGACCATCTGGTTCACCGACTGCAAGTACTACGTGGTCTACCCGACCTACTATCTGGCGCGCTATCCAACCCATTACGCCTACGGGAAGGATGGGTTCGCGCGCCTTGACATCCGCCACAATGATGGTGCGAACGTCGGCTTCCTCGATGGTCACGCGAAGTGGATGAACCGCCAAACCCTCGAGGGAGATAACGGTCTCTACGAGGACTCACAGTTCTGGTGGGGCCGCGACTGATCGGCCTACCATCCCCGACATGGCAGCGGCGGCAGATCCTTTCTGCTGCCGCTTCTCGTTCTGCTGGCCGAAGTGGTGGCGATTGCTGCGGAGTTATCGAATGTTTCTCCGACGGCAGGAAGGATTCCACACGCGCCACGGTGCATTATCCTGTTAGCTCCGTGTGACAGGTCTGTACGGGGTGACGGTTCAGGGGCAGAAGCGGCAATAGAGTGGTTCCCCGTCGGTGAGACGGTACTGCTTCCCAGGCCCAGCTCTGTTGAAGATCGGTCTCAACAGGCGTGTTCTTTCGCCTGATAGCCCGTCGTCGTGCGGGGTAGAGCGCGTGTGCTCACCCTCGAAGGCGCACAATTCGCAAAGGAGGCTCATGTCGTGATGCGCAAGGGTTTCACCCTCATCGAGCTGTTGGTCGTGATCGCCATCATCGCGATCCTGGCCGCAATCCTGTTCCCCGTTTTCGCGCGGGCCAGGGAAAAGGCACGGCAGACGAGCTGTCTGAGCAACATC
>JALGTR010000325.1 GCA_029821265.1 Candidatus Zipacnadia bacterium
ATCTCCGCCAGTGTCGGCATGTTCGGCGTCAGCGGAACCGTGTAGGCGTCGGCCTTCGAGTCGCCGCTTCGCTTCTGCTGGAGTGTCTGCGCGACCGGCGCGACGCCGAAGACTCGATCGGGCGTCGGTCCGCTCTGCAGCGCCCGGAAGCCCTCGGTGGTGTCGATCAGCGTCCACGGATCTGGCTGTCCATCGCCGTCAGCATCGCCACCTGCAGAGCCGTTGCGCAGGGCCTGCCAGGTCTCCTGCCCGCCGACGAACCGGTACTGACGCTCGCCCTCGACGGGTCGCCCATCGGCGTCGTAGTCAGGGTGGCCGCTGCCCATGATGACGTCCACTGCGCTGTCGTGGATCATCTCGTTCGCGATCTCGACGTAGTTGCCGCGACTCTCATTGTGTGCCACGAAGCCTGCCGGGGTGGCGTGACTGAGCGGCACGCTGGTGACAACCCCGGTGGCCTTGCCAAGGCTCTCGGCGTGCTCGACCACGTTCTTCACAGGCTGCCTGTCAGGGCCAACTCCGATCGCGCCGGAGTATGTCTTGACGCCGGTTGCGAGGGCGGTCGCCGCAGCGGCGGAATCAGTGGCGCCGCTCGCAACGTAGTCGAAGTCGGTCGCGGCTCTCTCCGGGTCGTATGAGCCGCCTGCAGCGTAGGTTGACGAGGCCATCGAGACCGGGAATGAGTCGTAGAGCGGGCTCCGGGGCTCGCCATACTCGAAAAGCGTGGCAGCTTCCACGTGGTTGGAGCCGCATCCGTCTGCGATCATGACGATGACGTTGCGGACGGGGCTAATGTCGGGCGGCGGCTCGACGGGCGCGGCGACTGCTTCTGTGCCGGATCCGAGCCCGTTCAGCGCGGCGACGACGCCGATTGCGGCGATGACGGCCAGGATGGTCAAAGTGACGAACAGAGGTTTGCGCGTGGGCATTGGACATCTCCTTCTCTTCAACCGATCGGACCCGAAAACCAGGGCACCGCAGACAGCGCGTGAGCAGGGTTGTGGAGGTGGGAGAATGGACCTGTTGGTCGCGAGCGCGCGTGCATGATTGGGTCGCCCTGTCTGCGGCCGTTTTCGACGGCGGGCGGCCAGCACCTCTGGCCGTTCCCTTCGAGTTCATCCCTCTGAGAGTGGGCCTCAGTCGGGAGACGCAGCCTGGGAGCCGCGCTGCTCTCGGAATTGCCCTGTCGCTCGACAGAGGCATGGGAGGCGAGCCGCACTGTGCTCCCCAGATCACCCCTCAGCAACCCGCGAAAAAGGCGCGCGCCGCCTCGCCGTCGCTGGTTTTCGGGGATCATGACCGCCGCGGCGTTCCGCGGACCGGAGCCTTTCGCTCCTGCGGTCGAGTGTAGTGTAACGCTACCGGGTTAACCGGGCGTTCGCGTGCGATTAAGGTTCGGTTAAGCGCCCCCAGGGCCTCGCTGTGCTCATTGCGGGGCGAACAGATCGAGCACGAATCGCTCCATCGCCTCGTAGATCGGCGTGAAATGCGGCTCGGCGTTGAAGAACCCGTGGCCGACGCCGTCCACAAGAATCAGCTCCTGGCGGATGCCCAGGCTCTCGAGGGCCCGGGCGAAGCGCTCCGACTGAGACGGCGGCACCACGTGGTCGTCGCTGCCATGTGCGAGCAGGCAGGGCGGTGTCCGCGGATCCACCTGCAGCAGCGGCGAGGCGAGGCGATAGGCATCCGGGATCTCCTCCGGCGGCCCGCCCATGAACTGGACGACCGCCGCGTGCAGGGAAGTGCCATCCACGAATGCCGTCATATCCGTGATCGGATTGAGCGGCATGGCGAGTTGCACGTCGCTTCGCTCGCCCGGCGAGCCGACGTCGCCCTCCAGCTCCGCGACGCCGGCGGTGGTCGCCAGCATGGCGGCCAGATGTCCGCCTGCGGAGCCGCCGGCGGCGCCGATCCGTTCGGGGTCCACGCCCAACTCCTTTGCATTTGCCCTGAGCCAGCGCACCGCGGCCTTCACGTCGTGCACCGCCGCAGGGAATGTGAACTCCGGCGCGAAGCGGTAGCGGCAGCACGAGCCGATGACGCCCAGAGCCGCCAGCATGCCGGCCTGGCGGTAGAACTGCGTCGGTGAGCCCGCGCGCCAGCCGCCGCCGTGGATGAAGACGATCGCCGGACGAGGCCCTTCGAACCGGTCTGCGGGTGGCAGGAACAGGTCGGTCGTCAGCTCGACACCGGCCGCGCTTCCGTAGGGGACCTCCAGTCGGACCTCAACGCCGTCGGGTACCTGCAATTGCGCGCCCTCCCACGGATATGTGCGCTCCTCGGCGAAGCGCTGTATTGCGATGCGGATATCGTCACTCATGGCCGCTCTCCCGACTTCGCCAGCCACTCACGGCGGAGGATGGCGTAGAAGTAGGAATCCCGCCAGCGTCCCTGGCGGCAGACGCTCTCGACAAAGTAACCCTCCCGGCGCATGCCCAGCTTCTCGAGCACCCGCGCCGAGCCAGCGTTCTCCACGTCGCAGGTGGCATGGACGCGATGCAGTCCCAGATGCTCGAATGCGAAGCGCAGCATCGCCCGGCCCGCCTCGGTGGCGATGCCCCGTCCCCAGGCGTGGCGCGCGTAGATGTATCCAAGCTCGGCGTGGCAGCGGTCGTCGCGCAGGCGGAGCGCGACTGAGCCGAGCAGCTGCCCGCTCTCGCGCTCGACCACGGCGAGATCCCACACCGTGCGCTCGGCCGCCTGCTGCTCAGCGATCTTTCGCCGCAAGAAGTCCTCGCTGTCCGCGAGTTCGTTCGGCCCCCACGGCAGATAGCGTGTCACCTCGGGATCGGAGGCGTACGCGTGAAACGCTTCGAGGTCGGTTGGCTCGAAGTCGCGCAGCAGCAGGCGCTCGGTCTCGATCGGCAG